>NZ_JAFMPV010000001.1:0-483739 GCF_049132105.1 Pseudomonas sp. NFX15
TCGCCAAGCAGTTTCGTGGGCAGCTTTCCGCGACGATGCAGATCGATCAACCCGATCACGCACTTGCTGCGCGACTGTTGCCCATTCTGGAGCGTCGCACGGGCCGCATCGTCGTCAATGCGTTCGCGCATCCGCAAGAAGTGTCGTATGCGTCGATTCATGGCGGACCGTTTCCTGCGACGTCTGATAGCCGCTTCACGTCAGTTGGCATGACGGCAATCGAGCGATTCCTGCGGCCTGTTTGCTACCAGGGCTTTCCGGACGACCTGCTACCCGAAGCGTTGAAGCATGACAATCCGGCGGGCATTTGGCGTCTGACTGATGGCGAGTTATCGAGCGTTTGAGGCAAGCGAGCAATCACTTCGCGACGCGCGTGACTCAAGTGCGCGCGTCGTATCGCTTGCAATGAAGGTGGGAAAGAGGCCGCTGTCCTGAATCTGCATCGAAGCTTTATCGGGGGCTTTCTCAAACGGTTGGCTCGCTGACGTTTGTACGACGCCGGCGTGTCGCGGTTATTTTCGACACTGCCTCCTCGGCCGGTGGGATGTCTTTTACTTGGCGCGCCTGGTATGTCTCGCCCCATTCTCTGAGATTAATCAGCAGCGGCGCGAGCGAGGTGCCGAACGGCGTAAGTTCGTACTCTACCTTCGGTGGGACTTGAGGATAGACATGGCGCGCAATGATTCCATCCGCCTCCAGTTCACGCAGCTGCAGCGTCAACATGCGCTGCGTTGCATTCGGGACGAGTCGTGAGAGTTCCATGAACCGCTTTTTCTCACGCAGCAGATGAAAGAGGATTACCGCCTTCCACAAGCCTCCGATAACGGAGAGCGTAACTTCGACAGCGCACCCGCTCTTGCTGTCCAGACGTTTCGGTCGCATTGCACTTATACCTACATTATTGATAGTACCGGTGATAATTGTACCTTCTTGTGATAATCGATGCATATCCGGAAAATCACGCCGTGCTCGCTGACCTTCCGCGACCACGCGCGCGATCGTCTTCTCGACGCCGAAGCCACATCACGCATCGTGCGTCCATCAATTGACTAGCAGGAGTTGTTTCGATGAAAGCCATTACCTTGCGCCAGCCCGCCGGACTGGCAAACCTCGTACTCGCGGATCTTGCCGATCCTGGTGTGCCAGCGGCAGGCGAAATTCGCGTGCGCATCCACGCGAGTTCGCTCAACGCCCATGACCTGGGTGTCGTCATTGGACGCTTGCGCACCGACGACGGTCGCATTCCGATGTCGGATGGCGCGGGTATCGTCGAGGCGATCGGCGACGGCGTGACCGAATTCGCGGTTGGCGACGCAGTCGTATCGACGTTCTTTCCATATTGGCTCGACGGTGGCCCGACACTCGCCGATTTTTCGACGACACCGGGTGACGGCATCGATGGATACGCTCGCGAATCCGTCGTTCGTCCCGCGCAATGGTTCACGCATGCTCCGCGAGGCTTCAGCCATGCAGAAGCAGCGACGTTGACAACTGCTGGGCTGACTGCGTGGCGTGGGTTAGTTGTCGACTACGCGCTGAAGGCAGGTGACACCGTGCTCGTTCAAGGCACGGGTGGTGTCTCGATCTTCGCGCTGCAGTTCGCGAAGCAGATGGGGGCAACGGTGATCGCGACGTCGTCGTCTGACGAGAAACTGGAAAAGGCCCTCGCGCTCGGTGCCGATCACCTGATCAACTACAAACGCGATACTGACTGGGCTTCTAAGGTACTCGAGATCACGAACGGTCGCGGTGTCGATAACATTATCGAAGTGGGCGGTCCGGACACACTTGGCCAGTCGATCCGTGCTTGCCGCATCGGTGGCCACATCGCACTGATCGGCGTATTGACCGGGATTGCTGGGCAGGTGCCGACGGGTGAATTGATGCGTCGTCAGCAGCGGCTGCAAGGGCTGATTGTAGGCAGCCGCAGGAACCAGATCGACATGATCCGCGCCATCGAAGCAAACGGCATCAAGCCTGTAATCGACTCTACGTTTGCACTTGAGGAAATTGCTGACGCGTTCCGTCACCAAGCAGCAGGCAAGCATTTCGGCAAGGTTTGTTTGTCGGTCTGAAGGGAAAGGCGTAACCCGCTTTTTTAAAGCGAACTCAATCAGTGCTGAAGCCATCCATCAGTCAACCATGGTGGGAGCCATAGTTCCACTCCAGGTCACAGTCCTGCCCAGAGCCAGGCTTCTGCAAGCCTCTGAGCAGGCGCGACCTTCGTCCACCGCGAGAGTGCGCTGAAGAATGACTTATGAGGCTCGTTGATCGAAGGCGAGAGATGTTGCTCAGAATGTGCATTGGACACCTGTGCCTAAGCGGGAAAATGAAAGCCGCGCGGTCCCACCGAGCGGCTGATAAAACATTCAATGGAAGAGGTTCGATGATCTGTCTCCCACTCTGGCAGCAGGAGGCAGGTCAAAGGATCCTTACCTGATGTCTTCGTGTAGTCGTAGGCAAGTCGGTGCAACTGCCTTGGGCGACTTCCGCCGCCATCCCCACGGTCTCACCCAGTGTTGGATGGGGGTGGATGGTCTTGCCGATATCCACGGCATCGGCGCCCATTTCGATGGCCAGGCAAACCTCACTGATCAGATCGCCGGCACCGGTGCCAACGATGCCGCCGCCGACCACCCGGTGGGTGTCCGCATCGAACAACAGCTTGGTGAAGCCCTCATCGCGCCCGTTGGCAATCGCACGACCTGAAGCGGCCCACGGAAACACTGCCGATTCGACTTTGATGCCTTTGTCTTTTGCTTCTTGCTGAGTCAGACCCGCCCAGGCCACTTCCGGATTGGTGTAGGCAACCCCCGGAATCTGCAAGGCATCAAAACGACTGCGTGCCAGTTCAGGATTATCAAACGCCTCGCCTGCCGCCACTTCAGCGGCGACGTGCCCTTCGTGGACGGCCTTGTGCGCGAGCATGGGCTGGCCAACGATGTCGCCGATCGCGAAAATGTGCGGCACGTTGGTGCGCATCTGCTTGTCCACGGAGATGAATCCGCGCTCACTCACCTCGATACCCGCATTGTCGGCATCGATTTGGTCGCCATTGGGTTTGCGGCCGACAGCGACCAATACCAGGTCATAGCATTGCGGCTCGGTGGGTGCCTTTTCACCCTCGAATGTCATCCAGATACCTTGCTCGCTGGCCTCGGCTTTCACCGTGCGAGTGTTCAACATCACCTGGTCGAACCGGTGGCTGTTGTGCTTTTCCCAGACCTTTACCAGGTCGCGATCGGGCCCTTGCATCAAGCCGTCCTGCATCTCGACCACATCGATGCGCGCGCCGAGGGCCGAATAGACCGTGGCCATTTCCAGCCCAATGATTCCGCCGCCCACCACCAGCATGCGTTTGGGTACAGCCTTTAGTTCCAGGGCCCCGGTGGAGTCGACGATGCGCGGGTCCTTCGGCATGAACGGCAGCTTGACCGCCTGGCTGCCGGCGGCGATCACGCATTGCTTGAAGCGAATGACCTGTTTTTCGCCTGTCGGTTGTCGGCCTGAACCCGAGCAGTGTGCGACTTCGATATGGTGCGCATCAAGGAAGCGACCGACGCCACGCACGACCTCTACTTTGCGACTCTTGGCCATCCCGGCGAGACCGGTCGTCAGTTTGTTGACCACCGATTTCTTGTGCCCGCGCAGCTTGTCGATGTCCACATGGCCGGCACCGAAGTCGACCCCCAGTGCCGCCAGATGCGGGACTTGCTCCATCACCGAGGCGATATGCAACAACGCTTTGGAGGGGATGCAGCCAACGTTCAGGCACACGCCGCCAAGGGACGCATAGCGCTCTACCACGATGGTTTTCTGGCCCAGATCGGCCGAGCGAAAGGCGGCGGAGTAACCGCCAGGGCCACCTCCCAACACCAGAACGTCGCACTCAAGGTCAGCGCTGCGAGCACCGGTTGAAGACACTGCTGACCCAGGTGTTGGAACAGGGGCAGATGACAAAGGCCGGGGCGCCGTGTCATTGGACTCCAGCGTCAACAGTACCGCGCCTTCACCGACTTTCTCGCCGACCTTGACCCGCACTTCCTTGACCACGCCCGCCGCTGAAGAAGGCACATCCATCGTCGCCTTGTCCGATTCCAGCGTGCAGATGGCGTCATCGACCGCCACCACATCACCCACCTTGACCAGTATTTCAATCACCGGCATGGCAGCAGCATCGCCGATGCCTGGCATCTTCACTTCAATAACCTGACTCATGGGCTGCCCCCTCAAAGAGTGATCCGACGGAAATCAGCCAACAGAGCCGCCAGATGCTGGAGGAAACGGGCGGCCGCCGCACCATCCACGACGCGGTGATCCCATGACAGGGCCAGGGGCAGAATCAGTCGTGGAGCAAATCCTTTGCCATCCCACACCGGCCGGGTTTGCGCACGGGTAACGCCGAGGATCGCCACCTCCGGCGCATTGATGATCGGGGTAAAACCGGTCCCGCCTATGCCGCCCAGGCTTGAAACGGTGAAGGTGCCACCGGTCATGTCGGCGGGGCCCAACTTGCCGTCCCGGGCCTTGCGCGCCAACTCACCACATTCCGTGGCGATCTGGCCGATGCCTTTTTGATCGGCATCGCGAATGACGGGAACCACTAATCCATTCGGTGTGTCAGCCGCAAAACCGATGTGGTAGTACTGCTTAAGGATCAAGATCGGCTCGCCGTCTTCGTTGCCCAACGAACTGTTGAACTGCGGGAAGGCCTTCAGGGTCGCGACCGCGGCCTTGATCAAGAACGCCAGCATCGTGTACTTGGTCGCGTCCTTGCCGCCTTCTGTGTTGAGCTGCACGCGAAACGCTTCAAGCCCGGTGATGTCGGCTTCTTCGTTGTTGGTGACGTGGGGAATCATCACCCAGTTGCGAGAGAGGTTGGCGCCGGAAATTTTCTTGATACGCGACAGTGCGACCTTCTCGACATTGCCGAACTTGCTGAAATCAACGTCCGGCCAAGGCAGCAAATTAAGCCCGCCTACCTGGTCGGCGTGAGGCGCGGATCTGTTAAGACGAACCAGGGCGTCCTTAACGAAGCGTTCGACATCTTCACGAAGAATGCGCCCACCTTTACCAGTAGCCGCCACTTTCGTGACGTCCACACCCAATTTTCGGGCATAACTGCGAATTGAAGGACTGGCGTGTGGTTTCGCGTCGGGTGTATTCACCGTTGGCGCTGGTGCAATAGCTGGCACAGGTACAACTGGCGTCGATACTAAGGGTGCAGGCGCAGGTGAACTCTTTACCGCATCAGCCACCGAGGTCCCATTCACTGCGCTGACAGCGGCAGGCGCTTGATCGACGGCCATCTGCAACGTGAGGATGGAGCTGCCTCTGGAAACTCGATCCCCTTCCTTGATGGTCACCGACACAACAACACCTGCGCCAGGGCTCGGGACATCCATCGATGCCTTATCCGACTCCAAGGTCAGCAAGGGGTCATCAAACGCCACTTTATCGCCCGGCTTGACCAACACTTCGATCACCGGGAGGTCTTTGAAGTCCCCGATGTCAGGGACATGAATCTCTCTGATTTCACTCATGACTTACCGTCGCCCAGAAATAGATCCATTGCGGGTTCACGCAACGGAGGGGGCGCTCATCGAGCGCCTGCGAAGAGAAAACCGGTCAGCACGTCCACGGCGCCGGGCGATCACCTTTCAGGTCGTAGCGCTCGATGGCTTCGGCCAACACTTGACGCGGCAGCTTGCCGTCACGCACCAAACCGTCCAGTGCGGCCAGCACCACCTGGTGACGATCCACTTCAAAGAAGCTGCGCAAGGCGGCGCGGGTGTCGCTGCGGCCAAAGCCGTCGGTACCCAGTGCAATGAAGCGGGCATCCACGTAGCTAGCGATGAGTTGCGGCCAGGCGCGAACGTAGTCGGAGGCGACAATCACCGGTGCATCGCCGGCAAGGGAGGCGCACAGATGGCTGACTTGCTCAGGCTGGGTAGGGTTCAGACGATTGCGTCGCTCCACTTCCCGCGCTTCGCGAGCGAGTTCACTGAAACTGGTGATGCTCCACACCTCGCTCGATACCTGCCAGTCAGCCGCCAGCAACTCGGACGCCGCGATCACTTCGCGCAGGATGGTGCCGGAACCCAGCAACCTCACCGAGCCACGCGACGGCGGTGCATCCGTCACGGCATAGCGATACATGCCGCGAATGATTTGGTCTTCAACGCCGGACGGCAACGAGGGCTGGGCGTAGTTCTCGTTCATAACCGTGATGTAGTAGAACTCATCGACATCGCGCTCCATCATCTGGCGCATGCCATGGTCGACGATCACCGCGAGTTCGCCCGCGAAAGCAGGGTCATAGGCACGGCAGTTGGGAACGGTGGCCGCCACCACATGGCTGCTGCCATCCTGGTGCTGCAGCCCTTCACCACCCAAGGTCGTACGCCCGGCGGTGGCGCCCAGCAAGAAGCCACGGGCACGCTGGTCTGCCGAGGCCCAAATCAGATCGCCGACACGCTGAAAACCGAACATCGAGTAATAGATGTAGAACGGCAGCATCGGTTTACCGTGGGCGCTGTAAGAGGTGGCAGCAGCCACCCACGAAGACAATGCACCTGCTTCCGTGATGCCTTCTTCCAGCAGCTGGCCGTCACGGGCTTCGCGGTAATACAGCATGGAACCGGCATCTTCCGGTTCGTAAAGCTGCCCCAGCGGCGAGTAGATACCGATCTGACGGAACAGGTTGGCCATACCGAATGTGCGCGCTTCGTCCGCGACGATAGGTACGACGCGAGGCCCCAGTTCCTTATCCTTGAGCAAACCGCCGAGCATCCGCACCACCGCCATGGTGGTGGACATTTCTTTGCCGTCGGCCTCGAAGGCGAAACGCGCGTAATCCGCCAGGGCGGGTATGGCAACGTGTTCCTTACCCTTCTGCCGCGCCGGCATGTAGCCACCCAACGCAGTCCTGCGTTCGCGCAGATAACGCATTTCCTGGCTGTCTTCGGCCGGGCGATAGAAGCGCAATTGCGCCACATCGTCGTCCGACAGCGGCAGTGCAAAGCGATCGCGGAACGCCTTGAGTGCGTCGATATCCAGCTTCTTGGCCTGGTGCGAGGTCATGCGCGACTCGCCGGCACCGCCCATGCCGTAGCCTTTCTTGGTTTTGGCCAGGATGACGGTCGGCCGCCCCTTGTGCGCCTTGGCAGCGGCAAACGCGGCATGCAGCTTGCGGAAATCGTGGCCGCCGCGCTTCAGGGCATCGATCTCGGCATCGGACATGTGCGAGACCAGTTCCTTGACCTCTGGATCCTGCTGGAAGAAGTGCAGCAAGTTGTAGGCGCCGTCCTTCGAGCCGAGGGTCTGGTACTGGCCATCGACGGTCTGGGCGAAGCGTTGCAATAGAGCGTTGTTGGTGTCACGTGAAAACAGCGGGTCCCAGTCCGATCCCCAGATAACCTTGATCACATTCCAGCCGGCACCGGTAAACAGTGCCTCCAGCTCTTGAATGACCTGGCCGTTGCCACGTACCGGCCCGTCCAGACGCTGCAAGTTGCAATTGACGATAAAGGTCAGATTGTCGAGCTTTTCCCGTGCTGCGAGGGTCAGGCCTGCAATCGATTCAGGCTCATCCATCTCACCGTCACCGAATACCCCCCAAACATGACGGTCGGCGGTTTCGGCCAGATTTCGATGTTCGAGGTAGCGCATGTAACGCGCTTGATAGACTGCACTGATCGGGCCAATGCCCATCGAGCCGGTGGGGAACTGCCAGAAGTCCGGCATCAACCACGGGTGCGGGTAGGAACTCAGCCCATTGCCCGCGACTTCCTGGCGGTAGTTGGCCAGTTGCTCTTCGGACAGCCGTCCCTCAAGGAACGCACGGGCGTAGACGCCCGGTGCCGAATGCGGCTGGTAAAACACCAGGTCGCCGCCGTGATGTTCATCACGGGCACGGAAGAAATGGTTAAAACCGACTTCGAAGATTTCGGCGGCAGAGGCATAACTGGCGATATGTCCGCCCAGATCCCCGTACGCCTGGTTTGCGCGCACCACCATGGCCAATGCATTCCAGCGAATGATCGACGAGATCCGTTCCTCGACAGCAAGGTTCCCTGGGTAGGGACCCTGCCGTTCAATCGCAATTGTGTTGCGATAAGCCGAGTAAGGGTGCACATGCGAGGTGATGCCAAGTGCTCTTGCGTGCTGCTCTAACTGTTTGAGCAGGAACTGGCCGCGCTCGGAACCGCCATCGCGCACGACAGCCTCCAGCGACTCCAGCCACTCCTGCGTTTCATCTCGGTCAATATCCATCGACGCCATTGAACCGGCTATAGAATATTCGTTAGTCGAACCCATATATGCCTCCTCACTTATAGTAATAGCTTAGCGATTAACTAACAGAGTTTGATTTCGTACTAAGCAGCATTTATTGGGTAATTTGGGTGTGTCGTGCGTGGTAATAAAAAACAACATTATAAAAATACTGCGAATTAATCATTGGCCAATAGATTTGGTATTCAAGGAGAGCTCTAGATTAATGCTCGACAGCACCTAAGGTTGAGCTCGTATCCAGCGTCCATTTATCACCAACTCTTTGCTCTAAAAAGTGAGAGCAATACAAAAAAACAGGCCTCATCAGTCGTGCTTAGCTCTGCTCGATACTTGTTGCACTTGCAGCGTACCGGGACGGACCTCAGTTCGAGTGGCTGGTGACCCGACTTGGCCATCGACCACTCGCAGCTTGGAGTTGAAACTCAACAGGCCGTTATCACCTGCATTGAAAGACAAAGCCACCGGGTCAATCCCCAGCAAATATCATGGTGCCGAACAGGAAAGATCTCCGGCCTCATAATGTTTTTCGTTACGTCGAATTACTTTTTTATGAGGCAATCAAAAGTAACGGATGAGAGATGGCTGGAACATGCATCTAGCGTTGGTGCATTCCTTGAAGGTGATGCCGGAATGATGATAGAGCGCAGCCAATGGCACCGAATTTCGAGGTGATGCCTTGCCCGCAAAGCCACCGGGCTAAATTCTCACTCGCAGGTCAATGGCATCTGCTCAATGAGAAATCTCTGCGAAGGTTTCCCTATAGGCGTAAAGGCCGGGTACACCGCCCGTCATGATGAAGAGCACGTTATCGCCGGAGCTATAGCGTCCTTGTCGAAGATCGGCCAGCAGCCCGGCGAAGGCTTTGCCCGAGTACACCGGATCGAGAAGCAATCCTTCACAGCGGGCCATCAGCCGCACCGCTTCAAGCATGGCTTGCGTAGGCAGTCCGTAACCTTTGCCCAATTGGCTGCCATCGACATTGATTGCATCTGCTTGGAGCTTGATCGAACTGCCCAACAGTGCCAGCGTGTCCTGCGTCAACTGCAGAGTCCTGGCTGCGGAGGATTCCTGATCGGCCAAGACAGACCAAGACTTGACGGTCGAAGCGCTACGTCCTAGCACTTCAAACCCGGCGGCGAGCCCGGCATGAGTACCGGCACTGCCGTTTGGGACAACGACCTGGGAGAATTGCACGCCAAGTTCTGCCTCTTGATGCACGATTTCTGTTGCACAACTCGTGTAACCAAGGCTTCCAAACGGTGTAGACCCTCCCGTCGGTATGACCATTACCTTGTGCCCAGTCGCGCGCAGTTGCGTTGCCCGAATCTCGGCCATCGCTAGGGAATCAGCGCCCTTGTCCAGTATTTTCGGTTTGGCACCAAAGAGTTGATCCAGCAGCACATTACCGTTGAGTTCGTAATCCATGTCCGCCTTTGGCACAGATCGGGTCAGAAACAATTCGCAGGTTAAGCCGAGTCGAGCACAGACCGCAGCGGTCAATCGAGCGTGGTTGGATTGAATACCACCTACAGTAATGATGGTGTCGATGCCGTTTTTCAGGGCTGCGCCAATGTGAAATTCAAGCTTGCGTAGCTTGTTCCCACCACCTCCGATGAGCATGTGATCATCGCGTTTGAGATAGATATTAACGCCTAGGTCTGGCAAACCCAATTGCTGCTCAACACGTTCGGCGCGTTGGATTTGGGTGGTGCCTTGTAACAGCTCGGCTCGACCGAAGGCATTCAGCGTCTTGTCCAGTTCGGTATGCATGTGATGAGATCTCGTCGCTAACATTTATTCAAAATTAATATATGGATAACGTCGCGGGCGATAAACGCACTAAAAGTTAGTACTTGTGGAACCTGAGGTTAGTAATCAGTGTTATGTGTGTAATTTCATGATGAATACGGAGTCCGTCAGTTGTCTTTTCTCAAAGGCAGGGCTGTTTTGTAACGCACCTGTTTTAAACAAAGGCTAGAACGAATTTTCTCCACTTCCGGCATCGGTGACAGGCGTTCGATGATGAAATTTTCGAGTGCTTGCATGTCGGGCATGACCACTCGAATCAAGTAGTCGGCATCACCTGTCATCAAATAGCACTCCATTACCTCGTCACACTCGCAGACCTTTCGCTCAAAATTCTGCAGTGATTCACGTCCTTGCTGCTTCAAACTGATGGAAATAAAAACGTTGAGGCGTAGTCCCAGATGCTCTGGTTCCAGTAGCGCCACGTACTCGCGGATGCATCCCGAGGCTTCTAGCGCCTTGACGCGGGTAAGGCAGGGGGATGGCGAGAGATTAACGCGTTTGGCCAACTCAACATTAGACAAGCTGCTATCCCTTTGCAGTTCTCTGAGGATCTTCAAGTCGGTGCTGTCGAAGTTCATTATTCTTTTACTTTAATGGTCTGAGGAATTTTATGCCGCCGTGTGCGGAATTTAGTGTGAAAATCAGTCAAAAAAACTGCTTTTCTAGGCATAGACTAATAAAAAAGCTTGGGGGTGCCAATGAGCTCTTCTGGTGATTCTAATCCCGTGGCTAAAACCATTTCGCATCGCCTAGTAGATAACGGTGAGTTACAGGCGGCGTGGAATACAGGTCACTTGTCGCCGATAAGAGCCCGCGAAGGGCCAGCTTGCTGATCGACATGTTGGCCGATATACCCCGTGCGCCAGCGATTGCCTGGCCGCTTTGGCGTAAAACCAGCATCTCGGTCTAACATCCGACGCGGCTCCCGGATGACCTTGCCACCAAAAAGCGCCTGGCTTTGATGATGCGCTCTGGCCATAGTGGTGCGAGTCAATCGGGCTTATGGCAAATTCGGTGGTTATATCTCCATGTACTGAAGTGCGACGGCCCCATCCGAAATGGGTTTCAATTACGTCTTCCGCGCTCGCGGTGATAATTTCGACAGTGATCTGGTGTCTAATCGCTCAAAATGACACTGGTATGAATCATCTTTCTGCATATGGCATCGTGAGCTAGATACAAAGCGAATTTCCTTGTGTCGGGTCAGGGGCAGGGTTTTTGCGTTTTTCAGCATGGTTTACAAGGCGAGAAGGCATTTTTAATGAGCAAGCTAAGGCAAATGGAAGTATTTGTAGCCGTTGTGGAGGCCGGCAGTTTCGCCGATGCGGCTGTACAGTTGGACATGTCAGCGGTGATGGTGGGGCGGCACATTCAAAGCCTTGAAACGGCGTTAAATACCAAGCTGATTCAAAGGACCACTCGCCGACATTCTGTTACGGGTGAGGGCCGACTTTTTTACGAAGAGTCAAAAATAGCACTTGAGCAGGTTGAGTACGCCTACAGAAGGGTAGAAGCATCCACTGGCAAACCAAGCGGGCTGCTGCGTGTGACGGCGCCGATGACATTGGGGGGATCGTTGGTAGGCCCACTAGTCGCCGAGTTCATGCTGCTTTACCCGGATGTGCAGATAGAGTTGATCTTGAGTAACGAGGTGGTGGATCTGTACGAAAGCACCTTTGATCTGGGTTTTAGGATATCAGAGCTTATTGAAGTCAATCTTGTTTCAAAACCGTTGCCGCCGTATCGGATGGTGATATGTGCGGCGCCAAAATATCTGGAAGTGTGGCAGGAACCGCAAACTCCGGAAGAACTTTATAAACACAGAATTTTGACTCATACATCTTGGAATAATCGATTTGCCTGGCCCTTAAAGCACGGTAATAAAGAAGTGCCATGGCCGGAGAGAGCGGTACTGAAAAGCAATGACGGCCAGGTTCTTCTTGAAGCCGCTATTGCCGGCGGTGGGATATTGATGCAACCGGATTTTCTGGTGGCCGCGGCACTGTCAAAAGGTGAGCTGGTGGCGATTATGAGCTCTTATGTGCCGGCACCAAAGCCTGTTCAGATGGTATATCTTCGGTCAAAGAAGTCATTGCCAAAGTTGAACGATTTTGTCACGTTTATAATGGAGCGACTTGGCATGACTGGGGTTGACTGAGGCCGTTTACAATCGGCCCTAGTCTCAAGTGCTCAAATCTTGTTAGACGTAATGCTGGGAGGAATCGGTGCTTCGAACATAACTTTTTTGAAAATTTGAACTGATACTATCCATCGAAACAACCACCTTGCTGCGGTTTGCTAGTAGCTATAGGGGCGACGGCAAAGCTAGCTTCCAAACCGTTCAAAGAAGAAACGGTCGAATCGATGAGCGATTCTTATTTATTAAATATAAATATTCGATTTTCGATCCACTTTAATAGTTCTTCAGTACCAGCAGATTGGGGTTTTTTAAGTTTAACCAAAAGTCGAGCATACACATTCTGGAATAGTGGGTGATCGATTGACCGAGTCACCATGTCTCCGCCGACCATATCGTTAAATGCAGAGAATTCGCTCATCATCGTTACCGCGTCGCCGCCCATTACGAAGCGTCGGAGGGCTGTGAGGGAGTTCGTTACCATGGCCGGCCGAATGGATAGGTTTTCTGTATGTAATACGAGCTGAATAATTTTCCCTAACCCGTATTCAGTCGGCATCACAGCTAATGGATGACGCAGTATCTCCTGGAGAGTCAAAGGCTCACTTAGCCGCGTAAGAGGATGGTCGGATCGCATCAGTAAGCGAACAGGTTGCAGCGATGATGCGCGGTATGTGACTTCAGGATGTGCGGGCGGATTGTACGCCAGGCCAAAACTGGCGGCGCTCTGAGCAACCTCTTCCAGTACGCTGTTGACGGGAAGCACGTCCAGGCTAATACGAATGCCAGGATATGTACCAGTGAATTCCCTCAGAACATTGTGGATCAGCAAGTCGATAAATCCCTCGCTGGTAACTATACGGATTTCGCCCTCCCTTAACCCTTTTAGTCCTCGCAAGCGGTCTTCAAGGTGCTCTTGTTGGGCTTGGCACCCACGCCAGAACTCCAAAAGAAGGTGGGCTGCTTCGGTAGGAACTACGCCACGTGCTTGCCTTTCGAACAATACAGCTTCTACTTCTTCTTCCAGCAGTTGAATTTGTCGGGTGATGACCGAAGGTGCGGTGTTCAAATTCTCGGCTGCCCCGCGAATGGATCCGCTGGTAAGCACCTCATAAAAATATCTCATGCGGCGTTGATTTAGATCTCTCACAAAAACCTACCCATGTAACCATCGTTGCTCTCAGGGCAACGATACCATGGAAAAGTTGCTCTTGCTCGCTTGGTGTTTCCGCAAGAGTATCCATCGGAAAATAAAAATGTATAGCGGAGGGCAGTATGCGTAGGAGCATCGATCCATCGAGCGAGCTTTCAGTCATTTATCGGAAGATAAACTGGCGGTTATTACCTTTTTTGATTTTGTGTTACTTCGTGGCGTACTTGGATCGAGTAAATGTGGGTTTTGCCAAGCTTCAGATGCAAAGAGATCTGAATTTATCTGATGCTGCTTATGGACTTGGTGCAGGAATTTTTTTCGTAGGCTACGCCTTGTTCGAAACGCCGAGTAATTTACTACTACCCAAGATCGGAGCGCGGAAGACGCTCAGCCGGGTAATGATCTTATGGGGCATTACATCTGCATGCATGGTGTTCGTCGAAAACGAGAGATCATTTTACGTACTGCGGTTCTTCCTCGGAGTCTTTGAGGCCGGTTTCGCTCCGGGAATGGTTTTTTACCTTACCTATTGGTACGGGAGCGAACGATTGGGTCAAGTGATGGCAGTAGTTATGCTTGCGGCCCCACTGGGTGGAATGTTCGGGGCACCTTTGTCTGCGTGGCTAATGACAACTTTCGCAGGAGTTAATGGCTTAACGGGTTGGCAGTGGATGTTTTTTCTTGAGGCAATACCTGCAATACTGTTGGGTTTTATAGCGCTAAAAATTATAAATGATAAGCCCGCAACGGCGCCTTGGCTGAGTGCGAGGGAAAAACATGTACTGGACTTGCATATTGGTGTTGGACGAGGAAAGCACCATTCGTTTAAACACGTATTAAAGGACCCACGTGTTTATCTAATGGCTGCTGGATATTTTTGTTTGATCTGCGGCATATATTCAGTGAGCTTTTGGCTGCCTTCCATTCTTCAAGATGCTGGAGTTCAAGGCACCATGCAGATCGGCTGGTACTCAGCAATCCCATACATTGGTGCGATGGCGGGGATGCTGATCTTTGGGCGTACGTCCGATCGTTTCTATGAGCGGCGTTGGCACACAGCCGTTCCAGCATTATTAGGGGCGATTTGTTTAATTGGGTCAGTGATCTACAAGGGGGACTTTGCTTTATCGCTAGCTTTGTTAACTCTTTCAACGACCATGATGTGGGCCGCATATTCAGTGTTCTGGGCAATCCCTTCGCAATATTTGAAAGGTGACGCTGCCGCTGGTGGGATTGCGATTATTAACACGATAGGACTGACGGGCGGATTTATCAGTCCTACGTTGATTGGTTGCGCTAAAGCAGCCACCGGCAATTCTGATTCAGGTCTTCTGTTCATAGCTGCAACTCTTTTGGTTGGTGCTTTTACACTTGCTGCCAATAGACCTGAACCTGCTCAGCAAAGAGAAAACACCACGCAACCTATCTAATAATATCTACGAGGCGTCTTTACTTTCATGAAATACCGAATTTTAATCGCTGGTTTTCAGCATGAGACAAACACATTTGCGCCCTCCAAGGCTGAATACGAAAACTTCGTCAGAGGTGAAGGTTTTCCTCAAATGGTAAGAGGCATTGACATATTGAAACTACGGGATATTAATATCCCGGCGGGAGGATTTCTAATTGAGGCCGACCGGCTGGGTTATGAAGTTGTTCCGGTAATTTGGGCTGGGGCCAGCCCATCTGCTCATGTGACTCAAGAAACATACGATCGCATTACCGATGAAATTATAAATGCAGCGGCATGCGAAAAGATAGACGGCATATATCTAGACCTACATGGCGCGATGGTTGCCGAGCATACGGACGACGGTGAGGGTACGCTCTTGGATCGGCTACGTGCTGTTGTAGGCCAAGATATTCCGATAGTCGCTTCTTTAGATTTGCATGCCAATGTCACAGAGTTGATGCTGAAGCATGCGGATGCGATGGTTGCATTTCGGACTTATCCCCACGTGGATATGGCTGATACTGGAGCGCGAGCTGCGAAATTGCTTGATTTGCGACTGCGGTCGGGAAGGCTGCATTGCGAAAGTCTACGGCTCCCTTTCCTCATTCCTGTAAATGGGATGTGTACGCTTTTGGATCCGGCACGAAGACTCTACGATCATTTAGAACATCTTGAGTCCGAAGGCGTTTCGTTGTCGTTTACTCCAGGCTTTCCAGCAGCTGATTTCGAGGAATGTGGGCCAGTCATCTGGGGCTATGGACTGGATAGGCAAGTTTTGAAGCAAGCAGTATCAGTCCTTTATAAAAAGGTAGTTAGCGAGGAAGAACAGTGGGAGGTGCCTCTTCTACCCCCGGACGAAGCAGTGCTCCGAGCTATGGCATTAGCAGAGTCCGCTCTGCGTCCAATCATCATTGCAGATACCCAAGATAACCCCGGGGCGGGCGGGGACTCGAACACTACTGGAATGCTGAAAGCACTTTTAAGGCACGGTGCTCATAACGCCGCAATGGGATTGCTTTACGATCCAGCTGCAGTTCAGTCAGCCATTGCAGCAGGATTGGGCAGCTTCATCGAGATATCTCTAGGAGGGCAGTCAGGTGTGCCGGGCGATAGCCCCTTGCATGGTCGCTTTGAAGTTATGCACCTATCCAATGGGCGTTGTCGTTTCGCAGGTCCCATGATGAATGGCATGGAGGTTGATGTGGGGGCTGTTGCATGCTTAAAAATTGGGGATGTAAAGATTGCAGTAAGTTCTAGTAAATGCCAGATGTTGGACAGAAATTTGTATCGGATGGCAGGTATAGAGCCTGAGCAAATGAGTGTGTTGGTTAACAAAAGCTCCGTTCATTTTCGGGCTGATTTCGAGCCGATTGCCGAGCACATACTTGTTGCCAAAGCGCCTGGACCCATGACCGCAGATCCGGCAGACATCCCGTGGAAAAGGCTTCGTGAGGGTATCAGATTAAAACCCAACGGCCCTTCATTCCGTAGCTGAATAGGGCGAGCTGGCGGAGAGCTGGTCGCTGGAATGGCGCTATCCACCCGAGTAATCACGTGCACCTTGGATAGGAGCGGGCTCCATTCGACTGAATAGCCGTTATAAAACCATTGGCGAAGCAGCCTGCTGACTCGCCAATGGTGTTCCGGCACTCAAAGCTGATCTGCATCAATCACAGCCTGGGCGAACGCTTGCGGAGCTTCCTGTGGCAGGTTATGGCCGACGCCGCCACTGATAAGCCGGTACTGGTATTTGCCAGTGAAACGCTTGGCGTAATCCTCAGAGGCAGGGTGCGGTGCGCCGTTGGCATCACCTTCAAGGGTGATAGTTGGCACGCTAATGGAAGGTGCCGTGGCCAACTTCTGCTCCAGCGCTTCGTATCGGCTCTCTCCTTGCACCAAGCCCAGGCGCCAGCGATAGTTGAACACGGTAATGTCGACATGGTCAGGGTTGTCCAGAGCCTTGGCGCTGCGGTCGAATGTGGCGTCATCGAACGCCCATTTCGGTGAGGCCGATTGCCAGATCAACTTGGCGAAGTCATGGGTGTTTTTCTCGTACCCGGCGCGGCCACGGTCAGTGGCGAAGTAAAACTGATACCACCATTGCAGTTCAGCATTGGGTGGCAGCGGATTTTTACCGGCCGCTTGGTTCCCGATCAGGTAGCCGCTGACTGAGACCAATGCCTTGACCCTCTCAGGCCACAGTGCTGAAACGATGTCGGCCGAACGTGCGCCCCAGTCATAGCCACCGAGCACCGCTTGTTTGATGTTCAACGCATCCATGAAGTCGATGACATCACTGGCTAGCGCAGCAGGTTGGCCATTGCGAACGGTCTTCTCGGAAAGAAAATGGGTATCGCCATAGCCGCGCGCATAAGGCATCAGCACCCGATAGCCTTTGGCGGCAAGCAATGGCGCGACTTCATCATAGCTATGAATGTCGTACGGCCAGCCGTGCAGAAGAATCACCACCGGCCCGTTGGTCGGCCCGGTTTCAGCGTACGCCACATCCAGCAGCCCGGCGTTGACATGCTTCAGAGGGCCGAACGCGGAGGGTGCCGCATAAGTGGGGCCAGGCCTGCTCGTGGCTGGCTGCGCGGTTGTGGTCGTTTGCGCATGGGCTGCGCCAAGTAAGCCAAACAGCGTAACCGCGAGGATCGACGAACCGGCCAAGTGGCGGGCTTTGTTGTGCTGCAGTGCCATCTTCATGGTGATGTCTCCGTTGCAAGACATTGGCCAAGGCTTTAGCGATCCCTTCAAATGTTGCATGCTTTAGAACGCGACAACGTATCTGGCCTGTCGAAGGGAAGAACGGGTTCAGCCAATGTTCGGGGCTTTTAGACACACTGGAATACATAATGGATCAAAGGGATCACAGCGGGAAGACGTTGAGCTTCTTTATGAGACGGGTCAACGAGTAGAGACAGCTTTTTGGCAAAAAACAGTCAGTCACGACTGCCGTGGAGAGTTCCCGCTACCTGCGGTAGCAAGACAGTGCAAGCTCTCGATCGAATCTTAATCGCGAGTAGGTTGAGGCTGTTGAAGAACCGTCGAGCGTCTTCCTCATTGCGTGTCCCTGCAGTGAGAAAGCGTGCAGCCTCACCTACAAAATTGCCTACGAGCTATTTCGCCGCACCGACAAAGGTAATGTTGAAGCTATTACCGATGCGCATCGGGCGGCTGATGAGCTCTGGGAGCTTGTAGAGGCAAAGCAACAATGGCGGCAACTTCAAACAGTCTTGAGAGCCAGCATCGATCAGGTTGTTGACGCCGGCGCCGAATTGACCCAGTGGCCGAGATGTCACTGACCCAGTCTGCTTCCTTGAAAAACACTGCCTGTAAAGAGTTGTGTCGATTTAAAGGTGGGGCAGTCTTGCGTTGGCACGGGGTCAATTCGGCGTCAGCGCCAACAGGTTGGCGACCCATACCGGCCGGTCGTAGTTATTTCGAAATGAGCTGGTAGGACGCTTCGGACAGTAAGCAGGCTTGTGTGTGGGATCGGTCAGTTGACCCCAGTAGGCTGCTGCCTTCTGGCAGGCGCGTATTTGGTCGCGGTAGACATCGTCTTGTCGTGGAACGGCGAGGGGATGTCCAGTTAGAAGCGAAATTAATGGACACGGTACTGATGGGCTGTAACCCCTGATTTACCTGGGTTTAACGTGTCCATTTGTCCATTGATGTCACTACTACAATCATTCGCGCTCTCCAATATGGTGCCGCAGGACCCTTCGTCCAACAGAAAAACGTGGAATAAGGCTGAGCAGGACACTCGCAAGTACGCGCTCCGCGCTTCGGGCAATGTGTTCGTGTTCTCCGGTCCCATTTTTGACGAAGGTCACGAGACCGTTGGGAAGAACAACGTCTGGAAGCCCACACGCCTCTTCAAGCTTGTTTATGACGAAGCGACGGGGCGCGCCTGGGCTTTCGTGTTGCCTAACGCAGAATCCCCCCTGACTCGCCCCATGGATTACGCCACCTTCGTTAAGATGACTGGCATGCGGCTACTTGAGGGCCAACGCGTTACCGGCTCAATTTCATAGCAGGTCAAAGAGGATGTTGTCTCCCTGATGATTTATACGGAAACGGTCCTGGTTCAAGACAAGATTCGTGCTTTCGCGCCCACGGTGCTTCTTATCGTGGGCGTTTCTCCGCTTGAGCATCTGCTTGAGTTCTTCCGGGAGAAGCTAGTTTCCCTGTCCATGGAACGCACCTACGCCCAAGCGACGGGGCGGTTCATTGAATGGCTGTCCGTGCGCGCCCATGAGTTCACGGACGCCCCCAAGCGCAGCCTGTTGTACACGGCGTTTCTCCATGACCTGCGGTTCGGCACCTACCAAACGGGCGTCGGTGCCTACGGGCTTAACTGGACAGCGACTTCACAGCAAAATGCCAAGCGCCTTACCCGAGCCTTGTTGGAGTTCAGTGATTGGCTGAATCAGCGCCATGGGGCCACGATGCTGAATCCGATTCATCACCAAGCCTCCCCGGCGGACCAGCTTATTTTCTGGCGCAAGTGGAACAAGCAGAAGGCGGCCTCGCTCCTCGCGCATACGAAGCGTCGTACTCGGGCGGAGGAATCTTCTCTCCGGGGGCGACAAGTGCGATTGCCCCGAGACCGCAATGGCTTTTTGGCAGAAGCCAAGGCCTTCCCGGCGGAGCGTCTCGATGACTTGATATGGCAAGGGTTTATCAACCCAGGTCGGAAAGCGGAAACGCGCCCCTGGGTGAAGTACAACCTACGCGACATACTGATTACGCTTCTCTGTACGTATGGAGGTTGTCGGCCTTCGGAGCCTCTGCACCTATGGGTTGATGACGTATACATCGATCCGGATGACCCCTCGATTGCGCTTGTGCTGGTCCATGAGCCCACGGATGGGCTAGTGGATTATATCGACCCGATAACCGGCAGTAAGCGCAAGACCAATCGAGCCGATTTTCTTCAGCGTTTTTGTGGCGGCAGAAAGCCCCTCACGCAGGAAACAGGCCGCCGCCATTCCGGGTGGAAAGGGTGCTTGCTGAGCCGTTCAACATGCCTACCATCCAAATATCAAATGCTGGATTCGGCAGCGCACCCCCGGCGTATCTGACAACAGTTCATTCATATTTAAGCCGCGACCTTGAAAGCAAAGGCGCCAATTTTGGGGACATTACAAAGTTTCGGTTCCTGTTGGACAACCTGCTTAGCCGGTGTGGAGTCGAAGATATTGGCGACATTACCCCCGAAACCTTTCAGCTTACGGTTGAGCGCAGTCGATTGGGTAAGCTGCACTCCGTAGCGATACAGCCTGTCCTGGGCATGCTGCGTGAGCAATATCCTGATGTGGCCATCAACTGGACTCCCGACGATTTTGGCTTCTTCAAGAACAAGATGGGCCATCTGGCTCGGGACGACAACTTCAACTGGCTGCTTGCCAAAGAGCCTGAAATGGCCGATTGGGTCCGGCTGGCCATTGAGCACCTAGAAGCGAACCCGACCAACTTCAAGAAGCGCAAGTCGTCGGTCAACAACTTCTTGAAGCATCACCACGAACATCCGGATTTGCCTCGAAACCCCGCCGCTTACTTTGACATCCGCCGTAGGCCCACTGAGCTTTATGTGGTGCCTGGCAAGAAGGGCCGGCAAACCATGGCGGTCCTTCATGAATTTCACAATGAGGTGCTGTTTAAGGTCTGTGCCCAGCCCAATGATAATGAGGACCCTATCCTGAGGCCGGGCTTTGCGAGCCCCTTGCCCAAAGGCACCTATAAGAACGTGAATCAAGGGGAGACTCATCGGGAAGCCATGCCTACGCGGCTCATTAGTCTTGCCAAGCATATCTTGACCGAAAACGACTTTGCCTGGGCGAAGGAGGCTGGACGAATCAAGGATACTTTCCGGTGGCTTAACCCGGTAACGGGGCAATACGAGACCGTCTGGAGCCCGGTTCGCGCATACACGCTTCTTATCAAGCTTCTGCTGCCGGCACGGACTTATCAGGTGCGCATGCTGGACAGTGGAGAGGGCGATACCTATCGCTACGGCAAGGATGGCCTTTGGGACACGAACCTAGGGCTTCACCATCCCAAAGCCGGTGGCGAGCCCGTAGAGCGCGGGGTATTCAGAAAATACAAGCGAAAAGATGGAACCGATGGCTCCGTCTTTTACTTCAACACGAACAAGACCGGTGATGCCGACAAGGAGGTCAAGGGCTACGTGATGCCCTGGGAGAAGCATGATGCGCTGACCCTTTTGTCTGAGTTTCGGGACTGGCAGGAAAAATACAATCCCGTAAAGGGACCCACCCCTTGGACCGACATCCTCGAGCTCAAAAAGGTCAAGCACGTGGAGGACCTGGAGAAGATGGGCGCGAATTACTTCCTGTTCCGGGACCCTGCGAACCAAAGCGCATACGCGGCTTGTAGGCTTAAGGCGATTTCGTCCACCTGAGCCGTAGAGGACTCAAAGGCGGTCTCTGCAATCTCCAGCTCGCGTTGTTTATGGAAGGGGGCGCCACCACTCAAGGCGTCAGCGTGAGCATCCGATAAGGAATCAAACCGTTCCTGGGCTTTCTCGAAGGTGAGCGATGCCTTCTTCAGCCGATACGACAAGTCATTGACGTGGGCCTCCAGTCCAAATAGGAAGGCCGGGCCTGTCATGAAAAACCGGCACCGTGCACAATTAGACGCACCCCCAGGCACCGCCTGAAAGCGGGTGACATTGCTGGTGAGGTCTTGGACCACCAAACCTTCGTGGCAGCGCTTGGCCGCGACAGGGCAAATGCCATGGTCCATCACCAATAGGCCTACCCCTGTGCCGCTGCTTGCCGCATCGAGCGCGGAGGGATGCCGGTAGACCACCGCCTGCTCCAGTTCCTGACGGCTAGCAGACTTGATGAAGCCCGCCATTTCAGCTTGGGATTTGCGTTGCCGCTCCAGGAGCGCCTCGTCCATGCGAAGCGTCAAAGTTTCCACGTGGAGCTTGGTGTAGTAGAGGGTCATGAGCACCGTCGCATGTCCCACAATCTTCATCAGGTACTCGGGCGGCACGCCCTCCTCGTACATGGCCGTAATAAGGGAGACCCGAAGGCTATGGAGGTCAAAGGTGGCTGTGGAGGGTTGGCCCGTTTTCTTATCCCGGGTCAGCACCAAGCGTATGGGGTCGCCGTTGCTCAAAGTTTCCCCGACATCGGCCAGCCGGCGTTCCATCTCGTCCATCAGCTTGAGCCACAGATTGCGGATACGCACGTCGGTCACGGGCAAGTCGGGCCGGGTTACCGAGCAGTGCATCCGCATTGCAGCCCAAGATAAGGGTGATGGTTTGGCCCTGGTCGCGGCGGGTGGCACTGGTCAGCTTGAAGGGGTCTTGTCGGAAGGCCATGAGTTCGAGCAACTGAATCGAATCTGCGTTAATGCCACCCTTTACGACGGGCTGAACATAGATTGGCGGCAACCCAACCTGGAGCGCGCTCGCCTGTTTGACCGAATGCTGCGAAATTCTGGCCATGAGCCCCGGTTTTCCTTGCTGGATGATGAAGACGCCTTGCACGCGGCCAATGCCATGGGGCAATTCCTCTATGCTCGGCTGGAGGCCAACACAGTGCATGCCTTGGTAGATGGGCGAACGACTTTGCGCGCCGTGGGGCTGGACAAGGCATTCGCTACCCAATTGGACTTCATGAAGCCCAAGACCTTGGGCTTTGCGCAATCGGCAAATTTGTTGGAGTAAATATGATGAGCAACGGCCTCCCTCTCACTGCCCCGGATATTCTGAAGGACGCGCGACAGCTATATCAGGCCCATCGGGCTGCCGCCATCAAGTCCTCGAAGGTTGAGAACCTTGATAAAGTCTGGGAGGCGCTGAACGCGATACTGGACGATGGCGACCGCGACTATTCGCTGGCCGAAGTGGGTCGGCGCCTGGAGTCCATCGGCGGGCCCAAGACGCAAAGCCTGCGCAATACCCAAGGCGCGTACTACCGGGAAATCATCACGGCCTTTGCCAGTGCCGTCAGCGGCTCCACCCGATATGTGGCCAAGAGCAAGTCAAACGTCGAACAGGCCCTGGAGCTGATAACCGACCCCAGCATCCGAGCAACCCTCCGGGTCGCACTGGACGAGGCCAAGCGGCTCAAGGTGACCAACGACAACCTTCACGCGGCCTTTAAGGGGCTTCAGGTCGGAGCTTCTATTACGCCGACATCGCCCGAGGCCCCCGCTGCCTTACCCGCTCCAGTCGCGGCATCTCCCGAATTGTCTCCCCGCCTGCGAAATGCGCTTAGCAAAGGTATTGACCCTTCCCGCTTGGCACAACAAGGCCTCAGCATCACGGATGATGGTGGTATTCAAAATGAACATGGAGACAAGGTGTTCCCGCCTGCCTTTGTGCTTGCCATTCAAGCAATTCTGCAAAGCTAGGTGCGTAATTGCACTGACTTGACCACTCATTTGCATTGCCACTGACAAGCCAATTGCATCCGTGCTGAGCAACCGTTTGCATTCGACTTGATCAGCACTCACCGTACTGACGACGGGCAGAGAACTGCGGGTTTCAGCCCTTCGCGACAGGCAGAAATCGGCCACTTGCAGACCTCCTCGAAGGACGGATTTTGGAGGACGGCGAAACCAGGGGCGATCAGTAGTGGTGATTCTACACCCTTCAGTATCGCCACTTTCCGAACGAAAACGCCCTGTTTTGTTTGTACGGGCGTTTATTTCCGTTTCTGGAAGCTATCGAAACGCTTAGAGAGCGGGATCAAGAATGCTGACGTGCTCGACCTTCAAGCAAGCTTCGCCCTAGAGAAAAGAACCAGCACTGTATCAACAACAAGAATCCCCCGAAGATAAAAACGCTCACCTTCGATAACTCAAATGTTTCCGGTTCATACCACCGCCAAAGTACCGGGATAGCAAGTAAAACCCCGGTCAACACACGCCACAGAGCGTGGAGTGCTGTCCCGGCTTCTGTGCAGGTGGTGCGCCAGAAAGCAGAACGAGCTTTCATCCGATCGGTTTTCTTCCAAACAAAGCGGTCAAAGAGAACTGCTATGGGATAAGACAAGGTTAAATAGAACAGATACCAGAGTACATTATCAGGCGGCAACTGAGCCTTAACTGAAGTGTCTAGCATCTCAACTCCACCTGACCAGAAGGCGATGAAGGTAGGAATGCTTCCCAATGCAAAAGCAATGCAAAGCTCTTGAAACAGCCTCTTGCGCTTATTCATATATTCATAGCCACCTTAAAGTCGTTTTACAGCGTCATAATAGCGTCATTAGGCCACTATCGACCAGCGACCTGAGTCTGATTGCCCCCGCTCATGATGCAGCTGCAGTGCTCTAATCGGCGTCTATAAATAATGGCATCTGTGATGCTTTGAGCATTTGTGTCCAGCGTTTCCAAGGCCGTCATTGACCGAATTTTGCCCGTCACGATTGGTAGAAATCGACTAGTGCTGGTCCCGTTTTTAGCTTCGAGACACTGCTTCTCCTTTTTTGTACGTCTCCAGCGCAGCGATTAGCATCTCGTGGATATGCTCCCTGAGAGTAATGGGCTCCAATACTTCAATATCTGCAGCGTTCGCCAAAAGAAAGAGTCGCAGACCCTGTGTGTCGCGTGTTGTACAAGTCAGCAACCACTTGTTTCCGAATGGCTCCAGCTTTTGGTCTTTTTCGAGCGGGTTTTCAGTAAGCCGGGTGTGCAGGTTGGGGCTTAAACAAAGACGCGTTAACTGGGGAGGCGTGTACACACTCACAAGGTCTCTCTGCGCTTCATCTGAGTGAACATCGTAGCCCTCAGGATCATTGATATCCCTCTTGCCAGGCTCGACCTTTGTGATTCGATGAAGCATGAGTGCACAGAGTTTATTGGGCCCATTGCTGCTGTATTTACCTCGAGGCAATTCAGCGTCGGGCTCTTTACCCAGCCATTTCTCTTCAACGACATAGGCGGAGAGGTAAATATTGGAATCTTGATGGGACAATCCCAGAGGCTTGAGTTGGTAGATGCACTCCACTCCGTCGGCATCGCGAGGAAGGTACCCAACCTCCAGGGGTGAATCCTGCCTGATAGCCGTCTGCAGGCGCTTGAGATGTTCGGGGTTGTGCTTTCCAGGCAGCAGTACCGTAAATCGAGTCCCGGAGGTAATACGCTTATTGTAATCGAGCTTTCGAATACAGCCGTCTTGCATGACCAGTTCAGCGTAGTCCCGCAGGCCCTTTAGCTGAGCAGTCGCTGACTGCAGGCCAAAACGCTCTGCGTGCTGGAAGATCGCAGTGAGGGACATTGCGTCTTCAGGTGATAGGACTAGCGAGTGGCTTCGACCAACCGCTTTCCAGGTCAACTCTCTCCTGTCCTCCTCCGATTCTTGAGATACGACGTAGTCAAGCTCTTCTAGAACCTTCAAGTCCCTGAGGGTGGTTTTTTCGTGATGGTTAACACCACCATAACTGTTATCTGAAACCCAGCTTGCCAGGATCGCGTGAACATCTGCGGTTTTGATGGGTTTACCTTCTGCGTGAAGGATTTGTCGCAAGTAATCACGGCGGTGAGCACGATTTATCATCTTTTTTCACTGGTTGGGCGATTAGGGACAAGAAGTGTCCCTATTTGACTGCATGATGTTTCACATTGGCAAGGCAATCACGTTGATCACGGCTAACCCCAAGCGCGGGGCAGGCGGATGAAGGAGGCCTCATGAGCGACATCGAGATGTTGGAAGCGCTAGTGTTTCAGGCTGCGGCCGGGGGAATCAGCGCTGTTGATCTGCGCCGTCGGGTAATGCAGGAAGGGGAACAACTAAGTGAGGTCGAATTTCAGTCGATCATTCTGGGGTTACAGGAGGAAGACCGCCTGTGTGGCCAAGAGGTCGACGGTCAGTGGATTTACACCTCGATCGACAAGAACGATCCTACCTACACCCCTCTAGAGTACAGCCTACAGTTTGCCGAACAGATTATCGCGGCGTCGTGTGGGGAGTTCAGAGAGATCGACGTGGATGAAATGATCAGCCAGCTTGATGAAATGATTGCGCAAGCGCGATCGCGCAAAGACAAAAAATAAAAGCCTACGACTGGGCAATGTAACCAACCTCAGCACTCGCTACTCAACTTTAAGGAAGTAAATCCATGATTACCGATGTGACTTCGGCCATTTTCAAAGCCAAGCCAGGCCTACAAAAATATTTGGCACTGATGGATCAGGTGGAAAAGGTGAATGTCTCCACCGATGTGGCGTTTCAGCGAGCCTATAACGGGTTTTATCGAGTCCAGCGTCGGACGGCATCCTGGTATTCCACTTATTACAACCTCATGGAGGAATTGAAAGGTTCGAAGCCCACCTTTGGCAACGTACTAGACCGAGTGTACGAAGTCACTGGGCGTTACGAACCATCGTTTTCCAGTAAACTGGTCGCCACGCTATGTGCTGACAAACCTGTGTGGGACCAGCATGTCCTTAAAAACATCGGTGAGAAGGCACCAAGCTACACCTCTAAAAACAAGATTAGCGAAGCCAAACTCCGCTATGCGGACATCGAAAATTGGTACAATAAATATCTCACGTCCGATAAAGGGGTCAATTGGATCGAGCAATTTAACAAGCTGATTCCCGAGCACGACAAGCTTACCGATCTGAAAAAAGTGGATTTGATACTCTGGCAGACGCGCGATTAACGGTTTGATTGTTGACGTAGCAAGAAGGGTTGCGTCTGAACTGCAATTGGTCGAACTTCCTGCCCCCTAAATTCCGGTGTGGCACCAGGGGCAGGATCGATGCTGAGTAATGGACGTGACTGTAGAATTACCGCCTGAGGCTTGGCGTCTACAGATGAAGCGGGCTTAGTCGGGATGATTAGGGAGGTGGCAGAAGACTACGCCTTTAGTTATCTCGACCTGCAGATGAGTAAGCAAAAGCTAAATTTCACGTCAGAATCCGCTACCCGAAAAGTGTTGCGATCGCTGATCGAGGTCTTGTCTCTGGCGGATGTATGCGCTATCGGCAGGCAGGCGGCCAGAGACTGCGGAAAGGCTTACGAAGAAAAAATTGCGACCAGCCGCAAACATGCGGCGAATATGTTACCCGGCAAGATAACTAGGATCGCTGAATTGCGATCAAGTAAAGCCGATCTTTGGAAAGTTGAAAGGGCACTTAATCGGGTCTCACGCATTGAGCGAGTCTTGCACGATCTGCTCTTCGGCGGCCACGACACTATTTTCAACTGGCCGCAGGATCACTACTACGCGGAAGTCATCCTGCCGCGACTTCAAGGTGGCCGCGTCGTATCCCCGAGCAAGGTTCCGTACAAATCACCGAGGTAAATCGTCTGCGCTAAAAGTTGAGACCGTTGATCTTGAAGGTTCAGAACAAGGCTAGGTAGGCACACCTGTCGAGCGGATTACTGAATTACCTCCGCTTTTGAAGACTCTTCGAATGACCGCTTGTGGCCGATTCTGTTGAAAAAGTCGGCCATGGTTTCCTCGGCAGAAAAATACGCGTGCGATATTGAAATCTTTACTTTGAGCAGAGGAGTCGGTGCTCAGATTTCGCGTAACGACGTGCAAAAAAGACGTTTTCAACGTTCAGTACGGGGGCAGCCTGGAAAAACCGACTTTTTCAACAGAATCGGCCGATTTCTGCCTGTCGCGATGGGCTGAACACGACCTAAAGCAGCCGGTCAGCACCGGCAAAAAACGGCCTAAAGCTGCCGTCAGCCCCGCTGAAATCTAAAAGTAGCTCTAAATTTGCGGGACTAAACAAGCCTGCTCCCCGCTTTCTGAAGGAATAAAAATTGTTACGATTAAAATACAAAGCTAAATATTCTACAAATTACATTTTAATTATCGACGCTTTGTCCGATGGCGAGTTGCAAAATGGAAAAAGACTTGACGAAGATCTGCATGACCTTTTTGTAGCCAGAAACGAACAGTTTCCACGCCGTTGTATAAAAGTTTCAGATATCTCTGCCTTTAGAACTATCTTTGAAGGTCTGGAGAAAATGTGCCAATACGGCACCCAGCCCTTGATACATGTTGAAGCTCATGGAGACAAAATTAAAGGATTGAAGATAGGGAGAGACTACCTGCCATGGAGCGAGCTTATCAAGCTTGTCACTCCGCTTAATATACTGACAAAAAACAACTGTGGACTTGTACTGGCAAGTTGCTTTGGGGCTGAAATATCTAAATTTTTGCAAATAAATAAACCATGCCCATTTAATTTTGTTATTGCTCCGAGCACGAAGAAAGAAGCTGGGGAGCTTAGAGATAAAATGACCCTATTCTACAAAGAGCTTCTGTCTTCCGGAAGTTTTAATTTAGCGCTCGTACACATTGGAGAGAACTTTGTTTTTTTTGATTCGAGCAAATATTTCATTGAGGACGCCTTGATTTACTTTGCTGGTCAGTTAGTGTTAGTGGGGAAGCCTGCAAAAGCGTTAAGAGAGAAAATACTTAGCGATGTAAAACGCGAGATTGGCAATGCCGAAATTGATATAAAGTTATTGCGAGATGAAGTCAAAAAATTAATCGCCAGTCCTGAAGATATATACACCTACCACGCGGAAATTTTCTTACATGGAAATATTCCTATGCCGTATAGGGATTTTGAAAGTCTTTTGAGTGCAGCCAAACCACTGAAATAGCTTTCCGGGCGAGATCTACACCCCGCTAAAAACTTGGGCTGAGCAGGCTTTCAGTAACGTGAATTACTGGAGCCGAGCAGAATAAGGGGGGGGTCTTGCTGGATTCGAACACTTGTAAATCTCATGACTGGATTGCGAAAGGCTTTTTTCAGCATTCGATAAAAGCGAATTCGCGGCTTTAGCACTCGAGCCTTGGGCGGACATTCAGATGTCCGCTTTTGGCTGTCATTCCGGCGTCATCATCACCGCGAGCGTCAATTTGATGAACTCTTCGTTTTTGTCGATCGCTTCCAGGGCGCCGCGAACGTTGCCGGCGACGTCGGATGAGCCACGCTGCTCAACCCAGAGAGCCAGCTCCATGATGGCTGCTTCCAGGGCAATCTGATTTTCATTGAGCCTGTACAGCAATGAAGGGAGCAGGTCTGAGTTTGGCATGGCGTATCCTCCTTTGAGGAGGCAAGCGTATCAGCGGTCCATCATGAGGGGAATGGCGCTGCGATCGGCAGGACGCCTGGAAGGGCTGTCCCATCCTTCGTGGAAAAGTTACTCCAGTAATGGGTAATGTTTTACTCATCCCGGCCCGTTCAAATCCCATATCTATTAGCCAGAGCAAGACTCGGCCGAAGCCCTCGCCGCTTTCAATCAACCCTCGAGCGCTGGCCATCCTAAACGGCTCCCACCAACTTTATTCGTTATCGACACCTGGGCGTGTTTGACTTGGCGCGCGCAGTCGTCCCCCCGCCACGCCTGCGGGCCAAATGTGTCGTTTTTTCTGCACCCCTGCACCCAGTTCAAGCCGGTCCAGCCTGGGGCTGTGTGCGCGAATGTGGGGCGGAAAAAGCCTGCGAATCCCTGCGAGGGTGGGGCAATTCTGAGAGGTGGCTCGGGAAAAGGGTTAGTTTTTGAAAATGGGGGGAGAGGTGCTCTGCAGGTCCTGTGTTTGCTGGGCTTGAGTCCTAACTTTTGGGGGGTTAGTTATGGTTAGATTTAAGGTTGGCAGTTCGTAAGCTGATGATTTATAAGGTTATTATTTACTGATTTTTAACAGGTTAGGAAATTACCTCTCATAACCCTAAAGCTAACCACCTTGATCTGGTCAGTCGTCCATCCCATTGCTTCTGGCCGGAAAGCCGCCGGCCTTAAGTCGCTCTACCGGAAACATGCCTGAAATTGAGAAGGGGACTTCGCCGGACGATTGAGGGGCGCGCCGTACTACCAACAAAACGCCGTAGCGAACCAATGTGGAGGTGGAGCTTCCTAAGCAGTGATGGCAAAATGAAACCATATGCTCATCACCATGAATCGATTGGATTGTTGCATCGTTACACGGCAATGCCGAATGCTGGCAAAACGAATGTTGGAAGAGAGAGTTGGATGGGATTCTTAATGTTTTGCTGGTTAATGCTCGGAGTTGTGTGTGCTCTGATTGCTGCTGCAAAAGGACGTAGCGGATTGGGTTGGTTCATCCTCGGGTGCCTTTTTGGACCCTTGGCCTTGCTGTTCGCAGCGGTTATGTCACCAGATAAAACCCGAGAAGAAAGCTTCTTGAGGGCCTGTCCATATTGTGCGGAGAAGGTGCAGATGGAAGCCGTCTTATGCAAGCATTGCCAGCAATCATTAGAGAAAGCTAAACCCCGCAATGCAGATGCGTGGAGACAAAACTAGATCGGTAAGCGGCGCAAAGGACCCATTACTATTCGCCATTGCCAATACTCAAGGAATGCAAGGATGAAGGCTGCTCTCTGGTACTACATGCGGGGTCTCGCCTCTGGCATGGTTATCGCTGGCGTGCTGGCGGGGTGTAGCACTGGTGGTGCTCGCGATGAAAGCGGCCAACCTTTCGAGGATGTTTTCGGGGCTTTCACGAAGGGCGAGATCCGCTTGCATTGCGAACTTAGTTGCTCCGGATCGAAAGGAACGAAAAGTAAGCGATGGACCGCGCTATACAAACAACAGGCTTGGCGCGAGCTCGCCATTGAAGTGGCAGAACTTAATTTCGCAAGCGATCATGAGTACTTTTATCTGGCACGCTCAGCCGAGGGCCTGGGTTTTAACCAAGCGGCGCAGACCTATTACCTACTCGCAAAAAACGCCGCTCACAAATGTGAGAGCTACACCTGTAAGGATGTAGACGTGGCAGAGGAGGTCGATCGTGGCCTGGACCGCGTCGACGCCGCTATTGAATCGCATACCTTGATTGCTTTGCCTGCGATTGAACCGACCAGCACAACATCGCCTTCGACTACTCCCACAAGCAGCGCATTACCGTCGCCCAACTCCGGTCTTGGTGGCCGCACTGAGGAACAAGTGACCGTTACTTACATGAATGACACGGGTGATACGGTCTACAACCTTGATTATCACTTCAAGTCGGATCACAAAGGTGATGCGGGCGGCGGCGTACTGTCGCTCGCTGCGGCGGGTCAGCCGGGCAACATGGGGTATGGTTTGTTGGTGCAGATAGGTTATGTCTCAAGCCAAAGCTACAAGTACAGCACCGCGCGGGATGATTCGGGCAAGTTGCTGGAATATTCGCCATTTGTTGACGAGGTAATTTCCTGCAAAGGCTCTAAGTGCGTGCGAAACGAAACAGCGCGAATCCCATTGCCGCGCTCTTACCTCGAAGCGCGTGCGACGACGGGCCTGAAGATTCATTTGAAGGGCAAGGGCGGGGCGCAAGCCATCGAAGTCCCAGCGTCAGTTGTCACTCAATTCCTAGGCTCGGTACCGTAATAGCGCCAATCGCACGGTGGGAGGCTTCCACCCCCTTCGAGGCTGCTGTTGCCGTGAACTGCATTCCGCTAAGGGCAGCTAATGGCCGATTCTGTTGAAAAAGTCGGATTTTCAGATCGCCTGAACTCAGGCACGACTACCACTGGAGAACCTACTCACCACATTGAGTGGTTTTTCGGCCCTTCATTGAGCTTTGCAGCTCGGTTATTGGGTTGGATTGAGGGTTTTTGCTTCGTGCAGGCGCACCTATCCCGTGGCAGGTGGCCCTTGAGATGTAAATTTGGCCAGTCGTCGCAGGTTCTGCACCGCAGCGGCCAGCGTGAATTCATCGGTTGCGCCGCTCATGCCGCGTAGTCGCAAGCGATCCAGTTTCAGGATGCGCTTGAGGTGGGCAAACAACATTTCGACCTTCTTGCGTTCGTGGCGAGAGCGCATGTACGCAGGTGTCGCTGCGATTCGCCGAGCCACATCACGAGCGGCTTCATGAACGCTGCGGACGATCTTGCGAATCGAAGTGTTCGGGCAGCACTTGGCTTTCAGCGGACAGGCTACGCAGTCGGTCTGCCGGGATCGGAAGATGATGGTGTTGGCTTTAGTAACGTGCGAACGCTCGTTTTTGAAGGCTCGCCATTCGCTGCGTAATACGTTGCCGGCCGGACAGCGGTATTCCTCGGCCTCTTCATCCCAGTGGAAATCGTTACTCGAAAAGCTGTCGTTCTTGCGCTCGGTTTTGTCCCACACCGGCACATGCGGCTCGATGTTTTTTTCCTCTACCATCCAGGCCAGCATCGACGCGGTACCGTAAGCGGTGTCGCCAATGAGGCGTTCCGGCTTGATGTCGAACTGCGCTTCGACCCGGTCGATCATCGTCTTGGTGCTCTCGACTTCGGCCGTGCGATGAGCAGGTGTGGGTTCCACATCCATGATCACGCCGTGCTCGGTATCGATCAGATAATTCGTGGAGTAAGCGTAGAACGCTGGGCCACCTGGAGCTGCGGTCCAGCGGGCTTGAGGATCAGTCAGCGATAGGCGCTTCGGTAGCATTTCGGCCAGAGCCTCTTCATCGAGTGCCTCAAGATACTCACGCACGGCGCGGGTGCTCAGGGCCGGATCGCTCCAGTTGACCTGTTCATCACCCGGTACACCGCGCTGCCGGCTGGCATCCGCTTTGATGATGCTGGCGTCCACGGCAAAGCCTTCACCTTTGACCAAGCCTGCGTCCATGCAACGACGCAGCACTTCATTGAACAGCCAGCGAAAGAGATCGCTGTCCCGAAATCGGCCGTGTCGATTTTTGGAAAAGGTCGAGTGATTGGGGACTTCATCTTCAAGACTTAACCGGCAGAACCAGCGATACGCCAGGTTCAAATGGGTCTCTTCGCACAGCCGCCGCTCGGAGCGAATACCGTAGCAATAGCCCACGATCAGCATGCGGATCATAAGCTCAGGGTCAATCGAAGGACGCCCAATTGGACTGTAAAAATCGGCGAGGTGATGGCGCAGGTCGCTCAGATCGAGACACTGATCAATGCTGCGCAGAAGGTGATTGGAGGGGATGTGATCTTCAAGGTTGAACGAGTAAAACAGTCGCTCTTGCCCACTCAATAACTGTCCCATCATGCTGTGTGCTTCCCTGCTGGCCGATGCGAGAATTTTGCCGCAGGCCACACGGGGGAGCTACTTTTTCAACAGAATCGGCCAATAGCAACCCTTCGGGAAAATGGTTGATGCCTCACCACCAGGAGTGGCAACCGCCCCGAAGCAAACCTGCCAACAGTCTGTTATACGTACAAGCAAAGCGTATCTCGTTTGCGCCTGCCCACCTTGTAAAAATAAACTCCTATAATCAGAGAGGGCTAATTTTTTCCTGTCCGTTTTCAATCCCTAAGCGGGACATACTTGAATAGTGAGCGACCAGCAGATCTTTATGTGATCGGCGGTAGTCATAGATCACTATTCGCTTTTCCTGTTGAGCGGCTTTCGTCAAAACATCTGCCAGAAGACCTGTTATGGTTCCCGGCAGACCTGTAAGCACCTTGTCTGCCAGATTTTTGGTTATAGGCATCAGCGCAAGGGTTAGACTCTTAAGATCAACGGTGTTAGAAAAACGGTGCCAAACAGATTTAGCTTTTAACGATATGTTGTCCAATACAGCCACGTCCGACTCTCGATTATTCTCCAGACTGCTATGCGCATCGGAATATGCAGAAAAAATTTGGCTTCCCAGAAGCTCTTCAAATATTCCCACTTCGCTAGCCTTCACGCTTAGTTGTGGAATAGGTGTTAGCACTTCTATGGGAGTGACGCCGGGCAATAGATTTCCAACAGCTGAAAGTATATGAGGCGAAATTATTCCATAGTAGTCTTCGAGTTTAGGGAAAGGCAGAACAACCAGCATCGCCGAATCAGTTTTCAGCGCGAAAATAAGGTCAGTCAGGAAAAGGCTTAACGAGACATATCTACTCTGATTTTTTTCTTGAATCCCGCCAATAGCGTGCTTTTGTAGCATTTCTTGGATGGAATGAAGGATATTGTAATACTCAGTGCCGTCATAAGCAGTAATGCGCTCCTTACCAACCAAGCCCGGCAGATCTGAACTCATGCTATCTATTCTTCTGATGGAGTGCACACCTGCCTGAATCAGAGCATGGTATACGACCTTGTCATGATACTGGCCACCCCCTATACCGAAGCTATCCTTTATCCCACTTTCCAAGCCTGCCAAAGCAGCTAGGTGGACCATACTGACGTTCGCGGTTCGCTTTAGCACAGACATCCTCCCACAACTGAAGCAACAGAAATTAATTGTCGCAGGCAGAATACTCGATCCATGCGCTCAGCTCTGCCGATAATCATTTTAGCCAAATCGCGCGAGGGGCGAGAGGCTGTTGCCGCTGACGCAATTTTGACCCAGGCCGCCAGAACTCATTGACCTACCCAAATCTTCAGCGAATGATGTCTTTACGTGGGGTTTCACAGGTCGCATATAGGTCAGGCAAAATCAACATCCTGGTTCAAGTCCTATCAGCGCCAACAGGTCAATACCTTCGAGCGTGTGCTTTTGGCCGTTCTCCGCCGGTCGCGAAAGGCAGAAAGCGACCCAAAGCGGTCATTCCGCCTGTCTTCGAAATTAGGCGCATTCAGAGTGCGGTGTTTGGTGCCTTCTAGGCCCGCTGCGTTCAGCCTTCGGTTCGATCTTTCATTGCTGTATTTAAGGGCTTAGAAACGTCCAGAACGAACACATCAATTAGTCCAGCTAGCTCTGGCGGCATCGTTTTCTCTATGCTGCTTTTCAGCTCTTGAGCGGAGTTGATATTTCGGTTTTTAGTTCCTGCGACGTTCACATCACGGCCAAACCAGATCACAAGATAAATGCCTTGGTATTCAGCGTCTGGGTGGATGGAGTAGCGCGCATATAATTGCGCCGCCGCGGCAGTGTATAGCTCTCTATGCCACTGACCTTTTACCTCTGTCACAAGTAGCCGTCTTTTACCGCCAATCAATTTGGTCGCCGTGAAATCGCTGCGGTTAGCACTCTTCAACTGGTGCTCCGGCGTAATCGCGATACCCTGCGGTTCGAGTATTAGGTTGAGACGTTCAGCAATGATCTCGGTAGCTTGTACTTCGTTCAAGTGCTTACCATTGTCGTAAAATCGATCCGCGGAGTTAAATTCACCACCATTTATTGCTTTCTGAAAATCTTGAAGTTCTTGGAGGACGAGTTGGCGCAAGCCCTCAACATTCACCACAATGTCGCGATCCAGGCGATCGACGATTTCCTTTGGCGTCGGTGGTTCGAAATCCCTCAGCGCTTTCTGAGCGATTTTGCCGGCACGTATGCTCTTCAGATCGTTGTACATGTCTGTAAACTTTAGATCAGCAAGAAGGAGATCAAGGACACGGACGGCGTCATCGGAGTCATCTAAATCTATTAACCAAACGACTTCCGTCAAAAAGCGGTATGCATTTTCTTCGCTGGGGCTTCCCGTACCCCAATGGCTCGGTAGGTCAACCTTCGGCCATTTGTCAATAAAGGCCTCTAGAACAGCTTGCACTTTTCTTAATGTAAGCTTGGGCCAATGGGAGTGTTCACCATGGTTAAATCGCCCAGAGCGGTCACTAAGCAAAAATATAGTGTCCTTGTCGGCTTTCAGCCAACTCCAGTATGTTTCAGGTGTGTCCTCTACAAAATAAAATGCTCGCACGAACCAAAAAGCACGCCTTTTTTCGAGGTCTTCATCGCCTGTCGGGCTGGGCCATGCGGACATGAAAGTTGAGCAACGCTCTGAGACGATTTTTTGCAGGGCATCGCGATCACCGAACTCGGCCGCAATTTCAAAAAGTGTATCAAGCGATCCGAGCGCCAAATCAGGAAATCGGTTAAGCCATTCTATTGAGATTGCCGCCCGTAGGTGGCTGAAAGCCTCATCACCGCGTAACAACCAAATATCGGGATGTTGGCAACCCTTTTGTGCGAGTTGGGGCTCGACGTACCGCCGGAGAAAGGTTTCGGCACTTCCCGCGGCTGCGAAAATCAATCGGTTGACTTCATCTTTCAGCGCATGGCGTTCTTCGTCGGACACGGCACTGTAGCCCATGTCGAGATTAGTTCGCAGTGCATTCAGTAACGGCAGATCGACATTTTCCAGGTTTCCGTCGCTGCGCATGATTTCCAAGCAAGCTGCAAAAAGAACAGGTTCAGTGTATGCGCTCTGCGATGCACACTGTAATTCCGCAAGCCTGAGCAGATTAGGGACATCGGGAGCAATGAAATCTAGGCAGTTTCTGAGAGCCTTTCGAACAAGCGCTTCATCACCGAACTCATACTCAATTTTATCTGGGTCGGTAAGAACCAAATTAGCAAAGCGCGCAAGACAAGGCCAATGCCGACCACTTTGAACAAGCTCTCGGTTGTCCCGTAAATACTGGATGTTTAACTTATTGATGTCGTTTTGTTCTCGTCGGCGGCGATTCATCCTCCGCCTGTGGGCAAACATGCTTTTTTGTTGGGCTTGTGCAGATTGCGCAGCTGCCCTATTGAATTTTGCCCACTCGCGCATCAAAGGAGATTTCTCCAATGCCTGTTCACGCATGTGCCGTCGCAATCTATTTGGGCCTCGCTGTGCTTGACTTTGATGAAAGTGATGCATTGCGATGTAACTCGCCCACAGTGCCGGGTTATTAATTTCAAATGCCAGATCAACTATAAAGTAGTAATCGCTGGATTGAAAACGAAGGCCGGAGTGAGAGTGGAAATCAAATTTCTGTATTCTAGTTTCGAAAATATCGTCGCTGCTGGTGAGTTTTCCAAATGCATGAGCCATTATTCCTTGCCGCAAGCCATCGTCATCTTGAAGCACTTTAACGGCCTTGCTCTGATCTGCTGATTTTTGCTCATGAAAAATCAGATTTTCGATCCAATGCCAAACCCTTTTCGGGTCAAAAGGAGGTGTTGCCAATTCAAAGTATCGATCCAGCATCATGCCTACAATCTTGCTGATCCCAATTCTACAATCACATTCGTAATATTTTTTTTTGCATGTGCAAACAAGGTCTTTAGTTAAGTCATCTAGTAGCCACTCGATTGGTATCAAACCAAGTCCGCCAACGAAGCGCCTTATGAAATAACGCGTACCGATTGTGGATTTGTAAGGTTCTCGATGACTCGGGTAAAGGTTTGAGCAGACTCGAAAAAAGCCAGCGAGGTAAGCTAAACCAAATGCTTCGGCGCCGATAGCTGTTAGGATGGTTACCGCAATTTTCAGAGATGTATGACTGGCTTCAGAGACCAGGACTGCTAAATCGGTGTGATGGTCATAGTCCGGCAGGTCGATCAGACATTTGCTGGCCAACAAGCGACTGTGTTCGCTTTCGTCTGGATTCAACACGAGTTGACGCAACTCTTGTGTCAGATGCGCAATCGCTGGTGACCCCGTCAACAACTCAAGAATTAGATCACGCAAATGCCCATCACTGCCGCTCGCTAGAAGGGGTTTAATCTCTGTCATGACCTCTTGGGTGAAGAAACCTGAAGCACTGAACCGGCGCCAAGCATCTCCTCGCCGGAAATAGGGATCCTTCGTTTCGACAGCTTTCAGGCCTTGTATAAGTAGGCGCTTTGAGGAGTGTTCAAGTTGAGAGGGATCACCATTCGCAAGCACCGCGTAGGGATCAAGCTCAATAGCAGTCTCTTGAATAGATCTGTTGCCTAGCGCCGCGAGCCAACCCAGTAATCCCCGGAGTTCATCTCGAACTACGTTGTTCGGAGCGATGATGGGCAGGCATTTATGTAATGTCAGAGGATCAACCGGATCAGCGATCCGCTTGGCAAGGTAGTCCGCCGCACAGTATTCAGCAACGATCTTGTGAACAGGCCGATGTTGATCCGCACTGTCTCCAGGTTTAAAAAGTCGAGTTGCCAGGATGCCTTCAGCTGCTGTGTGTTTGTCAAAGAGTGATGCCAGCAGTGGATAGATCCGATTTGCGGTTGCCTCGCTCGTCCCTATGCCCTCTGCTCCGGACAGCAAAAGCTTGGCGAATACTTCCGACGACAGAGCAACCCTTTGTGTGCTGGATAGCGTCTGCACTACATTGACGTTAGCTTCCTTCGCCAGCCGTTCGACCGCTTGTGAAAATATACTTCGCTTATCTGTGAAGTATCTGCCGCTTTCCATATAGGCATCTGCAAACATCTTCAGAAATTGGGGATTAGGGAGTAATGCTCCTAAGCCGAATCGAGCTACTTCCGCTTGGAACTTTGAAAATTCTTCACCCCGAACATGATGATGAAAAATTTTCTGCTGTTCTCCCTCTTCAAACTCGCAAAGCCTAACCACCAACGGTGAGCATCCTAGATAGTCTTCGAATGCGTTTGTGGCAGCTGTGCCCCACTCGCTGGATCGGCTCGAAATTATGACATGTGTTGGCTTTGCTTTTCTGGCGTTAGCAAGAAGGCTGTGAATACCCGTTTGATCGAGTTTGGCCAACTCATCAAACGCATCGATCACGAGTGGGTAATTCTCTGCATCGGCCCCCAAGTGTTTGAACTTGTTTGCGGTAACGGTGGAGGTTCCCAGCTGTCGGGCTAGGCTTCCCATAAGTTCAGTTTTTCCGCCTCCGGGTTCTGCTAAAACAACAACGTAATTTGAAGCTGCTAGCAACGCTTCTTCAGCGTAAATACTGTCTTTGCTGGAGAGCATGCGCGGAAGGTAGAAAGTTGAATTCATAGGTTAAATTCTGCGTTTAAACTGCACCTTATTTTCGGCGCTATGTTATTTCAGCCAGGTCGTTTCACTGACTGTTGTTGCTGATGATAGTACGCCATTTCAATCTCACATTGGGCTTTGCAAAGGTTCTGGCGCTCGGTTTTTTCGGTACGGTGCCAATCTCAGCAAGAGTAATCTGCCTGACCATAGGTTTGTGGTGCTGGTTGCGTTTACACTCTGATCGCCCCCAATTTAGTAGACACGTCTGAATGACCGCTTTTGGCCGATTCTGTTGAAAAAGTCGGCTATGGTTTTTTCGGCAGAAAAGTACGCGCGTGAGATTGAAATTTTTACTTTGAGCAGAGGAGTCGGGGCTCAGATTTCGCGTAGCGACGTGCATAAAAGGCGTTTCCAGCGGTCAGCAGGGGACCAGTCTGGAAAATCCGACTTTTTCAACAGAATCGGCCGGTTGTTGCCCGTCGCCACCGGCAGCAAGCGAGAGCTCTCTGCCGATCATAGTTACTAGTGTGCTGGTCAAATCTGATGCAATCGGTGGTCAGATCGAATGCAAACTCCTGGTCAAGTGCAATGCAAACGAGTGGTCAGCGCCGACGCAATCAGGTGTTCAGTGGAGTGCAATTTCGCAGCTAGGCTCATGAATAGGTAAGAACAACAGCAAACATTGAGTATGAACTCCTGCCGGGTATTTCACCAATCGCCGGCCGCCGATGCACCGACCCCCAATGCCATGGCGCAATCTTTCGCGCTGTCGAACATGGTCCCTCAAGACCCGACCAACAACCGCAAGATCTGGAGCAAGGTCGAGTCTGACGTCAGGAAGTTCGCCCAGCGCGCCGATGGCAACGTGTATGTGTTTACCGGCCCGCTGTTTGACCCAGGTTACTCGACCATCGGCGACAACCAGGTCTGGGTGCCGACCCGCTTGTTCAAACTGGTTTATGACGCGTCCTCAAAACGTGCCTGGGCGTATGTGTTACCCAACGCTGAAACCCGTATCCAGAAGCCGATGGACTACGACACGTTCATGAAGAGCACCGGCCTCAAGCTGCTTGGAAATCTGCCCGTTACCGGTACGGCGGGACGCACTTGATAGGCTGAATGAACAACACCCCAAAAGATGAATGCAACTGATGGGGTGTTGCATTAACCGTCGACCAGAGTGGCGTGATTGCTGGGTATTAATGCCCTTGGATCGATGCGGGGATATCTCTTTCCTCGATATTCCCGTGTATGAAAAGACGATCATGTCAGGCAGGTCTTGAGGCTCTCTTGCAGCAGCGTGGCATCCAGCGGTTTTTGTAATACGCGGAATTCACCGGCGGCAGTGGCTTCAAGGCAGGCGCTGGAGGTGTCGGCGGTGATAATGATTGCCGGTACATCGGTATCGAGGTACTGACGCACCTGAGCGATCGCTTGCAGGCCATTCATGCCGTGCAAGCGAAAGTCGCTGAGGATCAGGTGAACCGGTGCGATGCCCATTGCCTGCGCTTCGCCATGGCGGCCGCAGGCCGCTTGAACCGAGGTGCCGGCATACACCCGGTGGCCCCAAACCTCAAGCAACTCGCTCAAGGCTTCCAGCACCGTGATTTCGTCATCAATAACCAGAATGCCCAAGGCATTGCTTGGCAATACAGACTGAAAAGCACGCAGCTTTGTCGGAGGCGCGGTGAGTGGCACCTTGATTGCAAAGCATGAGCCACGGCCCGGCACCGATGCCAGATGAAGTTCATGCCCCAGTAACCGCGCGGTATGGCGCACGATCGCAAGCCCAAGGCCGAGCCCTTGGCTGCGGTCGCGTTCAAGGTTATGTAACTGCACAAATTCATCGAAAATCTGCTCACGAAACGCCTCGGCAATACCAGGGCCGCTATCGACTACCTGGATTTCAAGGTATTGGCCGCGTCGACGACAGCCGAGCAACACTGCGCCGTTCTCGGTATAGCGAAAGGCATTGGCCAACAGGTTGTCGAGCACCCGCTTGAGCAGCACCGGGTCGGTTTCGAGCCACAATCTGCTGGAACGGACACGCCAGTGCAGACCGTGCGCTGCGGCGGTGGCAGCGAACTCATCGGCCAGATCCGTGAACAGCCGCTGCACCGATACGATCTCACGGTTGACCGTGACCACCCCAGCGTCCAGGCGTGAGATGTCCAGCAGGCCATTGAGCAGTCCACCGAGATTACCAATGACTGCTCCCAGGCGGGCGGCTACATCGCGGGCCTTGTCCGCCACCACGTCGCCGCGATCGGCCAATGCGGCAAGCCCTGCGACGAACAAACTCAGCGCGTGGATAGGTTGGCGGAGGTCGTGGCTGGCCGCGGCGAGAAAACGCGATTTGGCCTGGTCGGCAGCCTGGGCACGATCGCGCTCCTGCTCCAAGCGGCCGACTAAGTCGACATTTTCCAGGCGCAACCTGATGGTCTCGTACAGCGTCCGGTAGGTGACACGGCTGTAGTACAGATTGACCCCGGCCAGGCAGGCGAGGAAGAACAAATAGGTTGTGTAGGTCTCCCCGGAACGCAGCAGACACTGTAGAGTCACCGGCGCCAGCATAGCCAATAGAGAACCTGCATAGGCCGCGGGGAATGCCGACAGCGAAGGCACGGCGCCGCATGCCAGGCCTGTTAGCACTACGCAGGTAAACGCCTGCAGTTGCGGATCGCCAGTGGCAAAACCGACCCAACCAACCAGCCCCCAGAGTAGGCTTGACAGCCACGACAGCACTGAAGCGTGCCAGCCCCAGGTCTGCGACCGAGCAGGTAGGGTACGGGTTTTAGCGAAGTAACGCTTTGCATACAACACGCGGTATAGCGTCAGCGCATACATGGCCAGGATCCAGATACCGATCCAGGCCAATGGCAGCGCAGGGCGCAAGATGTAGGCGACGGGCAAGGGGATGGCAAAGTTGGCGAACAACACTCCGTAAGATTGGCGAAACAACAAATCGACAAAGTAATTGCGCTGGATAACCTCAGGCATGGCGAAATCTCAAATTAAGAGCAACTGAAAATGGACGTTAAGCGCCTCAAGGTATTGATCGCTGATGATCATGGTATCGTTCGTGATGGCCTGAAGTTTCTGCTCTCGACCCGTGACGACCTGCAGGTGATTGGAGAAGCAGCCCATAGCGAAGAGATTCTCAGTGTACTGACGCACCATTCAGTCGACCTGTTGCTGCTGGACCTGGGCATGCCGGGCGTCAACCGGCTGGCGTTCATTCGCGAACTGCGCCGGGACTTTCCCGCCCTGAAAATTTTGGTACTGACCGCCAATATCGACCTGAGCACCATCCGTGGTGTACTCGATGCAGGTGTCCACGCCTATATCTCCAAAGCCGACGATAGCCAGGAGATGTTCACCGCCCTTGATGCAGTTCGCCAAAACCTTCTCTACTTGGCCGTTGCCGTGCGCTTCGTGGTCGATGGTCATGGGGTTAGCGCCGCCGATGCTCATCTGATTGCCAATACCGAACTCACCGCGCGCGAGCGCCAGATCCTGGCTCTAATTGCTCAAGGCGCCAGCAGCACGCAGATTGCCGAACGCTTTTGCATCAGCGCGTTGACCGTGCGCAAACACCGGGAGAATCTGATGCGCAAACTCGACCTGCACAATACCGCGGAACTGGCGGCTTACGTCGTCCGGCTCGGCTTGCCCAGCGCCTGATCTTTGTTGGCCAGCATCCTGCTTTAGGTGCCTCGATAAAATACGGCAACTGCCGTATTTCTTCGCTCCGGTACCGGCCTTAACCTGCAGCCCTGGTATCACGCTGCTCGCACAACTTAGCTGACGACTCCCTTCAGCGTCTTCCAGAACCGGACCCGTACGATCCCCTCACTGGAAGAGCACTTTCATGTCTGCCCATCTCTGGATTCCGTTTGCCATCGCGACACTGGCGTTTGCCTGCATGCCCGGCCCTGCAATTTTGTACATGACCAGCCAGACCCTCGTCTACGGCCGTAGCGCGGGCTTGAAAGCCGCGCTAGGTATTCACCTAGGCTGCTACGTCCATATCGCGGCCGCAACGTGTGGCTTGTCCGTGCTGCTGCAGGCAGCACCAATGGCGTTCGACGTGATTCGCTTGGCCGGTGCCGGTTACCTGGTCTGGCTAGGGGGAAGGATGATCATCAACAGTCGCCAGTCGGTGAGCCCAGGACCGCTACGCGAACCTGGGGTATTGCGCGACAGCGTGGTGGTGGAGGTGCTCAACCCGAAAACGGCATTGTTCTTTTTAACCTTTCTGCCGCAGTTCGTCGACGCCACCAGCACCGCGCCGGTATGGCTACAATTTTTGCTGCTCGGCAGCTTCGTCAACTTAGTGTTTTCTATGGCTGACGTAACCGCAGTCTTAGGCGCTTCGCTGCTTCGCGGTCCATTTTCGGCACCGGGCTTCCAGCGTTTGGTCCCATGCGTGAGCGGGGTCATACTAATTGGGCTGGGTTGCGTGCTGGTGCTGCAAAGCGGCATACCTACGCAATAGATGTGCGAGCTTTGCGTCCATTGAACCGTTCCAGAATTAAAAACCCTTGATCATGAATGCTCGAATGGCAGCAACGATATGCAAAATGATGATAAAGAATAGGGTAGTGGAAGTGCCTTATTGATTAGATTGAGGATCATTTGTTGCTTTGACCTTCGCAGTCGCCAGATGAACAAGACGGCCATTTAAGTCTTGTCTGTCGGTAGCCGTGAACAACAGGTTAAGGGAGTACCCTGAATGCGTCGTAGAGGCCCGCAGTTCTGGCTTTGGGTTAACAACCGCTTGCCTACCAGAATCCATGATGAAAGGCTCAAGGATGGCCGGCAAGTGGAGGTGCAGGTACGCGTTACGTTTAGCGGAGAAGTCCAAACATTTATAGGGATTTATGCCAATAACGGCGCTCTGATGCACGAGGAGTTCCACGACCGCCGATTTTTTGAGCGACTGGGCACCGCTTTGAATTGGGGTGTTCAGCGTGCACGTAGCATTCTGTTGGAGAGCCAACCCTTTTGTGCACCTCATCATGCGCAGTTAACGCTTGGCCCAGTAATTTCGGATGCCACTGTGTTGGCGCTTAGACGCATGGAAATGACGGCCCATGAAGAGCGACAGCTCAAGATGCAAGACGCCAACGTGGAGTATGTTGCTGCAAAATCGGCGATGCTGGCGCTGATGCGCACTTGCTCAGTCGAAATTGGCGTTTGGGAGGCGCATCGCGCTCGTTTACAGCAGGCGATAGACCGCAGGGTTAACGTGCTACGAACGTATTTGCCTTAGAAGGCCTCAATTGATACGCCGGTAAATGTCGAAAGCAATACTGGGCAGTTCACGGAAGCTAAAGATAAAGATCGAGTGGTCGTTTGTTGGCCTATTGCCGGTGCTGTGAATCATGCGATAGGAAGATTCAGGAGCAGTATTCAAGGAATGCCCTATGCACTCGACCATTTCGTTTTGAGGTGCGGCCACTACAAAATTACCGGTGCATAGAAAGAAATCGGCCGATAGCGACAGTCGAACATGTCGCACTAGCGAGCACGTTTATCTCAAAAAAGACTGAACGGATAGTTGACGATCACCCGATTGTCATCAAACTCGTTGCTGCTGTAATCGCGTCGGATACTGGCGTTGCGCAAGCGCACGCTGAGGTTCTTCAATGAACCGCTTTGCACTGTATAGGCCAGCTCGATTTCGCGCCCCCATTCCTCGCCGTCGGTAACCGCGCCGATATGCACATTGCTGCCACGGACATAACGATTCATCAACACCAGGCCAGGTATGCCGAGCGCGACGAAGTTGTAGTCGTGGCGCAGCTGCCATGACTTTTCCCTGGCGTTGTCGTAGCTATTGTTGAAGCTGTCATTAGCCAGTGAAATTCCCGCGGTGCCATTGACTCGCATCCAGGGATCATCCCCGGTGAGCTTCTGCAAACCGACATAGAAGGTATTGCCGCCATATCGAGCGGACAGCAAAACAGAAATCGTGCGGTTGTCCAGCTCGCCCGCTCGGGCGCTGCCGTTCTCCCGCCCCTGGAAATAGCCCAGATTGGCGCCCAGCACCCAGTCTCCCAGCGGTTGGTTATGGATGACTTGCAGATACTGCTGCTGGTAGATGTCTCTGAGTTCGGCATTCCATATGCCCACCAGCGTGCGCTTGTCGTTGAAGCTGTATTCACCGCCGACGAAGTTAAAACGGTCGGAGACGAACGCCGTCTTGCTCAGCATGAACATGTCCTGTTGGCTGGAGTCGTTACGCGGGCTGTTCTGTCGAAATTGACCACCGTACAAGGTCAGGCCCTCGATCTCCTGCGAGGTGATTTGCCCGCCTTCGAACGTCTGCGGCAGCGAACGACCATCGTCGGAACGCAGGATCGGCAGTATTGGCATCCACTCGCCGACTTTAAATTCGGTCTTGCTGATTTTCATTTTTCCGGCCAGCGCCAGGCGCCCGAAGTTGTCGGCGGGGCGCCCGTCGCGGTCGATCGGCAACAGCTGCGTGCCGCCGCTGCCCTTGCCGCCATCCAGCTTGATCGAGTAGAACCCCAGTACGTCCAAGCCGAAGCCCACCGGGCTTTGAGTGAACCCGGAGCGGGCATCGAGGATGAAACTCTGGGTCCACTCTTCGGCCTTGCCGTGGGGCGATGCCGGGTTGGAAAAGTTGCGGTTGATGTAGAAGTTTCTCAGGTTGAGGGTCGCGTTGGCGTCGTCGAGCACCCCGGCTGCAAGCGCCTTGAATGGAAGCGTGCCGACGATGGAAAGCGTGAGGGCGATTCGAAGATTGGCGATTATTTTCATTATTGTTTTTATCCAATTTCTGGCTGTAGAAATCCGCTGCATCCGGCAGCGCGAATGCAGTGAGTTCAATCGAATGGCTTGCGGCAGCGGCCCTGAACGAGCCGCTAGAACGACTCGGTGGTTATTGCAGCAGTAACAGTGATCCGGAAACGAAGGCGAAGATCAGGACAAATCGGCGCAAGCGGGCTTCGTTAATAAAGCGTCGGGCCCAATGGCTGGCGAGCACGCCGAGCGCCAAGGGCAGGCACAGGCTCAATACCGGTGATGCCTGCGTCGCATGCAAATGCCCACCCAGTGCGAGCACCACCAGGGAAATCACTTCGCCCACCAGGAAGCACAAGGCGACCGACCCTCTCAAGGTGGCCACCGGCGAATGCTGGTACACCAGGGCCAACGGCGGGCCGCCGACGCCGGTGGCCGTTTCGGTGATGCCGGTGATCAGTCCGGTGGAAATCAGCGCACGCCGTCCCGGTACAAAGGATGGCGCCATCCAGGTCGCCAGGCACGCGGCGATCGTCGAAAGGCCAATCAACACGTTTAGCTGTGAGAGCGGGAGCCAGAACAGTATCCAGACTCCGCCGAACGTACCGACAAAACGTCCAGCGGTAATCCACGAACTGCCCCGCAAATCAATTGCCTCACGCTCGCGCCAGGCGATCGCCGCATTCAAGGGCAACATCAGAATCAACAGGCTGACCGGCAGGGATTCTGGAGCTAGCAAGCCCATTACCGGCGCAACGATGAGGGCGAAGCCCATGCCCGTTGTCCCTTGGATAAGCGCACCGCAAGCAACGGCGACTGCGATGAGGTAGAGCGGGTCGAATGGTAATGTCATTTTTTACCCAATAACAAAGAGTGTTAAGCCACGGGAGGCAGTGGATGGATTTTATGGATCGGCGCCTGGCCGACGATGTCCCGCGCCAGCGCATCTACCTGACGCATTAGTTGGCGGGCGTCCCAGTCGGTCGGCCAGCCTTGCCACAGACGAACGTTTCCCTGCACTACGACGGCGTGGATCTGATCCCTGTTCGCCAGCCGCACCAGGTCCCAGGTCAGGTTCCATGACGGCAGCAGTTCCGGCACCGCAAGGTCCACCAGCAGGAAATCAGCGGCGTGGCCTGGCGTAATTTGTCCGGTTAACTGGCCGAGGTGGAGCGCCTGCGCAGCGTTTTTGGTGCTCATGTCGAGCCATAGTTGCCCACCGCCGCAAACCGAATCCCCGACAGATATCCCGTGGGCGAAACGCTGGGCGGCTTCGGCATAGTCCAGCAGGCGGAAACCGTCGCCGCGCGTGCCATCAGTCCCCAGGGCCACCGGAATGCCCAGACAGTGCATCAGGTGCGCTTGGGCTACGGCGTTGCCTTTCCAGGCACTGGCCACCGGGTTGTAGCTCACTGCTGCACCGCTATCACGCAACAGGCAGATCTCGTTCGGCGTCAGTAATGTCGCGTGGGCCAGCAACGCCGCAGGGCCGAGAGCGCCGGCACGGTGCAGTTGCTCCAAAGGTCTGACGCCGTAGAGTTCCAGTGAGCGTTCAACGGCAACAAGGTGCTCGTTGACGTGGCTCTGGAACACCCGCCCGGCCTCTTCGCATAAGCAGTAGACCGCCTTCAGGGTCGGGTCAGTGGCGATTTCGGGAATGGGCACCGCCAGCGAAGGTGTGATCAGTGTGTCGTTATCCCAATGCGACAAATGCCGTTCCGCTACCGCGAGAATCTGACGCGCATCAAGCACCTGCTTGCCCTGAAGGTCGTTGCAGGTCTTCGCCAGTACGCAGCGGATGCCGACTTCATGAACAGCCTTGGCGATGGCTTCGACACTTTCCGTCGAGCGCGTGCCGGCATCGCACACGGTGGTAAAGCCGCCGCGCAGCGATTCAAAAGCGGCCAGTTTGCTGGTCAGATAAAGCAACTCCGAATCGAGCGAGCCTTCGAGGGGAATCCATACCCGACGGAAAATTTCCGAAGGTTCGCCGAAGACCAGGCCTTTGCCGAAACTCTGGCTTAGATGGTGATGGGTATCGATGAAACCTGGCATCAACAACTGTTGTTCAAGGCGCAGCACCTGGTGAGCAGGATAACGTGCCTGCAAAAGTGACAGAGGCCCGACGTCCGCAAATGTGCCATCGACCACCAGCACGGCCTGACCGCGCTTTGGGCCTTCCGGTAGCATCAGCCAGTCCGGCGCCAACAGCTGTTGTGGTGCAATAAGTTGTTCAGGAGAAGAGAGCAGGTGAGTAGTAACTGTGCGATCCATGGAGCAACCTTAGTGGGCGTGTGGAGAGTGAGTCAGATCGGACTTGGTGTCCGTAGCGTTGTCCTGGCGACCCACACAATGGAAGAAGAAGTTCATGACGGCGGCGGTGACGGCGCCCATGGCGACGCCATTGCCGAGCAGTCCGGCCAGGCCGTTTGGGAAATGGCTGTAAACCCCTGGTACCAAAATCGGCAATAGACCGACCGCCAGGGCAACGGACACCACGTACATGTTGCCGTGGTGCCGCAGGTCAACTTTTCGCAGCATGTCGATGCCCATGGTGCCGACGATGGCGAACACGATTAGACTGGTGCCGCCGACCACCGCTTCGGGTACTCCGCCGATCAACCGCGCCAGGGGGGCCAGTAGGGCAAACAGCAAGAGCAGCCCTCCGGACACCGCGGTGACATAACGCGAGCGAACGTGCGTGGCGCGGATGACGCCGATGTTTTCGCCGCTGGTGATGATCAGCGAGGTGCCCATGAACCCGCCGAGGATCGACGCCAGTGCGTCGCCGCGAATGGTGCGGGTGACGTCCCTGTTGATATCCAGTGGCTTGTCCACCGCTTCGCTGATCGCCACGGTCTGGCCCGTCGCTTCAACCATGGAAACCAGACAAAAAAGCATCAACGGAATCGACGCAAACAGATCGAATTGAGGAACGCCGAACGGCATGAGTGCCGGCAGGCTCAGCAATGGCCACCAGCTCAACTGCGAGCTGTCAAAAGCCCCCAGGGCGAGCGCCAGCAGACTGCCGCCGACCAGGCCGAGCAAGATGGATAACTGACCGAGAGTGCCACGCAACAACCGTGAACACAGCACCGTTATGAGGATTGTGGAGAACGCCAGCAGCAGTTGCTGCGGGGCGGCGAAGTCGGCGCTGCCAGGTCGGCCGACGATCAGCTCGCCCGACAGCTTGACCAGGTTGACGGACACCAGCAGCAGCATCGTGCCAACCACCACCTGGGGGAAGAAACGCAGGAGCCGGCGAAAGATCGGCAGTACCACGAAGTAGAAGACACCCGTCAGAATGACCGCGCCGGAGGCCGTCGCCACGCTGTTCTGCTGAGCGATCAGAATGAACAACATGATCGGCGCTCCACCGGGGAGCATGATGAAGGGCAAGCGCGCGCCACAACCGCGCAATCCTAAAGACTGGATAAGGGTGCCCAGCCCGCAGACCAAAAAGGTCGCGCTCAGTAACTGCATCGTCAGCTCACTGGAAAAGCCCAATACCGTGGCCATCAGAAAGACCGATGCAACAGGCGACGCCGCCATCACCAACACATGCTGCGCGCCAAAAATCAATAGCTGGCGCCAGGGAAGTCGCTCATCAACAGCGGAAACTGGGTTTTTCTTGTTATCCGGCATATCCCACCTCTACGTAAAGCCAGCATCCACGGCTTATTGATTATTGTTTTAAACGTCACGTAGTTTCGGTTGGGATCGTGTAGGTAAATCCCAAACCAAATCGATTTTGCTATAGGCCCAAATCGATTTGGGTGAAATGTATTCCCGTTCTTTAAAGGTGTCAACGATCTATGTGTCGTCGATGCCTCTCAGTGGCCGAGAACCTTCAGTGCGCGTATAACTCGGCAGCATTGCTGACCGAGTTGCCCCAACCGATGCCAAATAACGACAACCACCGCCCTACCATTGCCGACGTTGCGGACGCTGCCGGCGTGTCGCGCACCACCGTTTCCCACGCGCTAAATGACCGCGGCCAGGTCGATCCGGTGACCCGCGCCCGAGTCAAAGAAGTCGCCGCCAGTCTTGGCTATACCCCCAATCTGCGTGCCCAGCGCCTGCGCACCGGGAGGGCCAATGCCATTGCGTTGCTGTCCTCGATGCCCTTTGCCGTAGCAGGCGGATCGTCGCGCCTGGGCTTTTTGATGGAGATCGCGGCTACCGCGACGGAAGCTGCCCTGCGTCGGGGAGTGGCGCTGGTGCTGGTGCCGCCCATGGACGAGGCCAAGGCTTTGCTGGATACCCTGGATATCGACGGCGCTGTCATCATCGAGCCGGTCGCCAACGACCCGCACATCGCGCGACTGCGTAAAAGAGGTGTGAAACTGGTATCGATCGGACGCCAACCCGAGGCCGGTTTCACCTTGCCGTATATCGACATGCATGGCGAAGTGGCGGGCGCCTTGCTGCTCGATCATCTGCACGAGCAGGGGGCGCGACGGATCGGCTTAGTGATCGGGATTCAATCCCGGCATTCCTACCTGGACATGGAGCAAGCGTATCGCGCTTACTGCTCTACCCAAGGGCTGACCCCAGCGATAGTTCGCGCCGACGAAGCGGGTGGCGAAGCGGCCGGAGTTGCGGCGTGTGTGCAATTGCTGGACGAGCATCCGGACCTGGATGGTCTATGCGTGCCGGTCGATGCTTTCGCGATTGGCGCCGTGCAGGCGTTGAGCGAAAAAGGTTTGAAGGTGCCGCAGGATGTGAAGGTGGTCACCCGTTATGACGGCTTTCGCGCGCGGGAATGTAAACCGCCCCTGACGGCCTTGAACATGCACCTGGAGGAGGTGGCTGCGCTGGCGATCGAGTTGCTGTTCGAACAGATCAATGGTTCCGGCGCCGTCCAACGTCAGCGCATTGATGCGCCTGTGGCCACGCTTTTGGTTCGTGAATCGAGCGCGGGTTTGCACAAGAAAAATGCTTGAGCCGAATCAAGCCCTGGCAGACAGTCGGGGTTTGTGTGGCTCATGCAGCAGCATACATTGCGACCAGACGCCCGATTGGGCTATAAAAGTCGGCCAGGTAATGGCGTAGATCGCTTAGATCGAGGCATCGATCTACGTTGCGCAGGAGGTGATTGGCTGGGATGTGATTGCAAGTACACCGCCAGCATTGGCTGTGCCTCGCTAGCGTCGGTCTCCATCGTAAAGGGTACTGGTGCCGACATCGCGGCTCTGCCTTCTGAAGTGAAAGGGGGGACTGATCAACTGAAGACTCTGATTCAGACTCATCCGGCGCTACGCGCACGCAAGACGATTGAGTTCCCTTATCAGACCTACCCATATTTATGTCGCCGTCTGGATTGAGCTGGCCAGACTCAGGCAGCGTGCTTCCATGTCGAAACGGCAGCTGTAACGAGCGTAATTGCTCGATAGACGGTAATCCTACTCGGCGGTTGATTGATCCAGATTAAAGCGCGGCCAGATACGCGTTGACCTGACGCTTTCGGTCCAACAGACTTTCCTGCTCTTGTGAATGTCTGCAGGTCTGTTAGATGCGTAAATCATGGTCAGTCGTTGCGTTCAGCCTGCTTGTCTCTCATTACGCCTTCGCCGGTGAAACCACCAACACAGCTGTCGGTGGAGGTCTCGGTGGTGCCTTGGGCAGTGTTGTCGGTCAGGCTGTCGGCGGGAGCGCTGACGCAGCGATCGGAGCGGGTGTTGGCGGCGCGGCGGGGCGGCGCAATGACGGCCAAGAGCGGCAAGAAAACTGAATCTGCCATTGGTGGCGGTCTCGGGGCAGCAGGTGGTCAGGTGATCGGTAACAGCCTTGGTGGTTCCACTGGCGGCCTTATCGGCGCAGGGCTCGGCGGCGCGGCGGGCGGTGCGGTCGGCAATAATCTGGCCGACGATAACGACCATCACGCCGACTACAAGCATAAGAATAAATACAAACACAAACATGGCGGCTAGTTCGTCGATTGTACTCGAGCATGCAGTTGGCCTTTAACTGTTCGCATGGCCGGTTGACCACACAGTGAAAGACCTCTCGAGCAGGCGTCAGTCGGCCGTGAAAATGGCTCGGTTGACCGTAGAGACGCTTCGCGGCCTGTTGTCCCGATGCCTGGGGTCAACAGGCGCTCATGCCTATCGGTTAAAACGTTCGGCCAGGCTGTGCAGGTACTCGGCCATTTCTTCCAGGTCCTGGCTGATGGCTGCGCCTTGCTTGGCCTGGCCGGCGCTGTGATCGCACAGTTGGGCAATGCGCGTGATCTGCTGATTGATGTCTTCGGCGACGTGGCTTTGCTCTTCAGATGCAGAGGCCATTTGTTGGCTCATGCCGGTAATCCGGGTCACGGCCTGGCTGATGCCGACCAGGGCCGACTGCACCGCCTCGACGCTTTGCATGCTTTCGCGGGAAATTTGTTCGCCACGGCTGGCCGTTGACACGGCGCGGTCGGCGCCGACATACAGGGACGCAATGATGCCGTGGATCTGTTCGGTGGAGGTGCGCGTGCGTTGGGCAAGGGAGCGCACCTCGTCGGCCACCACGGCAAAACCGCGTCCTTGCTCACCCGCCCGGGCCGCCTCGATGGCTGCATTGAGCGCCAGCAGGTTGGTCTGTTCGGCAATGGAGGTGATGACATCGACGACACTGCCGATCGATTGCGTTTCGCTGGCCAACGCATTCACCGCCTGGCCAATTTCGTTGACCGCCTCGTGCATGCCCTTCATCGCGTTGAGGCTTTGCTGGGCCAGTTCACTGCCTTCGCGGGTCAACTGGTCGGCCTCGGACGCGGCATGGGCGGTGCTGATGACGTTCTGGGTGACTTCCTGGATGGTCGCGGCCATTTGTGAAATGGCGGCGGCCGACTGATCGGTTTCACTGCGCTGACGGTCCAGCGATTGCGCCTGGGCACCGGAGAGCTCGGATGACTGAGCGGCCTTGGACTTGACGTTCACACCGGCATCGACCAACCGGCTCAGGGCAGTCTGCAAACGAGCCTCCTCACTGAGCATGGCCATATCGAGCCGACCTTGTGGGCCGTGGTTGTCGCTGTAGGTGAGCGCGACCAATGGATCGGAAAACGCCTTTGGATGCTCGGCCAGGGTGCGCTCGATGGCCCTGCGCTGGCGGGATTCGATCAGGTACCAGGCAATGCCCAGACTGGCGACGAGCAATCCTTGCGACGCCGTCTTTGGCAACCACTGGTCTGCGATCAGGGACACCGCGCCGGCGATCAGCAAGGGCCAGCCATGTTGCAGCGGACGAATCAACCGGGCACTGTGCGAAACAATCGGTTTGCCCGCACGCATCCGGGCATAGAGCGCCGAAGCCCGACGCACCTGGTCGCGGCTGGGGACGGAGCGCACCGACTCGTAGCCACTCATGCGGCCGTTTTCATAGATGGGCGTGACGTAGGCGCTGACCCAATAGCAATCACCGTTTTTCGCCCGGTTTTTCACAATCCCCATCCAGGCTTTGCCTTGCTTGATCGTGTGCCACATGTGAATGAACACCCCGGGTGGCATGTCGGGGTGGCGAACCAGGTTATGCGGCTGGCCGACCAACTCGCCCTCGGTAAAACCACTGATGGCGATGAAGGCATCATTGCAATAGGTGATTCGGCTGTCCAGGTCAGTGGTGGATATCAAGCGTTGATCGGCGGGAAAGGTTCTCTCATGCTCGGTTACGGGTAAATTCACGCGCATACACTGCGACCCCTCGGATTATTATTATGATGTTGAGCAGATAAATCGGCACCTCAAAGGCCCTGGCTTTGCGCCGGACGGGCCCACGATTGGATCTCGCGATTCAACGCGTGGGTGTGAGGTGGAATTTATGGGGGAGGGAGGTCAGCGGGGATTCATTCGACGACAATTTCTTTTCATCTGGTGACACATTCGCCCGGACTTGCGCCTTTTTGCGGTGTCACCGCGTCATGCAGGGAAATCCTTGAGGTCTCCGGCAAGGCCATTCCACCCGCCAGCGCGAGCAATGCAACCGCGATCAGGTAGAACGCGGGCGACAGGTTGCTTCCGGTGGTGCTGATCAACCACGTCGCCACCAGCGGCGCGGTGCCGCCGAACAGGGTGTACGCCATGTTGTAGGTGATCGCGGAGGCGGTGTAGCGCGTACGCGTCGGGAAGGTTTCCGAGAGCAGGGCCGCGGTCACCACGCCACACAACACCGCGCCAATCGCCAATAGCATGACGCCCAGAATGGAGGCAGCAAACGAGCCGGAGCTGGCCATCAGGAACGACGGATACACAACCACGATTAACAACGCGCAAGCGCTCATCACCGTCATCCGCCGCCCGACCCGGTCCGAATACAGCCCGGCCAGCGGGCAGATCGCCGCGGCGAAGACCAGGGCAATCAGTGACACCAGCAGCGCAGTGGCACGACTCAGGCCACCGGCGACTTGCAGGTAAGTGGCGAAGTAGGTGGTGAACATATAGAACGACAATGCCGTGAGTGACACGAAGGCCCCCAGGCAGCAGATGGCTGCGCCGTGGTTGCGCAGAGTTTCCTTGAGCGGGGAGTGGGCGACCGCATGTTCCTTGGCCACTGCCTGGAAGGCAGGTGTCTCGTCGAGTTTCCAGCGCAGGTACAGGCCGACCAGGCCCAGCGGCGCGGCAATCAGGAACGGCAGGCGCCAGCCCCAACTCGCCATCGCCTCGGCCGACAAGGACGCCTCCAGTGCATACGCCACCACCGCGGCCGCGGCGAAGGCGGAAAAGGTCGACACCGGAATGAAGCTGCCGTACCAGGCGCGTTTATCGTTCGGTGCATGTTCCATCAGGTAGGCGCAGGCACCGGCGTATTCACCGCCGGCGGAAAAGCCCTGGGCGCAACGGATAACTGACAACAGAATCGGCGCCATCACGCCGATCGCCGCGTAAGTGGGCAACACGCCGATCAGGGTGGTCGCGCCGGCCATCAACAGAATGGTTATCGCCAGGGTGCGCTTGCGGCCGATACGGTCACCCAGCATGCCGAAGAAAATCCCGCCCAGGGGCCGAAACGCAAACGCCACGGCGAACACCGCAAACGTCTTGAGCAGTGCGGCGCTGGCATCGCCACTGGGGAAAAATTGCTGGGCGATGGTGGTTGCCAAAAAACCGTAGACGGCAAAGTCGAACCACTCGACGAAATTGCCGATGCCGGCGGCCACAATCACTCTTCGCAGGGTTTGCGGGCTGACTGGCTCTGTCGTTGCATTCGTCATCCTGGACCTCGATCGTTCGTCAGTAAGCTAACGATTATCCGGGCAGGCGCCGAGGCGGCTTGCTTCAAAAGTGTCATCCATATAGTCAGGACCGACGTCATGCCTGGTATTGCCGGCCGCGTCGGCTCGCATAGGGCAGGCGTGGACTCACTTTCAAGCTGGTATCATTCGCGCCATTACACACCGAGTGAACACCATGAATCGTCGTAAAAAGCTGAACCAGATATTGAAGGCCAACGCCAAGAAGGCCAGCGCCAAACTGGCGCCGAAAAACAAGAACACCTACATCAGCAAGGCAGACCGGTTGAAGCTCGAAGCTGAAACCGCTCAGGAGGTCACGAGCGCCTCCGAGGGTTGAGCAAGACGCTAGCGCTTGCCCGACCGCTCCCCGAGCCTGGTATCTGCAATTGCGATACTACGTAGCGGGGTAAGTGATTGGTGTTCGCGGATTCCTGGTCGTTATTGTCGATGTCGATGCTTGCGCAAAAGTAAAGACAAGCACGTACCGATCAATCTGCCACGGACACCCCATGCGGTATCGACGTCTCGATTTGAACCTGTTGGTTGCCCTTGATGCCTTGCTCAGCGAATGCAGTGTCAGCCGCGCGGCAGAGCGACTGTGCCTGGGGCAGTCGGCGACCAGTTCGGCGCTCGGGCGCCTGCGTGAGCATTTCAACGATCCGTTGCTGGCCCAGGTCGGGCGCGGCCTTGAGCCCACGGCCCTGGGCCTGCAATTACTGCCCAAGGTGCGCGAAGCCCTGGCACTGACGCGGGACATTGTCGACGCGCCGGTGAGTTTCGATCCGGCCACGTGCACACGCAAATTCACCTTGGTGGCCTCGGATTATGTAGCAGGGGTCCTGCTGCCAGCGGTCAGTCAGCAATTGGCGCGCATTGCGCCTGGCGTGCGCTTGAGCCTGCGGGACATGCCGGTACCGCGTGACGGTGATGTGGTCAGTGAAGCACTCGACTATCGCCGCAGTGACTGTGTGATTGTGCCGCAACGTCGGTTGAATCCTGCATACCCACACGTGCCATTGATGCACGACCAGCTGTGCTGCATCGTTTGCGAACGACAGTTGCAGTATGCTCACGGGCTGAGCCTGGCCATGTATTGCGCTGCCGAACATGTGGTGCGCGAGTTCGCCGATGGTCGAAACCTGGCGATGGATGCCGCGCACCTGCATGAGTTGGGCCTGCAACGGCACGTGGCGGTGGCACTCGAAAGCTTCGTGTTGATGCCGGAATTCATCGTCGATACGGCGCGCATTGCAACCGTGTTCCTCCGGCAGGCGGAGCGTTTTGCCCAGCGCTATCGGCTGCGCATTCTGCCCACGCCCTTGGCATTCCCCGAAGCGGTTCAAGTGCTGCAATGGCATCCCTACCAGGACCAGGATCCCGCCATGCAATGGTTTCGTGGCCTCTTGCTGGAGCAGGCCACGCTGCTCGATCAGCCCGCGGGTTGATCGCCGGTATCGGCCACCAGGCCGGCCAGCTCGATGGCTTGCACGGCGCATCGTTCGTCGTTGTCCGAGGTGTCACCGCTCAGGCCGATGGCACCGAGGATCCGCCCCTCACCATTACGAACGAGCACACCGCCCGCCACCGGGATCACTTCACCCGCGGTCAGGCTGTTGATCGCATCAAAAAAGGCCGGCATCGCTTGCGCGCGCCGCGCCAGTTCACGTCCACCGAAGCCCATTCCCAGGCAGCCACGCGCCTTGCCCGTGGCGATTTGTGGGCGAAGGAAACTGGCGTGTTCGTCGCGCAGGATCACCAGCGGGTGACCTGCGGCGTCCAGCACGGCGGCGGCCATGGGTTTGCAAGACGATTGCCGGGCAATGCGGATCGCATCACTGGCAATGGCCGTGGCGATGATCAGGTCGAGTGACCGCATGCTGTCGTTCCTCATACGGCCCACTTGCCCAGTTTGGCAACGCGGTCACGGGTGTAGAGATCGGTCCATTTCAGTGAGTTGAAATCGGACACCTGTTTGGGGTTGTAGGGGCTGCGGTCCATGCGCACGGGCTGCCCGGCCTTGTATACCGCCTTGATACGCGTGCGGTCCTGCAGGATGCGGATATCGTGCAGCGGTGAGCCGTCGAGCAAGAGGAAGTCCGCTTGCTTGCCCACTTCCAGGGAACCGATGGTTTCACCCCGTGGCATGCAGCGTGCGCCGACGGCCGTTGCCGCATACAACGCTTCGGCTGGGGTGAAGCCCAGCCGGGTGACCAACAGTTCGAGCTCACGAGCGTGCCATTCGCCATAAGGCGTCACCGCAAAACCGCTGTCGCTGCCACAGGCGAACGGTATCCCGGCGGCCTTGGCACGCTTGAGCACGGCCGAACCAATGTCCAGGGTGCGTGCGCAGTAGCCGGCGTAACCGGTACTGATGGCCGGATCGTGAGGCTGGCAAAAGTCTACGGTGTTCTGCGGAAAGGTCATGGTCGGCGCGAGGATACTGCCGGCCTCGAGCAGCGCTTCTATACAGTCGTCATCCATGTAGAAGGCGTGGAACACCAGGTCGACACCGGCGCGGGCGGCGTACATCACTGCCTCGCGACCATAGGCATGGGTCGCCACCTTGCAGCCCAGGCGATGGGCTTCTTCAACCATCTCGCGGGTTTCATCCGCGGTGAACGCGGCGATGATCTCGCCATTGGGACGGCGGTGGGTGCCGTCCATGGCGATCTTGATCAGGTCCACGCCGTCCTTGGCCTGCTTGCGAATCTCAGCGAGGGCGTCACTGCGGCTGGTGACCAGTTGCGCGGTGAAATATTCCGGGGCACCGACCCGGCTCGGAAACCAGTCGTTGAGGCTTTGCCGATTGGTGATGACCCGGCTGCTGGCAGCAATGCGCGGACCTTCGAACAGGCCGGCAGCCACGGCATTGCGCACGGCGATGCTGAGCTGGCCACTGTCGCCGGGGCAGACCATGCTGGTGACGCCGGCGGCCAGGACGTGCTGGGCGAAGAACATGCCGCGCAGGGCGCGGAATTCGTCGCTGGTCCACAAATCAATGTCTTCTTCGCTTTGCGCATTGCCGAACGCCAAGTGGGTGTGCACATCCACCAGCCCCGGCATTACAAATTGATCACCGGCATCCAGAAGGGTGTCCCCCGGCTGCATATTGGGCGCTGACATTGTCGGGCCGACATAAGTGAGCAGGCCGTTCTCAACGATGAGAGTTTGCTGCTGACGGGTTTGCAGGCCGGTGCCGTCGTACAGGGTCTGGCATTTCAGGTGCAGGGCATTCATGGCAGGTTCGCTTTGGCTGATTGTTATGCCAAGCGAGGCTAGGGCGCGGCCCGCAGAGCGACCAGCAGATTGCATCGTTGCCTGGCTATTGATGGCATCAATAGCTGATGCCGTCACATGATTTCGGTGCCTTCGAGCATATTGAGAATGCGCGCCCCGGGTATCGCAAGTGCAGATGGCAGGCATCGTGAACGGCGATTTTTAACGAAGATATCGGGCGTCTAAGGTGCGCCTTGGTTATTCCACTGAGAGCAAACAAGATGTCGAACGCAACCGTAGAACAGCAACTGCTGGACCTGGAACACGCCCGTGGCCGGGCGCTGGTCGAAGAGGATTACCCGCGCGTCACCGAGCTGTTTGCCGATGATCTGGTGTATGTGCACACCACGGGGCTGGTGCAAGGCAAGGCAGATTATCTCGACTACGCGCAAAGCGCCGTGCAGTACCTGGCGATTGAGCGTGGCGATCTCCAAGTCCGCTTTTATGGTGACGACCTGGCGATCATGACCGGGCCGCAGTGCAATACCCTGCAAAAGCGCGGCGGAGATCAGCCGATTCGAGGTGAGGGTTTTGCCACGCAGGTTTGGGTACACGGTGCGCAGGGTTGGCAGATCAGCTCGTTCCATGCGACCCGTTCGCCAAGCTGATCTTGCGAACCCCTTAACGCAAAACGCCTGACAACCCCAAGTTGTCAGGCGTTTTTTTGCATCTTTCACCGGCGTGGGGGGCACTTCATGTTCGACTCGGGCCCAGCCTCCTAACGCGGTCTCCTGTAGGAGCTGGCTTGCCAGCGATGGTCGTTAACGATATCGCGTGTGGACTGGATAAATGCGGCGCACTTGAGTCCATCGCCAGCAAGCCGGCTCCTACAGTTTCCCGGGATTGCGTGAAGAACCTTTTTTATTGCCTGGATCAGTATGAATCAGGCGACGCGGCCACCCAGCGTTTCAGCAATCCAGTCGGCAATGTACTGCCCGGCGTTGATGCTGTTATCGAAGCTGGAATGCTGCACGCCACCTTCGCGTTCGGTGAAAATCTTCAACTCGCGTTTAGGGCTGTTGACCAGTTGTTCGTAAGTGCGGTGTGCCCATTTCAGGGGAATCTGCGAATCCTTTTCCCCGTGGGTCACCAGGAACGGCACCTTGATGCGATCCAGCACGCCGTCCAGGTGCACGTTTTCGGCGATGGTCATGAACTCCTCGACATCTTTCGCGCCCCACACCCAGCACACGTGGGACCAGTAATGCGGCACCGGGAAGCTGCCTTCTTTTTCCAGCCGACGCTTTTGCACATCGCGCCAGTCGTGGTTCGCGCCCCACACCACACCGCAGGCAAAACGCGGTTCGAAGGCCACGGCCCGTGGGCAGTAGTAACCCCCAAGCGAGACGCCCTCGAGGCCGATACGCTTGGCATCGACATCGCTTCGGGTTTGCAGCCAGTCGACCACGCGGCTGGCCCAGTGCTCGCTGTCGAAGCGGGCGATCAGGTTGTGCAAGCGCAACGCTTCGCCGGTACCCGGTTGGTCGATGATCAACGAGGACACGCCGCGCTTTGCCAGCCAGGCTGGCAGGCCGACGCGGTATTTCATTTCTTTGGTCGAGTCCAGACCATTGACCTGTACCAATAGCGGCGCCGGGCCGCTGACGCCCTCTGCGCGTACCAACAGGCCGGAAATATGTTTGCCCTCATAGGGGATTTCGACGCGCTCGCAATTCTCTTGCGACAACTCGATGCCCCGCTTGAACGTCTGCAGGAAACGCTGGTAAAGCTCGGTTCGACCCGGTGCACCATGGGCCTGCAAGCGTTCGCAGGTGAGGTAATAGGTCGCGGCGCGGTTGTACTTTTCACCGGCAGACAGCAGTCGGCCATGGCTTTCGTCTTCTTCGGCCAGGCCGCACAATTTGTCGGCCATCTTCGACCAGGTTTCACGAAAGGCCTGGGTGCCGGCGGCGTCCGGTTGTTTGGCGGCCTCTTGCAAAGGGGCGCACATTGCTTCGATTTCACCCATGCGGGCGCCCATCTCGATGGCCAGGTCGACGGAAAGATTCCACACGTAGTTGGTCGGGAAATAGCGGAACATGATTGTTATTGTCCTTGTGGTTGCCTTGGCGTTTGCAAGGCACGTTAAGGACGCCCCGACTATTTGACCAATCGTGACTCGGCATGGGAGGTATCGCGAGCGGCGATAGGACGTTGCTCCAGGTACTGGATGAATTCGCTGATGCGTTCGCGCAGCCAGCGGTGCATGGGGTCGCCATCGACGCTGCGGTGCCAGAGCAAGTATTCGCGCATGACCGGAATCTTCACCGGCGGCGGCAGGATGCGCAGCGGCAAGTACTCGGCATACAGGTAGGCCAGGCGCTTGTGCATGGTGGCGATGCGTTGGGTGCCGACAATCAACTGGGGTAGGGTATTGAAGTCGTTGGTGATGACTTCGAGGCGGCGGTTGAAACCGTACTGGTTCATGAACCACTCTTCGATGCTCATGTGCCGGCTGCGTCCGAAACCCACCGAAACGTGGCCCATGTCCATGTACTGCTCAAGGGTCAGGCTGTCGCCGACCTGGGTATTGCCTTGCCACACCACGCAGACATGGTCTTCTTCGAACAGCAGCTTGGAGGGGTGACCTTCGATGATGTAGCGCTCTGGCACGATCATCAGGTCGACTTCGCCACGCACCAGCAACTCACCGGAATTGTCGCCGGGGCCAAGCATTTCGAAGGTGATGTTCGGTGCTTCCTGGTGAATCTTCTGAATCACCTGGGCGAACAGCACGCTGATCAGGTAGTCCGAGGTCACCAGGCGAAAGTGCCGCTTGCTGGTGGTGGGGTCGAATACCGGTTTGGCAGTGATCGAGGACTGGATCGTCAACAGCACTTCACGCACCGGCTTGGCCAATTCCAGTGCGTAAGGCGTGGGCTGCATCTTGCGCCCGACCTGCACCAGCAGTTCGTCTTCGAAATAGGTGCGCAGGCGTCCCAGCACGCCACTGGTGGCGGACTGCGTCATGTGCATGCGTTCGGCGGCACGGGTAATGTTCTGCTCTTCAAGCAGTACATCGAGTGCCACCAGCAGATTCAGATCGAGGTGGTTAAAGCGCATCAGGCAGTTCCGCTTTTTGTATTTATTTTCGCGATACATTCGGATGAATACATCGCCGCGTCAACCCTCCCGCATAGTGCGTTTGCCCCTGCGAAACACTCCCCGCTCGATCACCACAGGTATCGCGATTGACGATAGGTCGCATCCCGACACGCGATTAGTCAGCTGGCAAAACGCAGGTCAATCTTCGCCGCAGTCGGACCTCTGGCCGACACCACCACCGGATTCCATGCCTGGTCAGGCGGCGCTATCAAACCGTCGGCAGCAGTCTCCGGATCATAATTTCAATGGAGTGGTAGTCATGAACATCATTGGCCTTGACGCCCTGATCTTTGGCGTCGATGACATCCAGGCGTGTACCGATTGCCTGCGCGATTACGGCCTTGCCCCGGTTGCAGTCGATAGCAATGGCGGGCGCTTTGAAGCGCTGGACGGCACGGCGGTCATCATTCGTCGTGCGGACGATCCTGATTTGCCTGCCGCCATCGGCCCGGCGCCGTCGATTCGTGAAACCGTCTATGGCGTCGCCGGCGCAGCCGACCTCGATGCTATCGAGGACGAATTGGCGCGAGACCGTCAGGTTGTCCGCGACGCAAACGGGGTTTTGCACAGCGTTGATGACATGGGATTTGCGATTGCTTTCCAGGTCACCGTTCGCAAGGCCTACACCGCCCCGGATGACCTGACCAATGCGGCGGGCAATGCGCCCCAGCGTCCGCTGAACCAGCCAGGCATCACGCTCGACATGCAGGCGGTGCCACGCACCTTGTCCCATGTGGTGTATTTCGTCCCGGATGCAGCGAAGGCCGAAGCCTTCTACGCCCAGCGCCTTGGTTTTCGAACCACTGACACCTTTGTCGGTGCCGGGCCTTTCATGCGCCCGGCGGGCTCGGATGATCACCATTGCCTGTTCATGATCCAGACCCCACCGCACATGAGAGGCTGCGAGCACTTCACCTTCCATATGGGCAGTGGCACCGAAGTGCTGCTGGCCGGGACACGTTTCGAGCAAAAAGGCTGGACCAGTTTCTGGGGCCCGGGCCGTCATCTGTTTGGCTCCAACTGGTTCTGGTACTTCAACAGCCCGTTGGGTTGTCACATTGAATACGACGCCGACATGGACAAGCACGATGACGCCTGGGAGGCACGCCGCGCGCCGCTGTCGGCGGATAACTCGCAGTTGTTCCTGTTCATTTCGAAAGAAAAATGGGCACCGGGTGGTCCTCCGCCGAAACAGCCATGAGTTTTTTCCTGTGCCGGCTGGATGAACTGGTGGAGGGGAAGGCGCGTGGGTTCGACCCGAAGCAGCAAGGCAAAGACAGTGTGTTTGTGTTGCTGCACCAAGGTCAGGTGCGGGTTTATCGCAACAGCTGTCCGCATCTGGATGTGCGCTTGGAGTACCGCAAAGACCGGTTTCTCTCGGCCGACGGTCAACGGATCGTCTGTTACGCCCATGGTGCGCAGTTTCTGCCGGACACCGGTGAATGCGTCTACGGCCCGTGCCTCGGGCAAAGGCTGGAGGCGTTGCCGTGGCGATTTGAGGAGGGCGGGCTGGTGCTGGAAATGCCCGGTGGTGATGACAGGCAGGAGCAGGTCGAGGTATCGCGTACGGCGATACATCGCATCCCTACTCTCGATTAGTCAAATCCCTGCCGGGCCGCGAAGCTGAACCCAACGACGCAGTGCCCGACGCTGCATCGAATCATAAAAACAAGAAGTGAGTGAGCCATGAAAGCAGTGAACAACGTTCTGATTGTGGGCGGTGGAATTGGCGGCTTGTGCGCAGCCATCGCGCTGCGCCGCAAAGGCATTGAGGTCGATCTGGTCGAACTCAAGTCAGAGTGGACGGTTTACGGTGTCGGGATTATCCAGCAGAGCAACGTGGTCCGTGAGATGGCCAAGCTGGGCGTACTCGATGGTTATCTGGATGCGGCGTACGCCTTTGAAGACGTCGCGATCTACGGTATGGCCGGGCAGCAACTGGCACGCATTCCGGGCCAGCGCCTGGCGGGGCCTGATTATCCTGCCAACGTCGGTATTTCGCGTCTGGCCCTTCATAACGTCCTCAGCCAAACTGCCCTCGGGCTCGGCGCCAGGGTTCGTCTCGAGCTGAGCGTTGAGTCCTTGAACGATACGGGTGGCAGCGTTGCTGTGTCGTTCACCGATGGCAGCCATGGTGAATACGACCTGGTGGTGGGCGCCGATGGTCTGTTCTCCAAAGTCCGCCACCTGCTGTTTGGCGACACCTACAAACCGCGCTTCACTGGCCAATCGGTTTGGCGCTACAACTTCCCCCGTGCGCCGCAGATCGATCACCTCGCCAACTACCAGGGCGCCAACGGCAATGCCGGGCTGGTGCCGCTGGCCGGCGACTTGATGTACCTGTTCCTGACTTCCCACGAGCCGGGCAATCCGTGGATGGCCCCTGAGTCCCTGGCCGAACAGATGCGCCAGCGCTTGCAGGGTTTCACCGGTCTGATCGGTGACCTGCGCGAGCAAATCACCGACAGCAGCCAGGTGGTCTACAAGCCCATGGAAGTGATCTTCGTCGATGAGCCTTGGTATCGCGGGCGGGTCATGCTGATCGGCGATGCCGCCCACGCGACCACGCCACACCTGGGGCAGGGCGCGGGCATGGCGATTGAAGATGCGATTGTGCTCAGTGAAGAACTGACCGCTGACGGCGACGTCGAGCAACAGCTGCAGCGCTTTATGGCGCGCCGCTTCGAACGTTGCAAATACATCAGCGAAAGTTCGGTGCTGGCCGGTGACAAGGAAATGCAGCACGACCGCGACTTCGATCGGATCGGGCTGGTCAAGCAAATGCTCGCACGAACGGCGGAGCCTATCTGACTCGAAACGGCCGTTCACCCACAGCAGTTACCACTATAAAAACAAGAGGTTAACGCGATGGTTAGCTCCTCGACTGCGACGCTTGCGCGCCGCCAGGTCAGCACTTGTGCACCCTTTGGTTTCACCTTGGCCGCAGCGCTGGTGCTGTGCAGCCAGGCGGCCCATGCCTTCCAGATTGATACCGGCAACCCGGATTTCAGCCTGCGCTGGGACAATACGGTGAAGTACAGCGCCGCTTGGCGCACCCAGGATCCGAGCAGCAAGCTGACTGAAGGCCAGGTCGCGTTGAACCAGGACGATGGTGATCGGGCCTTCAAGAAAGGGCTGATTTCCAACCGCATGGACATCCTCTCCGAACTGGATATGTCCTTCAAGGACGTCGGTGCGCGTGTCAGCGGTGCGGCCTGGTACGACACCGAATACCAGCACGACAACGATAACGACGACCCGACACGCGCCAACCAGCGTTCGGTGGCCTACGACGAATTCACCGACGACACCCGTCAGTTGCATGGCGGCAATGGCGAGCTGCTCGACGCATTCGTGTACTGGAACGGTGAGCTGGCTGATCGGGCTACGTCCATCCGCGCCGGCCGTCACGGGTTGATCTGGGGTGAGAGCCTGTTCTTCGGTGCCAACGGCATTGCCGGTGGCATGGCGCCGGTCGACGTGGTCAAAGCCCAGTCCGTACCCAACACCCAGTTCAAGGAAATCACCCGACCGGTCGATCAGCTGTCCGGTACTTTCCAATTGACTGATGACGTATCGCTTGGCGCGTTCTATCAGTTCGAATGGGAAGAGACCCGTCTGCCGGGCGCGGGCAGTTACTTTTCCGTCAGCGACACCATCGGCGAAGGCAACGAACGCCTGATCGTCGGCGCGCCATTTCCTTCGTTCCTGGGCGGCAACCCGAGCAGCCCGGCAGCGTTTTTCCATGGCAAGGACGAGGACGCCAGAAACACCGGGCAGGGCGGTTTGCAGTTGAAGTACAACGCAGAAACCGTTGAATACGGCCTGTATGCGATCCAGTACCACGACAAGACGCCGAAGCTGTATCTGCGGCCCTCGACCGGGGCGCCAAACTTCAGTACCGGTCAAATCGGCGATTACTACTGGGTCTATCCGGAAGACATCCGCGCCTTTGGCAGCAGTTTTTCGACCACGGTCGACGAATACAGCTTTGCCGGTGAGGCGTCGATGCGCTGGAACATGCCGCTGGTGTCCAACGGTGTAACCGTCTTGCCGGGTGTGGAGGCTGACAACGATAGCCATCCGTTGTACGCCGTCGGCCGCACCGCCCACGTCAACCTCAACGTGCTGGCTTCTTTCGGGCCTAACTTCCTGGCCCAGGAATCGGCCTTTGTCGGTGAAGTCGCCTGGAACCGACTGCTCAGCGTCACCAAAAACCACGACGCCCTGGACCCCAATGCCACTCGCGATGGCGTGGGTATGAAGATGGTCTACACGCCGACCTATCGCCAGTTTTTCCCCGGTATCGACATCAGCATTCCGGTGGGCCTGAGCTACTTCCCGATGGGCGCATCGGCCGTGGTCAGTTCTTTCGGCCCGGACAACGGTGGCGACATGAACATCGGTATCACTGCCACCTACCTGGATCGCGTGACGGCCGGCCTGACCTACACGCACTACTACGGCCCCGAGGGCACCAACCTCGACGCGGCCAGCCAGTTCAATTACCTGCAATCGCTGAAAGACCGGGACTACCTGGCTTTCTCCGTCAAGACCACGTTTTAAGAGGACTTGCGCATGACTCACAACAAAAAAAGTGCAGCATTCAAGCTCAAGGCCCTGTGCTTTGCGGTGCTCGGTAGCCTGGCCCTTTGCAGCCAGATGTCGATGGCCGGCACCGCTGAAGATGCGGCAAAACTGTCGAAAAACCTGACACCATTCGGGGCTGAGCGCGCCGGGAATGCCGACGGCTCGATTCCCGCCTGGGACGGTGGCTACACCAAGGTCGATCCTTCGTTCAAGGAAGGTGGAAAACGTAGCGATCCTTTCGCCGCCGACAAACCGCTGTTCAGCATCACCTCGAAAAACCTGGCGCAGTACGCCGGCAAGCTCAGCGATGGCACCAAGGAAATGTTCAAGCGTTTCCCTGAGACCTATCGCATCGATGTGTATCCGACACGCCGCACCGCCGCCGCACCGCAGTGGGTGTATGACAACACGCTGAAGAATGCCACCCGCGCCAAACTGGTCGACAGCAGCGCCGGGCCTGTGCCGCAGGGGGCGTATGGCGGTATCCCGTTCCCGGTGCCGCAAAACGGCGCGGAAGCCATGTGGAACCACCTGCTCAATTGGCGCGGCACCTCGGTGGCGATGCATTTTCGTCATTACCTGATGACCGCCGACGGCAAGCAAGTGATGACCACCGACGGCCAGGCCATCCAGGAAATGCCTTACTACTACCAGGAAGGTTCGCCGGAATCCTTCGCCGGTGACTATTGGCTGTTCCGCTTGCTCAACATCGGGCCACCGCTGCGCGCCGGCGAGCAAATCATGGGCCGCACCAACATCAATGGCGACCTGTCCCAGGCGCACGTGTACCTGACGGGTCAACGCCGGGTGCGCAAATTGCCGAATGCCTGCTGCGATACCCCGACACCGGCGACTGCCGGGGTCATGTCGTTCGACGAGTTGAGCGTGTTTCAAGGCCGCATGGATCGCTTCAACTGGAAACTGGTGGGCAAGCAGGAGATGTACATCCCCTACAACACCAACAAGGTGCAAACCGCTGGCAAACCCGAAGACCTGTTCTTGGCCCACCACATGAACCCCGACTACGTGCGCTGGGAATTGCACCGGGTCTGGGTCGTCGAGGCCGACTTGGCACCGGGTAAACGTCACCAGTTGCCGAAGGGCCGCTACTACCTCGACGAAGACACCTGGCAAGCGATGCTGGGTGATCGCTGGGACGCCAATGGCCAGTTGGCCAAAACCTTGTGGTCGTTGCCGGCGGTCATGCCGGACCTGCCCGCACAGGCGCAATTGTCTTCGGGATTCTACGACCTGACCTCCGGCGCCTGGTTTATCCAGAACGTCTACACCGGCCTGCCAGAGCAGTACGGCATGGTCGATCGCTACAAGGCTTCCGAGTTTTCGCCGGCGGCCATGGCGGGTGCCGGGGTTCGTTGAGTCGAGCGCGATCACGATCTACGGATCGTGATCCGGTTCCACAGGGTTTTCGAGGTGGGTCATGTACAAAATCTGTCAGTCGGTTGGACGGCTCGTCTGTTGTATAGCGCTGCCGTTGATGCTGCCGTTGAGCCTGGCGCATGCCGCAGCGGTGGGGGACGCACTCAACACCCCGGCGATGATTGCACCCCAGGCACAACACGCGGTGCTGTTGGACCTGGCGCGGGCCGGCACTCGGTTAGTCGCGGTCGGGGAGCGGGGTATCGTCCTGCTCTCTGACGATAACGGCGCCACCTGGCGGCAAGCCGAGGTGCCGGTCTCGGTCAGCCTGACGGCGGTGCAGTTTGTCGATGCCAATGTGGGTTGGGCGGTAGGGCATGTCGGCGTTGTGCTGAAGACTCAGGACGGCGGTGAACACTGGGCCGTGCAATTGGATGGCCGTCGCGCAGCGCAACTTGAGTTGCAGGCTGCTACCGAGCAACGGACTGTCGCGACGGATCAGGATGGCGCCGCGATGCGGGTGCAAACCGCAGAACGACTGGTCAGCGATGGTCCTGACAAACCCTTCCTCGCACTCAAGTTCGTCGATGGCCAGCATGGGTTGATTGTGGGGGCCTACGGGTTGGCCTTCACGACAGACGACGGTGGCCAGACCTGGCGGTCCTTGATGGGGCAGATCGACAACCCGGCGGGCTCGCACCTTTACGCGGTTGCCCGCCAGGGCGAGCACTGGTTTATCGCCGGCGAGCAAGGTTACCTCGCACGCTCGGATGATGGGGCCAAGTCATTTTCAGCGCTCGGCAGCCCCTATGCCGGGAGCTTCTTTGCCCTGCAAATTCGCGACGATGGAACGTTGCTGGCGGCCGGTTTGAAAGGTAACGCCTTCATCTCCGACGACCTGGGCGAAAGCTTTCAACCTGCGCCCGTACCAATGCCCATTTCTTTCAGCGACGCGATTCGCACCGATGACGGCCAACTGCTGCTGGTCAATCAGGGCGGCGCTTTGTTCCGTACCAGTAGCCAGCCCGGTGCACTGCTCAAGCCTTACGGCAAACCGTTGGGTGCGCCCGTCGCCAGTGTGGTCCAGGCCGCTGACGGCGGTTTGGTATTGGCTGGATTCACCGGTTTGACGCGCCTTGCGCCGTCTACCGTCAACGCTGCGGAGTGAGGTTATGAAGTCTTTCGACAACGCCAGGGAAAACCTCGCGAAATTCGATCCGCGCTCCGGTTCGGTGGTGGAGCGTGCACTGTTCAACCATCGTCTGTGGGTGCTGTGGGTGTGTGTGCTGACGACGTTGGTGTTGGGGTATCAGGCGACCCGGATCGAGCTCAATGCCAGCTTCGAAAAGATGATCCCGACCCAACAGCCCTACATCGCCAATTACCTCGAGCACCAGAAGCAGCTCACGGGGTTGGGCAATGCCCTGCGCATTGTCGTGGCCAACCGGCAAGGCGATATCTATGACGTCGAGTACCTGAAAACCCTGCAAGCCTTGAGTGATCAACTCTATCTGTTGCCGGGTGTTGACCGTGCCTACATGAAGTCTTTGTGGACGCCGGCCACCCGCTGGGTCGCAGTGACCGAGGACGGCCTGGATGGCGGCCCGGTGATACCCGATGATTACAACGGCAGCAAGGCCAGCCTCGAAGAGCTGCGGCGCAATGTGCAGCGCTCCAATGAACTAGGGCAACTGGTCGCCCTGGACCAGACGTCGAGCATCATTTATGTACCGCTGCTGGCCAACACGGCTGACGGCAAACCGCTGAATTACTCGACCTTGTCCGATCAGCTGGAGGCGCTGCGCAGCACCTACCAAAACGACAAGATCGATATTCACATCACAGGTTTCGCGAAAAAGGTCGGCGACCTGATCGCTGGTTTGAAACAGATCCTGCTGTTCTTTGCCGTGGCGATCCTGATCACCACAGCCGTGCTGTACGGCTACACCCGTTGCTTGCGCAGTACTTTGCTGGTGGTGTTTTGCTCACTGGTGGCGGTGGTCTGGCAACTCGGTTTGCTGCCGTTGCTGAACTACCAGTTGGACCCGTATTCGGTACTGGTGCCGTTTCTGGTGTTCGCCATCGGCATGAGCCATGGCGCGCAAAAGATGAACGGGATCATGCAGGACATCGGCCGTGGGATGCACCGGGTGGTGGCGGCACGGTTCACCTTTCGACGCTTGTTTCTCGCCGGGCTGACGGCGCTGCTGTGTGATGCCGTGGGTTTTGCGGTGCTGATGCTGATCAAGATCCAGGTCATCCAGGACCTCGCGGTGATCGCCAGTATCGGTGTGGCCGTGCTGATTTTCACCAACCTGATTTTGCTGCCGGTGCTGCTGTCGTATGTAGGCGTAACGCCGAGTGCCGCACTGTTAAGCCTCAAAAGCGAGCGTGCCGAGCAGGACGGCTTGCGCCGCCATGTGTTCTGGCGCTTCCTGGATCTGTTCACCCAGCGTCGTTGGGCCGGCCTGTGCATCGTCCTCAGTATCGCGTTGGCCGCGATCGGTTTTGTTGTCAGCCTGCACCTGAAAATTGGCGACCTCGACGCCGGTGCGCCGGAATTGCGAGCGGACTCACGTTACAACCAGGACGACGCGTTTCTCACCCGGCACTACGGCGCCAGCAGCGACCTGTTTGCGGTCATGGTGAAAACCCCGGCGGGCCAGTGCGCGCGCTACGACATCCTGGCCAAAGTCGACACCCTGGACTGGCAACTGCGTGCATTGCCGGGGGTGGACTCGACCAACTCACTGGCATTGCTCAACCGGCGCATGCTGGTCGGGCTCAGTGAAGGCAGCCCCAAGTGGTACGAACTGCAGAACAACCAGGCGATGCTCAACATGATCACCGCCAGTGCACCGCGTGGCTTGTACAACGAAGACTGCAGCCTGCTGACGCTGTATGCCTATCTCACGGACCATAAAGCCGAGACGCTCAGCCGCCTGGTCGAGCACGTGGAGACCTTTGCCGCCGCGAACAACACCGACGACGTGCAGTTTTTGCTGGCCGCTGGCAACGCTGGCATCGAGGCGGCGACCAATATCGTGGTGAAGCAGGCCAACCGCGAAATGCTGTTCTGGGTCTATGGCGCGGTGATTGTGCTGTGCCTGATCACCTTCCGTTCCTGGCGTGCAACGCTGTGCGCCGTGATACCGCTGATGCTCACCTCGATCCTGTGTGAAGCGCTGATGGTTTGGCTGAACATAGGCGTGAAGGTTGCGACCTTGCCGGTGATCGCCTTGGGCGTGGGCATCGGTGTCGACTATGCGCTGTACGTGATGAGCATTCTGCTCGGCCATTTGCGCCAGGGTGCGAGCCTGTCCGAAGCCTATTACCGGGCACTGGTGTCCACCGGAAAAGTGGTGATGTTGACGGGCATTACCCTGGCGATTGGCGTGGCCACCTGGATTTTTTCGCCGATCAAATTTCAGGCCGACATGGGCGTGCTCCTGGCCTTCATGTTCGTCTGGAACATGGTCGGCGCCTTGCTGTTGCTGCCGGCGCTGGCGTACTTCCTGCTGCCCGCTCGCCGTGCAGCGCTCGATAACGCTCACGCGATGAGTGCGGTCAAGGGGGTGTTGCCTGCCGTTGCCCAGGCAGACGTCAATCAATTGCGTACCAAGGAGAGCTGCCATGGTTTCTGAGCCTTGTGTTCAAAACGAGGCGTCTTCGGAGCGTCGTCAAGCAGGGTTGGCGCAGTCATTGCTCTTGTTGCTCGGCAGCTGCTTGCCCGTTCTGGGCGCTGTTTTGCTGGCGCCGGTCTTGCCCCGTATGCAGGCGCATTTCGCCGATGTTGCTGGCAGCGCCGTGCTAGTCCCGATCGTGCTGACCTTGCCGGCATTGGTGATTGCCCTGTTGGCACCTTTCGCCGGGATGATCGCTGATCGCCTGGGACGTAAACCGCTATTGCTGGCAAGCATGGGCTTGTACGTGCTCTGCGGTGTGCTGCCGCTGTGGCTCGAATCGCTTCAGGCGATTGTCCTCAGTCGCGCCGGCATTGGCCTGGCCGAGGCGGGCATCATGACCTGCTGCACCACTCTGATGGGCGACTACTACAGCGGTGCCCGACGTGAGCGCTTGTTCGCCTTGCAGATGGTGGCGACCTCGCTCTCTGCGGCGGTGTTTATCGCGGTGGGTGGGTTTCTGGGGCAAAACGATTGGCGCACACCCTTTGCGTTGTATGCGGTGGGGTTGATCTTCCTGCCGCTGATGGCCTGGAAACTGTGGGAACCGCAAGCCCGAGCCCAGGCCGAGTCGCCAATAGCGTCTGCTTCCAACGGCGTATTTCCCTGGCGCGCACTGACGCCCATGTATGTGCTGGCGCTGCTGGCAGGCTTGAGTCTATTCATTGTGCCGGTGCAGGCAGGCTATCTGCTCAATCTGCTGCAGGTCGACGCCCCGCAGCAAATCGGCATGACCATGGGCGCCAATCAATTGGGGGTCCTGGTCGGTGCGCTGAGTTTTCGTCTGTTGAGCGCATTGCGCGCACAACACCTGCTGCTGATCGCCTATGTGATGGCGGGCATCGGCACTTTACTGATGTCCACCGCCGGGAGTCATGCTCAGGTGGTGATGGCCGTGATGATCAATGGGCTGGGCATCGGCTTGATGCTGCCCACGTTGATCACCTGGATCATGGCGCAAGTCAATTTCCATCAACGCGGGCGGGCGGCAGGGTGTTTTACCGCCGCCATCTTCGCCGGCGAATTCATCAGCCCCCTGGTCGTCCTCGGTATGACCCACGGTGTCGTCTCGGCGCTGCCCACGGCATTGGCCGTACTCGGTGGCCTGCAATGCCTGGTGGCGATGTTTTGCCTGTCGGTGCCCAGGCTTGGGGGCCTTGTGGCCCAGTCGCCAATGACCATCAAGCGAGAACTTTAAATGCACGCACTCCCTGAATTCAAAAGAGTGGTCACCGGCCACGACGCCCAAGGCCAGGCCGTCATCGCCAGTTGCGGGCCGACCCCCAACGTGTTTCCCCTGTTGGCGGTGCCGGGCACGGTGTTTTATGAACTGTGGAACAGCAGCGCCAGTCCTGCGCCGCTGGACAACGGTGCTGACCCGAGTGATCAGCCGCTGCAATTGAGTCCCAAGCCGCAAGGCAGCGTGATCCGCGTGGTGGATATCCCACCGGACAGCGTCCAGAACACCGTCAGCGATGAAAACGCCGCAGCGGTGTTTGCCGAGATCGGCGAGTCTCACGCCGGAACGGGCCAGGCCAACGCCAGGCACAAGCTGATGCATCGAACCGAAACCCTCGATTACGGGATCGTCACCGAGGGCGAAGTGTGGCTGGTACTGGACGAAGAGGAAGTCCATTTGCGTCGCGGCGATGTGGTGGTGCAACGCGGCACCAACCACGCCTGGAGCAACCGTACCGAAGCCATGGCACGCATGGTGTTTATCCTGCTCGACGGGCGCTTCGCCGACGAACTGAACAATGGTCAAGGAGTGCCCGCATGAAACTCGCCACACTGAAAAACGCTCGCCGCGACGGCCAGCTCGTCATCCTCTCTCGGGATTTGAAGTGGGCGCTGGATGCCAGCAGCGTTGCGCTCACGCTGCAAGAGGCCGTTGAAAACTGGTGCCGCGTCGAACCGGAACTTCAGGCGCTGTCGAAGTCGCTGAATGCGGGCGAGGCGAACGATGCTTTTGTCTTTGATCCCGCGCAGGCGATGGCGCCGCTACCGCGTGCTTACCAGTGGTGCGATGGCTCGGCGTTCCTGAGCCATGGCGCGCTGATGCAAAAAGCCTTCAACCTGGACCCGATAGAAGGCGTGGATCACACCCCCCTGATGTACCAAGGGGCGGGCGACGACTTCCTTGGCGCACACGACGACATCCCGCTGCCCAGCGAACACCAGGGCATCGACTTTGAAGGGGAGTTCGTTGTACTGGTCGACGATGTGCCGATGGGATGTAGCGCCGATCAGGCGTTGCAGCACATCAAGCTGATTCTGCAAATCAACGACGTCAGCCTTCGCGCCCTGGCCCCGCGGGAGATGAAGACCGGGTTCGGCTTTTTGCAAGCCAAGCCTTCATCCAGCTTCGCTCCGGCAGCGATTACCCCCGATGAACTGGGCGATGCCTGGCTCGACGGTCGCGTCCACCTGCCGTTGCAGGTGCATTGGAATGGCCAATGGTTTGGCCATCCACACGGCTCGCAAATGAGCTTCGGATTTGGCCAGCTGATTGCCCACGCCGCGCTGACTCGCAGGCTGCGTGCCGGCACGCTGATCGGTTCCGGTACGGTCTCGAACGCCGAGCGTAGCGCCGGGTCAGCCTGCATTGCGGAGCGTCGGGCCATCGAGATGATTGAGCAGGGTGCCGCGAAAACCGACTACATGCGCTTTGGCGATCAGGTGCACATGGACGTTTTCGGCCATGACGGCCAGTCGTTGTTCGGTGCGATCGACCAACGTGTGGTTCAGGCCCAGGGCTAAGGAGCGGCATATGCGTGTGCTGATTACCGGCGCCAACGGGTTTGTGGGGCGTGACCTGGTGCGCAGCTTGCTCGCACGTGGCAGCGTGCGCGGCCAGCCGATCACTTCCATGCTCGTACTCGACAGAGAGCTGCATGACTTGCCCGATGATCCACGACTTCGTCGCCATGCTGGCAGCGTGACCGATATCGCCCTTATGCGCCGGGTCCTGGCTGACGGGATCGACGTGGTGTTCCATTTGGTTAGCGTCCCGGGCGGCGCCGCAGAAGACAATTACGAGCTGGGCTATCAGGTCAACTTGCTGGCAGGCTTGGAGCTGCTTAACCAGCTGCGCAACAAGGCCCGTCCACCTGTGCTGGTGTACGCCAGCAGTGTGGCGGTCTACGGCAGCCACCTGCCGGCGCGCATGAAGGAATGTGCCGAGGTTCGCCCCGAGCTGTCGTATGGAACCCACAAGGCAATGCTGGAAAACGCGGTCAACGACTTGGTCCGGCGCGGTGAGGTCGACGGTCGTGTGGTGCGGTTGCCCGGCATTGTCGCCCGACCACGGGAACCGAACGGCCTGCGGTCGGCTTTCATGAGTGATCTGCTGCGGGCCTATGCGGCTGGAGAGGCCTACTGCTGCCCGGTTTCTCCCGACGCGACGGCCTGGTGGATGTCGGCACGTTGCTGCGTGAACAACCTGATTCACGCGGCCGAACTCGTTTGCGATGAGACCGGGCACCCACGCGTGTGGCAATTACCGGTATTGCACCTGTCCATTGCGCAGGTGGTCGATGCGCTGGCGGCGAGCTATGGACAGGAGCGACGCAGCCTCATCACGTATGCCGCAGACGCCGAACTGGAAGCGTTGTTCGGGCGACTGCCCCCCTTGAAAACCCCCCAGGCTCGTGCGGCCGGTTTCAGTCATGACGGCAATGCCGGCGCAATGATCCGCAATGCGCTGAATCCAACCGTGTCCAGGCCTTTGTCGTTATCCGGAGAAACAGCTCATGTCGCAACCCATCAAGCGTAAACGTCGCCTGGTCGACCTCTCAGTGACCCTCGAAAACAACCCCTACACGGACCCACCGCCGTTGTTGCCGAAGATCGATTACATGGACCATCAACAGGGATGGCCGGAAATGGCCGCGATGTTTCCCGGGTTGCAGCTCGACCAGTTGCCCGGCAACGAATCCTGGGCCGCCGAGCGCTTGCAAATCACCACGCACAGCGGCACGCACATGGATGCGCCCTGGCATTACGCCTCCACCACGGATGGCGGAAAACCCGCCTTCGGCATCGACGAATTGCCACTCGATTGGTGTTTGCAGCCGGGGGTGAAGCTTGATTTTCGTCACCTTGCCGATGGCCATGTCGTCACCGCGGACGAGATCGAGGCGCAACTGGCGCGTATCGATCATGTGCTGCAACCGCTGGATATCGTGCTGATCAATACCCGGGCGGGAGCGCTGTTTGGCCAGCCGGGCTATCTGGAGGCGGGCGTCGGCATCGGTCGCGAGGCCACGCTTTATCTGCTGGAGCGTGGCGTACGGGTCGTGGGCACCGATGCCTGGAGCTGGGACGCACCGTTCAAATACACCCGTGAACGTTTTGCGGCGGACGGCGACGCCTCGATCATTTGGGAGGGCCACAAGGCCGGACGCGACATCGGTTACGGGCAGATGGAGAAACTCGCCAACCTGGACAGTCTGCCGGCCAATGGTTTCGTGGTGTCTTGCTTCCCCTACAAGATCAAGCACGCGTCGGCGGGGTTCGTCCGCGCGGTGGCGATATTCGAAGAATGAGCCGACAGGCCCAGTCTCAACACTGAGGGTGTTCGATGAAACACTACAAGAGAAAAAACATGCCTGCCTTGCGGACGCCACGCCTGCTGCTGATGGGGGCCCTGACGCTGGTCAGTGGCCTGGCCATGGCGGCCGATACACAGCCGACACCGCCCAATATCCTGTTGATTCTGGCCGATGACCTGGGCTATTCCGACCTGGGAGCCTTTGGTGGCGAAATCGATACGCCAACCCTGGACCAACTGGCCCACGAGGGTTTGCAGTTCACCAGCATGTACGCCGCGCCTACCTGTTCGATCACGCGCTCGATGCTGATGTCGGGCACCGATAACCACCTCGCCGGCCTTGGCACCATGGCCGAGGCCTTGCAGCCGTTCCAGCGTGGCAAGCCGGGTTACGAGGGCTACCTCAACCCGCATGCCTATTCGATCGCCGAGCTGCTCAAAGCGGGCGGCTACACCACGTCGATGGTCGGCAAGTGGCATCTGGGGCTGGAGGCGGACCAGGGGCCTGACCAGCGGGGGTTCGAACAGTCCTTCACGCTACTGGAAGGTGGCGCTTCACACTTCAAGCCGTCGATGGTCGACCCGGCGAAAATCGAACAAGTGCATTACCGTGAGAACGGCGAGGCCGTGACGTTGCCGGACGATTTCTACTCCACGGATTTTTACACCGACAAGCTGATCAGCTATCTGCAAAACAGCAAGAAGGACGGTAAACCGTTTTTCGCCTACGCCGCCTACACCTCACCGCACTGGCCGTTGCAAGCGCCGCAGGCTTATCTGGACAAATACCGCGGGCGTTTTGATCAAGGCTACGACAGCGTTCGCCTGGCGCGTATCGACCGGATGAAAAAACTCGGCCTGATGGCCGATGATGCGCCACCGGCAGAACCTCTGCCGGTCAACCCAAAGTTGCCTGGCTGGCAACAGTTGAGCCCCGAACAGCAGCGCGTCGAAGCGCGGAAAATGGAAATTTATGCGGCGATGGTCGATAACCTCGACCACAACATCGGTCGGTTGCTCGATTACTTGCGCAAGAGTGGCCAGTACGACAACACCTTGATCGTGTTCATGTCGGACAACGGCGCTGCGGGCGAAAACCACACCCAGTTCTATCCGCCAGGCGCGCAGACCGACAACAGCTTCGCCAACCTCGGTCAACGTGGATCACAGATCGATTATGGCCTGCGCTGGGCCGAGGTCAGTGCCGCGCCGTTTCACTTGTTCAAGGGCACCACGGCCGAAGGCGGCATCAGCGTGCCGGCGGTCTTCAAAATGCCAAAAGCATTGGGGCGTCAGGGAGTGGAGCGGGGTGTAGCGCGAGTGGATGACCTGGCGCCTACTTTCCTGGCATTGGCGGGTCTTGCGATGCCGAACACGGTGAACAAACACCCGATCACCGGTCAATCGATGTTGCCAATGCTGGCAGGCAAGGGCAGCCCCCACAGCAAAGACAGCCTGGGTGGGGAGTTGTTTGGCAATGCCTATTACCGCGAGGGCAACCTGAAACTGCTGGGAATGCGTGCGCAAGCAGGCTTTGGCGATGCGAGCCAGCCACCGAAGTGGCAGTTGTTCGACCTGGCAAAAGACCGTGGCGAAACCAATGACCTGGCAGCCGCCCAGCCTGAAACGGTCAAACGGCTCAAGGACGCGTGGCTTAAATACGCCGGGCAGGTTGGCGTGGTATTCGCTAATCAATAGGCCATTGGACATGGGGACTGTTCGGCAATCGCCAGCCTGCCGCTGAAATAACGGCGCAACATTGCGGCTTTAGCATTCGCCTCACTGAAAAAACGAGAGTGACTGGAATGAATCGCCCATCAAGAAGCCTGCGCAAATTGCTCGACTCGGTTGCCGCCAACAACGAGGCCGCCGCGCTGGATGTAATGCGGGCAACGGAAAAGCTTGAAGACGAGGTGTTGCGTCAACGCTTGCTCAACCTGATTCATCGGCTTAACCAGGACGCCCACGATTTGCGCATGGCCCGCGACGATATCCAGAGCAACGCCATCAAGCTTGCGTGAGCGAGCGCATTGCGCGTCTGCGCCGATAATTGCCCCCGCTCGAATCTATGAACTCCTGTCAGCGAGGTGCCTCTGAACATCAGGGGCATCTCGTCGCACGTTGAAAACTCCCTTCTGCGGCAGATGCTCATGAATGCTCTGTAACTTCCATGTTATCGGGGAGAGTGATCCATGGGCCGTTCAGTACCATTGGAAAACCTGCTGGAGACGTTTTCTTCCCGACCCGTGGCGCGCGCAGCGGAAACGGATTTGCAGCCAGTGATGCAGGCGCTCGCCCGCAACGGCTGGGCAAACCTGCCAATGCCGGGGCAGGGGCGAACCCTGGAGCGTTGGCGGGCTTTGGCGAAAATCGCCGGCTGTGATCTTGCGTTGGTCAAGTTGTTCGAGGGCCATACCGACGCGCTGGCCATCCTCGCAGAACTTGAGCCTGGTCAAGCCTCGCCGTCTGGTTGCTGGGGCGTCTGGGCGGCTGAACCGCCGTTCGCCCGGGTCACCATTAGCGATCGCCAACAAGACCAGGTGTACCTGCAAGGACGCAAGGCCTGGTGCTCTGGTGCCGCGCTGCTCGATGGCGCGTTGGTGACGGCGTGGGACGAACAGCAACGACCACAAATGGTGGCGGTGCAGCTGCAACAGCCCGCCATCCGGATCAGTGACGAGGGTTGGCAAGCGGTCGGCATGGGCAGTTCGGCCAGCCTCGACGTGATGTTTGACGGTGCAGTGGGACGTTGTATCGGGGCGCCGGGCGAGTATTTGTCTCGGCCGGGTTTTTGGCAGGGTGGAGGGGGCATTGCTGCCTGTTGGTACGGTGCAGCCTGTGGGCTTGCGCACTACCTGCGTGAGCACTGCACCAAGCCCCATCACGACGTCCATGCCGATGTCCATCTCGGCGCTGTCGAGGTCGCCTTGGGCGCTGCGGCGGCCAGCCTTAGGGAAACGGCGAACTGGATCGACTGCAACCCAGGCCAGTCGGCCGAGATTGCGGTGCGGCGTGTTCGTGCCCAAGTGGAAGTCGCGGTACACGAGGTGTTGGCGCATGTCGGGCGTGCCCTGGGCGCCACACCGTTTTGCCGCAACAGTCATTTCGCCAGGCTCGCCGCCGACCTGCCGGTGTTCTTGCGGCAAAGCCACGCCGAGAAGGATCTCGCGGCGCTGGGGGAACTCATCGCCACGCAACCCTCAAGTGGGTGGCTGTTGTGAGCGGGCGCTTGAATGCTCAAGCCGAGAACCCGATCCAGGGCCCAGGCACTGCGCTGGCCGACTGGCAGGCCAGCACCTCGTTGGCTGGCGTGATGCCCATCACCCATTCAGAACTGGTTCCGGCAGGGCAACGGTTGGTGATCGTCGCGCCTCACCCGGATGATGAAGTCCTCGGTTGCGCAGGCATTCTGGCAGGCATGAAAGGTAGGGAGGCGGACGTGTTGATGATTGCCGTTACCGACGGTGAAGCCAGTCATCCGGGGTCGCGCATCTGGACACGCTCACGTCTTCGTCAGCAGCGTCCCGAGGAAAGCGCGCGTGCGCTCGCTCTGTTGGGGCTGGCGGTCGACGAGACCCACTGGCGGCGCCTGAGGTTGCCTGACACCGCCGTCGCAGGGCGGGAAGATGAGCTGGTGGGGCGGCTGTTGGAATTGATACGCCCTGGCGATCGCGTCGTGTCGACCTGGCAACTGGACGGGCATTGCGATCATGAAGCCACTGGCCGGGCGGTGGTGTTTGCCGCTGCACAGAAAAAGGCTTGTCTTGTCGAGGTGCCGGTCTGGGCCTGGCATTGGGCGCAACCCAATGACCTGAGAATACCCTGGCATCGAGCGCGCAAGTTGCTGCTCGGGGATCAGCTCTTGGCACTCAAGCGCGTCGCGGTAAATGCGCATGTCTCGCAGGTCACAGCGGATGACCAGAGCCCGGCAGTGTTGACCCGAGAAAACCTCGATCGCCTGCTCCAGCCGTTTGAATTGGTGTTTGTATGAGCCTGTCGTCTGATTACTTCGAGCGGATGTTCGACGCCAGCGACGATCCCTGGTCGTTTCGAACGCGCTGGTACGAAAAGCGCAAACGCGACCTGACACTGGCCTGCCTGCCCAAACAACGCTACCAACGGATATTCGAACCGGCGTGCGCCAACGGTGAACTGAGCGCCTTGCTGGCGCAGCGCTGTGATGCCCTGCTGTGTCAGGACATCAACCACAAAGCAGTCGACCTGGCGCGTCGTCGACTGGCTGGGCTGGCGCATGTTCGCATCGAGCAGGCACGCATGCCCGCGGATTGGCCCGAGGGCACATTTGACCTCATCGTCCTGAGCGAGGTGGGGTACTTTCTGGATGCGCGCGAATGGCACCTGGTCATCGAGCAGGCATTACGCAGCTTGAGCAACGACGGAGCGGTCCTGGCTTGCCATTGGCGTCATCCGGTTGAAGGGTGCGCGCAGAACGGTGATGACGTGCACGCAGCCCTCGCCGATCGGCTGCCTATGCATCGCCTGGTGCGCCATGAAGAACCGGATTTCTTGCTCGACTACTGGTGCCGTAGCCCGACCACCATCGACCTTGGCGAAACCTTCGAATCGTCACGGGTCTAGCGACGCCAGGTAATCGCCAAAACCTTCACGGCAACGGCTGTCCTTGCGTGCGCTGGTCGTCACCCGGTTGGCGGCGGTCCACATGATGCTCGCACCACTGCGTTCCAGGTCCGAGACCAATTGCACATCCTCGTGAGCGGGCAAACCCTTGAACCCACCCGCCTTGCGGTAGGCCGTCGAGGACACACCCAGGTTGGCGCCATGGATATGCCGGTGACCGTCGACCGTGCGGTAATGGGCGTGATAGCGCTCGCGCACCTTGATCGAGTGTTCTGACCAGTCGTTGACCTCGACCAACCCGCAGACGGCATCAACGTTGAAGCTGATCTGATCGACCAGCCATGAGTCCGGAACCACGCTGTCGGCATCGGTGAACGCCAGCCAGCGCGCATCTGCCGCCAGCAACTGTTCGGCGCCTTGTGCCCGGGCTTTACCGACGTTGCGATGGGTGCAGGTCAAAGTCATCACCCCGTAGGTCTGGGCGATGTGCGCAGACTTGTCGGTGCAGGCATCCAGAACGATCAGTATCCTGACGGGTTCATTGCCCAGGGCGTGGTGGAAGGCTGCCACCAGCAGTGACTCGATGCAGTGCTTCAGCCTTTGTTCTTCATTGTGTACCGGGACAATGACGCCGATCATTTGCCGAACTCCATCGAGAGGTACCCACTACAGGGCTTATCGATGTCGACCGGAGCGCTGGAAGTTTGGTTGCAACTATTTGCATCAGCCAAGGCGCTGGGGTTTTTTTGGCCGTGTGCGCGAAAAAGTCTGGGGCCGGTGGCGGCCGGTGACGGGCAAACCGGACTGTTTCTGCGCGCTACGCCACACCGCTGGCGGCATGCCGAACTGGTTGATGAACCAGCGGGTAAATGAACTCGCCATAGAGAAGCCAAACATATCGGCAATCTCGCTCAATGAGCTGTTGGGGTTTTCCAGATAACGCAATACCAGTGCGCGGCGCACATCGTTGACCAGGTCGTTGAAGGCGCACCCGTCTTCCTTGAGTCGACGTTGCAGGGTGCGCACGGTCATGCCCTGGGATTGGGCGATCTGTTCGAGGGTGGCGCGGCCCATGGGCAGCAACAGGTAGATGGCCTTGCGCACTTCGAACAGCATCGAGGTCGCCGTAGGGTTTTGCAGCGAGTCAAGGTAGCGCTGAGCATAACCGGCCATGATCGGGTCTGCGTTGGGGTTGATCATATCGAGACTGGTGTCAGGGCAAACGATGCCGTTGAACTCGCTGCCGAACTCCAGGTTGCAACCGAACACACGACGGTGTACCTGCAGGTTATCGGGCGGCTGATGCATGAAGTTGATGCTGTAGGGGCGCCAGTTCGAGCCCAGCAAGGTCGAGCACAGGCCGAAAATAACCCCGATGGCCAGTTCCGTCGCCTGGCGGCCGGGTATCGGTGATTCGGTGACCATCTCGGTACGAATGATCACCATCCTGGCGGCCTCCTCAGCGAAGATCGCCAGCGAATTATTCATCAGGTGACGGTAGCGACTCATCATCTGCATCGCGTCTCGCAGCGTGCGTTGCTGGCTTAGCAGCAGACTGACCACGCCGAAGTCTGAAAGCTGACGCGCTTCGGCCATGTTCAGGCCCACGGTCGGGCAACCACTGGCAGCGGCCGTCTCCTCAAGCAGGCGCACGGCGGCATCAATCGGAATGAGGCATTCGTGGGCTTGCAACTGAGCCTTGCTCAGGCCGGCAGCGGCCATGACATCGTGTGGATTGAACCCCAAGTGTTGGGTGACTTCCAGGTAGCGGGTTAAAACAGTGGCACGAACAAGCGTAGCCATACGTAGGATTTCCCTCGGCCGATGGTGACGTTTGATGGTTCAGCGAAGACGTGTTGTGCGAGGCGGATGTTGCGGGCCCTATCGACCGGACAGGGGCCTCAGACCCATAGTAGGTTGCGCCGGGGCGTGGCTAATCGCATTGCGGGACAAAATCTTCGCGTATTGGGACACGCCCACCTGTGTGCGAGCCAGCTCGCGAAGAGGACGGCACCTCCAACATTGAGGCTGGCTGATGCGCCGCCTTCGCCGGCAAGCCAGCTCCTACAAGGAGTCGGCGTGATGTCCAACTGCAGGAGCTGGCTTGCCAGCGAAAGCGGCCTGTCAGTCAACAAAGCTGTTGAGGCTATGGGTGCAAGCTCGGTTCAGCGACCGTTTTGCTCGCTCGATAGTCGGCGGCCCACGCCGAGGGTGTCTTGCCAAAACGACTGCGGAACCAGCGTGAAAAATCCCCCGCAGAAGAAAACCCCAGCAGCTCGGCGACCTCGTACAGTCGGCGCCTGCTGTTGGCCATGTATTCTTCGGCGAGCTCGGCACGTACGGCATTGATGATTGTAGTGACACTCTCACCCTCGGCCGCCAAATGACGGTTGAGCGTGCGCCGATGCACGCCTAGATGCTGGGCCACGCCATCGACCGAACACAGGCCGCCAGGCAACAGCATCTTCACAACCTGGCGCACCCGTTGCGTCGGCTCGTCGCGCAGGTTGGCCAGCAGCATGTCCAGCGATCGCTTCACCTCGCGATGCAGCGCCGGGTCCGCCTCCGGGATGGCCATGTCAAGGTCGCGGTCGCGGCAAACGATGGCATTGAATTCCTGCGAAAACTCGATGGCGCTTCCCAACACGCGGTGATGAACTTCCAGGCTGTCGGGGCGCGCATGTGTGAAACAAACCCTGACCGGGCGGAAGGTGTAACCACTCAGAATGCTCAACGTACGCAGGATGATGCCGGTGGCTTGCTCAATCGCCTGGCGCCAGACGTTATGTTCGCCGCGCATATTGACCCCCACGTGCAACAGGGTGAGGTCGCCGACATCCTCAAGCCACAGCTCCACGCCGGCGTTTTGCAGTCGCGTATAGCGAAAGCATGAGCGTAAGGCTGCCCGCAGCGTTGGCTCTTCGCGGATCAGCAGCGCCAGCATGCCGAAGTTGGACAGGTGACGCTTTTCGGCGAGCAGCAATCCGAAGGCCTCCTGGCCGGACAGGCGGGCCGATTCCTCCAGCAACCATCCCACCGAATCGCTGCTGATCATGATGTTCGGGTCGTCGAGCACATTGGCCGGCAGCTTGGCCAGTCGCAGCATACGAAACGGGTCGAGTCCCGCTGAACGGGCAATCTGCTCGAAGTTGGTCAGGCTGGCGCTTCGCGTCAAGGTATACATGCGGTCCCCCAAAATGCCGGCTTGACCAGATTGTGTCCCAATAAGCTTAGTGCAGGCACAGGCTCCGAGGCTCAGCAAAACGCAAGGATCAGCGGCGAGAGGCAGACCTAACGAACCCCCGTCCCGGCCATGGCCTCCGGCACCCATTGCGCCGTCGACAGTGGCTCGATGTAGCGGATACCGCCATGGGGGCCGACCACGCCATTGATGTTGTAGGTGCCCCGTGACAGGTCGTAGGTCATGAACGGCGTGGCGTCCGGCACTTGCTGGTCATAGCTCTGGCTGAAGAACGCGAAGGAACCGCGATAGAGCTGGCCGCTGGTGTCGTACTGGTCGGAGGCGACAGCGGCCCAGGTGTCTTCATCCAGGTAAAAACGGCGTTTCTGGTAAATGTGCTTGGCGCCGGCCTTGAGGTTGCCCTCGACCACATACACCCGGTGCTTTTCCCAGCGCACGAAGTCCGGTGAAATGAAGTTAGGCGTGGTCAGCGATTTGGCATCGCGCGCATAGGTGAGCTTGTAGGTGTTGTAGGGCACGATCATTTCTTTCTTGCCCACCAGCGTCCAGTCGTACAACTCCAGCGCACGGGCGGTGCCAGGGTTGGGCGTGTCGTAGGCCAGGATCGAGATCTGTTTCACCCGGCGCTGGGCCGGCAGGTATTGCCAGGCCCGGCCGGGAAACTCTGCCGGGTTGGTGGCGTTCTTGAGCATGATTGACTCACCGGCCCGGCGCGCAGGCCCGGTGTAGGAGAGTTTGAGCTGGTAGTAAATGTCGGAGCTGCTGAATGGCTTCGACATATTTTCGTAGATCGGGAAGGACACGAACGCCTCGCCGGTGACCGCCAGGCTCGGTACGCCTGCCGTGTCGACATTCCAGGAGTCGTACTTGGAATGGATGTTCACGCCCTGGTAGCGCAGCAGGAAATTCCACATCGCTTCGGCGCCCGATTGCGGAATCGGAAACGGCACGCCGGGCATCACGTTATCGATGGCGATGCCACCCTTGAGCGACTTGGCATCGGTGGCATTCTTGCGGCTATTGTCCAGCACCGCCTGAGGCAGCGAGGCCGTGCGGTGGGTCGGGTACACGTCCAGGCGAAAGCCTGGGTAGCGCTTGACCAATTCGGCGGTGGTGGCGGTCAGCATGTCTTTGTACGCATCGACGTTCTTGCCGTTGATCACCAGCAGCGGCTTTTCGTTTGCAAAGGGGTCAGGGCGCATGCTGTCGCCGGTCTTGAAGCTGGAGGGCGCGGTGGTCAGGCCACCGTTGTAAGGCGGGATGGAACCGTCGGCATTGCCGGCTTTTTCGGCGCCTACCGAGGTCAGGCTGGTGCCCAGGCGTGCGGCTTCCTGGCTCGATACGGCGGCGTGGGCATCGATGGCCAACGCCATCAGGGGTAAAGCGGCCAACAGGCTTTTCACGAATTTCATATTGTTATTCTCCTGCCTGGCGAACCAGGCACTCGCGACTCGGGCGGTGCAGTCGCAGGCGTCGGCTTGCGCGGCGGTGCGTTAAAACAGCGGGGGCACCCTTCATCGCGTTACGCCGGCGACCAGTGTGCCCGCCTGTTTTTATTCGCCGTGCCGACGACCAGAGCAGCTCGATCGCCAGAGGCTTTTCAATGTTTCCATTAAAAAGGCGTGGAACCGGAGGCGCTTTACATTTGACGACACGCCCTTGGCTATTGATGACAGCGGCCGATCACCTGTGTAAGCAAGTGTGTAAATGCGGCCATCGAGCGGGGCACAAGCGTCGAATAACTTGTTGTCCGTCTCAAAGTCGGCTTTAAAGTGACAAAATTATTGAAAAAAACTGCCATACCCTTTAAACCGAAGGATCAATGGCACATTGCTAGCAATCAGTAAGTACGTCGGAAGTTTTAGCCCAGGGAGCGCTGATGAGTTTTCGTACACTGACCGGCTCCCCGCGGCAACCGAGCGACTGCGACGTTGTCGTAGTTCCATCTCCAGGGAATCCGGATACAGTCGGCATGGCTTACGCTGGCAACGACGACACCATCGAACACTTGCTCGACTCAGCACGTCATTGGGCCCATACCACTGCGTGGGTGTTTTACCGCGCCGGTGAACAGATGCATCGAGTCGGGCAGGGCGATCCAGGCCAAGAGTGGCCTTCGAACGTGGGCAATGACGCGTTTGATGCCTTCTGCCTGGCGCGCGGCGTGCACCGCTGGCCGACCGGCCGAGGCGAAAGTGAGCTGGGTTGGCTGCTTGCACCCGTGCGTGACGTCGCCAATCCGGCACTGGCCGAATTTGCCCGGCAACTGGGCATTGAACTGCAGACCAACACCCTGGCCCGCGCACAGATTACCCAGCGCGTGCTGTACGAAATCACTTACCTGGCCAGTTCGACGCGGGACCGTTCGGTGTTCCTGGTCGGCGTGCACCGCCTGCTGGCCAGCCTGATCGATGCCGAAAACTTCTACCTCGCCCTGTACAACCCGCACACCGGCAAGATCGACTACCCGTATTACGTCGACATCATTGACCCCGAAGCCCTTGAGGCCGAGAACTACGAATACCTCGACCCGACGCACCTGTCGCTGACCGGGCAGGTGTTGACCTCTGGCCAGCCGTTGCTGATCGATTCTGCCGGTATTCTCGCGGCCCAAGCCGAGGCGCGCTTTTACTGCGTCGGCGAGCGTCCCGAGTACTGGATGGGCGCACCGTTGAAAAACGCCTCCGACGACGTGTTCGGCATGCTGGCGATGCAGGTCTACGACGTTTCGCGGACCTACAGCGCCGAAGACCGTGCGCTGTTCCTGGTAGTGGCCCGTCACGTGGCCATGGCGCTGGACCGCATCCTGCACCGCGAGGACCTGGAAGAAACGGTGATGCGCCGCACCCTGGAGCTTTCGGCACTCAACGACGCCTTGCGTCAGGAAGTCACTGACCGCGAGCGCGCCGAGCATTTGCAGAGTGCGCTGTTCCAGATTGCCGAACTGTCGAGTCAGCCGGGTGACATGGCCGAACTGTTCCAGACGCTGCACGGCATCGTCGGTGATCTGCTGTTCGCGCAGAACTTCTACATCGCCCTGTTCGACGACACGACTGGCGAAGTGACCTTTCCCTATTACGTGGATGAGCGGCAGACGACTCATCCCGCGGCCCGTCGAGGGCGTCGCGGCCTGACCGAGTACGTAATCCGCCAGCGTCGGCCTTGCCTGATTGACGTCGGCGAAGCAGAGCGATTGTCTGCCCAGGGCGAAATTGAAATCGCCCACGAGTCGGTACGCTCCTATTCCTGGTTGGGCATTCCCTTGTTCGAAGACGACAGGGTCCGGGGCGTGCTGGCGGTGCAAAGCTATACCTCGCAGGTCAGCTATAGCCAGCGCGACCAGGAACTGCTGACGTTCGTGTCACGGCACATCGACACGGCCCTGTCGCGACGCACCGCCGCCGAAGCGATTCATGCCGCCAACCTGCAACTGGAAGCCCGGGTGCAGAGCCGCACCCGCGAACTCGATCACGCCAATGCCAAGTTGCAGCACGAAAACTCCCACGATGCGCTGACCGGCCTGCCCAATCGCACCTACCTGCAACAACGCCTCAATCTGGCCTGGTCGCGGTTTGGCAGCGAAGGCGGGCACCTGGCGGTGATGTTCATCGACCTCGACCGCTTCAAGATGGTCAACGACAGCCTCGGTCACCATTTTGGCGACTTATTGCTGATGCAGGCCGCCCACCGTTTGCGCGGTTGCCTGCGTGAAACCGACATGCTCGCGCGCCTGGGCGGCGATGAGTTTTCGGTGCTCGCGCCCGAGGCGTCGCTGGAGGTGGTGACTGAAATTGCCGAGCGGATCCTGGTGGCGTTTGACCTGCCGTTTTTCATCAACGGCTATGAAGTGTTCTCGTCGTGCAGCATCGGCATCGTCAGCGCCGACAGCCAGTTTCATCACGAACCTGCTGACTTGCTGCGCGACGCCGACGCGGCGATGTACCGGGTCAAGAGCGCCGGTCGCGACAGCTATGCGGTGTTTAACCAGGAAGTGCGCCGTGAGGTCTCCGACCAGGTCGAGCGGGAAGGGGCATTGCGCAATGCGCTCAAGCGCAGCGATGAACTGCTGCCGTACTTCCAGCCGATTGTGAGCGTTGAAACCGGCGAACTGCTGGCCCTTGAAGCATTGGTCCGCTGGCATCCACTGGGCGGCCGGGTGATCGCGCCGGGCGAGTTCCTGCCGGATGTCGAGGGTTTGCGCCTGATCGGCCGCCTGGACCTGTACATGCTCACCAGCATTGCCGCGATCCTCGCCCAACCCGAACACAGCCATTGGCCACCGGTGCACGTCAACTGCTCCAGCTACAGCATGACGCGCCCGGACTTCGCCAGTGACGTGCTGGCGCTGTTGGCACAGCATGGAGTTTCGCCGTCGCGAATTTGCCTGGAGCTGACCGAAGGCGCCTTGGTCGCAGAACCGGCGATTGCCCGCCAGACCATGCAGCAACTGGCCGACAACGGCATGTCGGTGGTACTCGATGACTTTGGCGCCGGGTTCTCATCCCTAAGCTATGTGCATCAGTACCGCTTCAGCGGTTTGAAGATCGACAAGTCGTTCATCCTCGAACTGACCACCAGCGCCCGCAGCCGCGCCATCGTCCGGGCGATTGTGCGCATGGCCGAATCGCTGGACTTGAGTGTGGTGGCCGAAGGCGTCGAGGATGAAGCGACCCTGGACCTGCTGCGCGAAATGGGCGCAGGGCAGGCCCAGGGTTATCACTTCGCCAAGCCGATGGGGTTGCAGGCATTGCTTGCCAGTTCGTTGCTTGGCCGCTAGGCGACATTTCTACAGGTTGCGATTTCAGCGCAAACGCCGCCATCAATACTTCAAATGATTCAGCTGAGAAAACCCATTTCTGGAGAGGGGGCGGAACGTTGGTTGCCGCCCCTGAAGCCTGAATCGCTACTCTTCATAAAGCCGCAACGAATGGAGTCATTGCCCATTTAAGGGAAACCTCTGCGTGCCCGCTTCAGGCTGTCGATCGCTTGACCCGAGAAAGAAAGAAACAAGGGGAAAATGATAGCGGTCTACGCATAAAACCTGCGCCTGAGCGCGTGCGAATCACTAGAATGGCGCGATTCGGTAACAACAATAATATGTGGATGTACACGCCTTGAAAATTCAGCCGCTTCCGCCCCTCAACAGCTTGATTGCTTTTGAGGCCGCAGCCCGTCTCTTGAGTTTTACTTTCGCTGCCAAAGAGCTGAACGTCACGCAGGGCGCGATCAGTCGACAGGTGCGTTTGCTGGAGGATTATCTGGGCAAGACCTTGTTCGAAAGAACAACCCGCACCATCAACCTGACGCCAACCGGCGCCCAGTACCACGAGACAGTGCGCGACTGTCTGCAAAGTCTGGCGCGCTCCACAGGGGAGATACGGCAATGGCGCGGGGATCAGCAAGTGACCGTGGCCACCAGCACCGCGATGGCATCGCTCTGGCTGTTGCCCAAGGTCGCCGAGTTTCAACGCCAGCATGAAGAGATCGATCTGCGGATCATTGCGATCGATCATGTGAAGGACTACTCAAGGCTCGATTGTGACCTGGCGCTGTATTACTGCGGTGCATCGCCGAAGGGGCTGGACGTCACACCGCTGTTCTGCGAAGAGATCTTCATGGTGTGCAGTCCCTCCTACCTGGCCACGCATCCGCAACTGGCCTCGATCGACGGGTTGTCTTCCTGCACCTGGCTCTGGCTTGAGGATTCCCAGCGCGACTGGATCGGCTGGCCGGAGTGGTTCAAGCGTCTGGAGCATGCGCCCGTTGCCCCGAAGCACCGGATCAATATCAATAGCTACAGCATGCTGATCCAGTCGGCTATCAGTGGCCAGGGGGTTGCGCTCGCCTGGAACAACCTGGTCGACGAGTCTCTGAGTACCGGTGGGTTGGTACGCCCCAACGATATTGTGTTACAGACCAACGCCAAGTTCTGTTTGCTCGAACCACTCAGTACCCGTGGTCCACGGCAAAGCGTGAAGTTGTTTCGCGACTGGCTGATGGGGCTGCCTTCAGTCCAGGGGTAACGCCAGGACCCGAAACGAAAAACGCCGTCAGCTTATGGCTGACGGCGTTTGTCATTCAGGGGCCAGGGGCTTGTTGCCAGAGGCGTTGCAGGCTCGACCTCAGCCGGCTTTTCTGGCGGTCAGCAAGGCATCTGCCGCGCCACCCAGCAAAGGGCCGCCGAGTGGCGCGAACTGATCCTGGGTGTGTTCCTGAAGAGGCAAGCGGGCCGGGGGCAAGTGGGGCAGGTCGTTGAAGGTTTCTGCCCGCAGGCTGCGAATCAGCGTGTAGCTCATGACCATCATCAAGATGGCGATCGGCAGGCCTGCGGCGATACTCGCCATCTGGATGGCCTTGAGTCCTCCCGCCAGCAACAGCCCCGCGGCGACACCCCCTTCGAGCACACACCAGAGCAACCTGATCCAGTTGGGCGGATTGGTGCTGCCCATTGCGTTCAAGGTGCACAGCACCTGCGTTCCGGCGTCGGCGGTTGTCACGAAGTGCACGGCGAGCAGCAGGCAAACGAAGATGGAGAGCGCACCACCGATCACCGGCCCGTCCAGTTTTCCGAGCAGGGTGAACATGGCCGCCGTGGGTTCTTTCTTGGTTGCCAGGAGAATGGTGCCGCCTTCGAAAGTGGCTTGTTCCTGAACCTGCTCAGTGGCCGCTTTCTGGTACTGCTGGCGTTCGGTTTGTTCGCTCTTCAATGCCGCGCCGCCGAACACAGACATCCACAGGATGGTGACCAGGGTCGGCACTACCAGGGCACCGACGATGAGCTCACGAATGGTCCGCCCTTTGGAGATCCGCGCGATGAACAACCCAACGAACGGACCCCAGGTCATCCACCACGGCCAGTAGAACGCGGTCCACCAGTTTTGCCATTGCGTGTCTTTCTGGGTGTCCATCCAGAGACTCAAGCCCACCAGGTTTTGCACGTAATCGCCGGTCGACTCGAACATCAGGTTGAGAATGTAGCGCGTAGGACCCACCACCAGAACAATCAGCATCAACAGGATCGACATGTACATGTTGAGTGTCGAAATCCGCTTCATGCCCTTGGACAGTCCTGCCAGGAGCGAGATGGACGCAATGACCGTGACCACCAGGATGATCGACAGCTGCAGACCGATACTGACAGGCACGCCAAACACCTGGTGCAACCCGGTGTTGATTTGCGCAACGCCAAGGCCCAGGGATTGCGACACACCGAATGCGGTGATCGCCACGCCCATGATGTCCACGACGTGGCCGATCCAGCCGTAGATACGGTCGCCAATCAGTGGGTAGAGCAGGGAGCGAAGCGCCAACGGCAGGCCCTTGCGATAGGCAAAGTACGCCAGGCTCAAGCCGATCAAGGTAAAGATTGCCCACGGGTGCAGGCCCCAATGGAACAGGGTGATGCGCATGGCCATGCTCGCGGCCTCGTCCGTCAGCCCCTTGGAGAACGGGTTGTCGGCGTAGTGCAGCATGGGTTCGGCAACCGACCAGAAAATCAGGCCAATGCCCATGCCCGCACTGAACAGCATGGCAATCCAGGAGGCAAAGCTGAATTCCGGCTGGTCGTCGTGGGCGCCCAGTTTCAGGGTGCCGAAGCGGCTGACGCAAATGTACAGCAGCAGGCACAGCACAGCGCTGAGCAGTGCCAGGTAATACCACTTGAAGTTGGTCAGGATGAAGGTCGACGCGGTTTCAAACGCTTTGGCGGCCTGCTCGTTCATGAACGCACAGAACAGCACAAACAGGACCACGGTCGTGATCGAAGCCAACGTTACATTCGGGTTGAGACCTTTAAGAAGGCCCGATTCTGCACGCATTTTTTTCCCCTTTTATTATTGTTCAAGGGTTGAGGGTTTTGCCGGGGCGAGGGGAAGGGCGGTCACTGGCAGGTGCCAACGGCCGATCATGAACTCCTCAGGGTGATCTCGAGGCAGGCTCGGGATGTGGCAACAAAATGGTGGAGACGCGGGCGGCCGACAACTCATTTATCCTCATCAAGGCATGACTTTTTATCATTAATTCAAAAGCCATGAAAAATGCTCGCATTCGCAATTTTTACTGAACCGTATCAGCAAAAACGCCAGGCTTATTGATGAGTAATGATCATTAATAGCTGCACAAAAAATCGTTTGTCGACGCTTGCTCTTCTTGCCGAAACTCGCCGCCATGCAGCAGGCCAGACCTGCCGTGCATTTCCTTTCGTGCCAGCAAGAGAAAACAATAATGACGTCCACGACCGCGACCCGCCTGATTCCGACCCATTCCCTGGAAACTGTCCTGGCTCCAATTCACGAGGCCCATGGACTGACCAACGAATTTTATACCGAGCAACGTTTTTTCGACCTTGAGCGCGATCACGTGCTCGGTCGTAATTGGGCGTGCGTCGGTTTCGCCAGCGACCTGCTGAGCACCAGCTACGTCAAGCCGGTGGACTTCATGGGCCTGCCGTTGTTGTTGATGCGCAACCGCGAAGGCCTGGTCCAGGTGTTCCACAACGTGTGCAGCCACCGGGGTGTGAAGCTCGTGCAGCAGGCGGGCGAAGTGCAGGGCGTGATTCGCTGCCCTTACCATTCCTGGACCTACGACTTGAACGGTGGCCTCAAGGGCACCCCGCACGTGGGCGGCATCAATCAGCACAAGGACGAGCGTTTCGCTTGCGAGAAACATGGCCTGAAAGCGTTGCGCAGCGCGATCTGGATGGACATGGTGTTCATCAACCTGTCGAATGACGCACCGGACTTGCAAGAGCAGCTCGCGCCGTTGACCGAACGCTGGACCCAGTTCCTCGGCACCGACGGCATGGACCAACTGCGCCGCGAACCCAACAGTGGCGCGGTCAGTATCGAGGTCAACTGCAACTGGAAACTGGCCGTGGAAAACTACTGCGAGGCTTACCACCTGCCCTGGGTGCACCCGAGCCTGAACAGCTATTCGCGCCTGGAAGACCACTACAACATCATCTTCGATCAGTTCGCCGGCCAGGGCAGCCATGCCTATAACCTGTCCGACGTCGCCGGCACTCACTTGCCGATGTTCCCGTCCTGGCCGCAGGACCGCGTGCGCACCGCCGAATACGTGGCGTTCTTCCCTAACGTCCTGCTCGGCATTCAGGCCGACCACGCCTTCGCTATGATGCTGGAGCCGATTGCCCCCGGAAAAACCGTCGAACACCTGCGTCTTTTCTACGTCGGCGACGAAGCCCTCGATGACCGTTTCGAAGCGGCCCGCGACGCCGTCATGCAGTCCTGGCGCGTAGTGTTTGCCGAGGACATCGCGTCCGTCGAAGGCATGCAAAAAGGTCGTCATTCGCCTGGCTACGGCGGCGGTGCGTTTTCTCCGGAAATGGACTTGCCGACGCATTTCTTCCACCAGTGGGCGGCGCGCCAGCTGCTCGACTGCGCCGAGAGCGTGTGAGGAGATGAGCATGCATTCGATCCAAGCGCACTGGCTGAATTTCATCGACGGCACGTGGACCGACAGTGAACAGCACATTACCGTCAACAACCCCGGCACCGCTGAGCCTGTTGCCACCATCGCCCAGGCGGGCGTCGATGACGCAGAGCGTGCACTGCAAGCGGCGCGGCGCTGCGCCGACAGCGGCGAGCTGACCCGCGCCCGACCTGCGCAAAGGGTGACCTGGCTGCTGGAGATCGCCGCGCAGATTCGCGCAGTGACCGAGGAAGGCGCGTGGGTGCTGTGCCAGGAAAACGGCAAGAGCCTGCGCGATGCCCGTGACGAGTTCGTCGAGGCGGCGCGTTACTTCGAGTATTACGCCGGCATGGCCGACAAGATCGAAGGCACCTCCATTCCGCTGGGCAACGGCTACATGGACTTCACCGTCTACGACCCCATGGGCGTGTCGCTGCAAATCGTGCCGTGGAATTTTCCAGTGTCCATTTGCGCCCGCTCGCTGGCACCGGCCCTGGCGGCCGGCAATGCGGTGGTGATCAAGTCGCCGGAGATTTCGCCGCTGGGGCTCTGCGTGCTGCTGCAAGCGATCGAACGCGCCGGTTTGCCACGGGGCGCGGTCAACCTGATCTGCGGCCGGGGCCGGGAAGTCGGGGCCTACATGGCCGGGCATCGCGAGGTCGACCAGATCGTCTTCACCGGTTCCGTGCCCACGGGGCAGAGCATCCTGCGGGCTGCCGCCGAACATGCGATCCCCAGTGTCATGGAGCTGGGTGGCAAGTCCGCCGCACTGGTGTTCCCCGATGCCGATCGCGAGCAACTGCTGGCGAGCGTGCGCAACGGCATCTTCTTCAATGCCGGTCAGGTGTGCTCGGCGATGTCGCGTCTGCTGGTGCATCGTTCGCTGTACGAGGAAGTGGTCGCCGATGTCGTGGCGATGGCCGAGAGCCTGAGCATCGGTCTTGGCCAGGACAATCCGGACCTGACGCCGGTGATATCCGCCAGTCAGCTTCAGGGCATCCAGGCCATCTGCCGACGTGCCGAGGAGGAGGGCGCCGTGATTGCAACGGGCGGTGAGGCGGTCAGCGGGCTGCGCGGGCATTTCATGGCACCGACGGTGTTTCGCGACGTCACCGCGCACATGGACATTGCCCAGACCGAAGTCTTCGGCCCGGTGCTGGCAGTCATTGCCTTCGATACCGAGGAAGAGGCGATTCGCATCGCCAATGGCACCGAATTCGGCCTGGTCGCGGGCGTGTTCACTCAAGACCTCAATCGTGCCCTGCGCTGTGCGCGGCGCTTGTGTGCGGGCCAGGTGTTCATCAACGAGTGGTACGCCGGCGGCATCGAAACGCCTTTTGGTGGCGTGGGTCTCTCTGGTTTTGGTCGGGAAAAAGGCCAGGAAGCACTCTACAGCTACGTGCGGACCAAGAACCTGGCCGTGCGCATCTCGGGCGAATGAGGAGACACCCGCATGAAAAAGTGGCTCTGCATTATCTGTGGCCTGATTTATGACGAAGCCCTGGGTTGGCCCGACGACGGCATCGCTGCCGGGACCCGCTGGGAAGATGTCCCGCAAGACTGGCTGTGCCCCGAGTGCAAGGTGGGCAAGTCGGATTTCGAAATGATCGAGATCAGCGAACCGGTCAAGGTCGCGACGGTTGCCCCGGTGGTTGTGAAGCCGGTCGTGGCTGACGTCTCAGCGGCCCAGCCTGTCGTCATCATTGGGAGCGGACACGCCGGCTATGGCCTGGCCCAGGCGCTGCGCAAAGCCAATCCGCAACTGGATGTCCGGGTGTTGACGCAAGACTGTGGTCATCTTTATTCCAAGCCGGCGCTGTCCATCGCGCTGGCCCAGGGGCGCAGTGCCGCTGCCCTGGCGACGGAAAGCCCGATGGCGCTGGAACAGCGACTGGGCATCCGGATCTACAGCCACTGCCGGGTCGAGCGCATCGATGTGGCATCGCGGCGACTGCACACCAGTCTCGGCGAAATGCCGTACGGCCAGTTGGTATTGGCCAGCGGCGCCTCGCCGCTGCGCCTGCCCATCGAGGGGTGTGCCGATGCCTTGCTGAGCGTCAACAACCTGCAGGATTACCGCGCATTCCGTAAGCGCCTCGAAGGGGTGCGCCATGTTGCGGTGCTGGGGGATGGGTTGATCGGCTGTGAGTTCGCCAATGACCTGGCAAGCAGTGGTTATCAGGTTCGGGTCATCGGACTGGGCCAGTGGCCGATGGAGCGCCTGCTGCCAGAACCCGCAGGCTGGCAACTGCAACAGGCGTTGTCCGCACTGGGCGTGCAATGGCATTTGCGCACAACCTTGCAGCGCATCGAGCAGAGTACGAACGGCTATCGGCTGGAACTGGCCGACGGTCAGAACGTCGAGGCGGACCTGGTGGTCTCGGCCGTCGGCCTGCGGCCCAACCTTGAGCTGGCACACGCCGCGGGCGTTGAGTGCGGCCGTGGCATCAAGGTGGATGCGCACTTGCAAACCTCGCAACGCGGTATCTATGCCCTGGGCGATTGCATCGAGGTCGATGGGCAGTTGTTGCCTTACCTGGCGCCAATCAATGAGGGCATTCGCGCCCTGGCCAAAACGCTGTCCGGGGTGCCGACGCCCGTGAGCTATCCACTGGCTCCCGTCACGGTGAAAACCCCGGCGGCACCTTTGTGCCTGCTGCCACCTCCCGTCGATTGCGAGGGGCAATGGCAGTGCGATGCGACCGGGGACGGGCTGAGCGCCAGTTTCCGTGACAGCGTCGGTGCCTTGCGCGGTTTTGTCCTTCTCGGACGGCAGGCCCAACAACAACGCAATGCCTGGTTGCAGCACTGCCAGACCACCCTACAGCCTGTGGCTTGAGAATTGACCCATGAACAGTATTGTTAACTTGCCTCATGATGACCGCAGTTGTGGCTGGTACGCGGCATTGCCTGAACCGCGGCCGGCCAAGCGCCTGATCGGTGAGCAAAAGGCTGACTATGTGGTGATTGGCGCCGGTTTTGCCGGCCTCGCCGCGGCGCGCCGGTTGGCCGAGCACAAGCCGCAGTCGCGCATTTTGCTGGTCGATGCCCAGCGCGTCGGTTATGGCGCGTCGGGCCGCAACTCCGGTTTCGTCATCGATCTGCCGCACAAGTTTGCCCTGGAGCACCCCGATCCGCAGCACAAGCAGCGTTTGCTCGGCCTCAACCGCGCAGCCATTGACCAGTTGCAAACCCTGATCGGTCGCCACGACATCGATTGCCAGTGGTCCCATGCCGGCAAGTATCAGGGCGCCGTGGGCGAGCGTGGCCTGGCCTACCTCGAGCATTTCGAGAAGCTGATGGCCGATCTCGGCGAGCCTTATCGACGGGTGGAGCGCCAGGAACTGGCTGGCGTACTCGGCAGCGACTACTACAGCCGCGCCATCTTCACCCCCGGTTGCTACCTCATGCAGCCGGCGGCACTGGTGCGAGGCCTGGGCGCGTCACTGCCGGAAAACGTCGAAGTCCTCGAGGAGTCACCTATCCAGCGCCTGGAGAAGGATGCCGCAGGCAACTGGCTACTGGATGGCAAGGAGGGGTTGATCCGCACGCCACAAGTGTTGCTGGGCACCAGTATCTTTACCCAGGAGTTTGGCTACTTGCGCAACCGGTTGCTGCCGGTGATGACCTTTGCCAGTTGGACGCGTCCGCTCACCGACGCCGAGATGGCCAGCGTTGGCGCCCAGGCCGACTGGGGCTTGACCCCGGCCGACCATGCCGGCACCACCGTAAGGATGACCCGGGATCGCCGCTTGATCATCCGCAATACCTACAAGCATGTACCGCGCTACGGGCGCAGCATCAATGACGCCACGCGCCTGAAAGTCCGTGAGGACCATTGCGCCGCGTTCCTCGCCCGCTATCCGCAACTGGCTCATGTCCCCTTCACGCACACCTGGGGCGGGGTCTACGCGATCTCGCGCAACTTCACCAACTTCTTCGGCAAGCTCGACGAGGGCGTTTTCGCCACGGCGTGCGACAACGGCGTCGGGGCGGCATGGGGCACCATCTCCGGGACTTTGCTGGCGGATAAAGTGGTGGGCGCCGACTCGCAACGTCTGGATGACATCCAGACCGTTACCGGTATGCCGTCGCGCAATCCACCGGAACCGTTCTTGGGACTGGGCGTGCGTTCACGCATCCGCTGGGCGGCCTGGAACAGCAGGAGCGAGCTATGACACTTGCATCTGCTGAGCGAAAGCCGGTGATGCTGGTCGATCACCGCGACCTGGACTTTGTGCATCGCGGCGGTCCCCCGGGGGGCGCCAGCGTTGCCCGGGCCCTGAGCAACGAGGTGTCGCCCCACCTGGGGATCGGTTTTGCGCGATGGGAGGGCGCGCAGGTCGCTTGGACGTTGCTTTACGACGAAGTGATTTTCGTCATAGAGGGCTGCTTCGAACTCGAGGCGAACGGCGAACAGTACCGGGTGGAACCGGGGCAAATGCTCTGGATTCCCGAAGGCACCGAACTGGTCTATGGCGGGCACGCGCTGTTTGGCTATGTCGTTCACCCCGGCGACTGGAAGCAACGTCACGGGCTCATCTGACTCGGGAAACTGAACATGTTTGCGCTCACCAAGGTGTTTGCAACGATTTATGCTGCTGCGCTGCTCATGCAGCTCGGCTCCAGTTTGCTGATGACGTACCTGGCCTTGCGCCTGAACGCCGCTAGTATCGCCGAGTTCTGGGGCGGTGCGCTGATGGCGGCCAACGCGCTGGGCATGGTGCTGGGAGGACGCATCGGTTACTGGCTGATTGGCCGGATCTCGCATGTGCGGGCATTCGTGGTCAGTGCCGGGGTGATTGTCACGGCGGTGCTCAGCCATCAATTGAGTGACTGGTTGCCGCTGTGGCTGGCGCTGCGGTTTGTGGTTGGCGTGGCGATGATGTGCCAACTGATGGTCATCGAAAGCTGGCTCAACGACTGTGCGCCGGGTGGTCGTCGCGGCGGTGCCATGTCGCTCTACATGGTGGCCAGCTATGTGGGCATGATGTCGGGTCAACTGCTGCTCAGCCTGGGCAATGGCCTCGATGCGCTGGTGTTGTCCGGCGTGGCCATCGCGTTTGCCATGGGGCTTGTGCCCATGGCGATGCACCGGGGCATGCAGCCCAGCCCCATCCAACAGGCGCGGGTCAGCTACCTGCGGTATGTGCGTCGGCTGCCGCAATCTTTGGGCACCATTCTCGCCTCGGGATTACTCAATGGCTGTTTCTATGGACTGACACCGATCTTCGCCGCGCAATCAGGTTTCACACCGGCGCAGGTTGGCCAGTTCATGGCCTTGAGCATTGCGGCCGGACTGTTTGCACAACTGCCGCTTGGCAGGCTGTCGGACCGGTTCTCCCGTGTAACGCTGATCCGCTTGACCGCGGGCTTGCTGTGCGTCGCTTATCTGCCGCTGGCCTTCTTTCAGCAGCCGGGGGCGGGCTGGGTCATGCTGGCGGGTGCCGTCATCGGCTTCTTGCAGTTTTGCCTGTATCCCTTGGGCGTGGTGCACGCCAACGACAATCTGGAGCCGGAGTTGCGGGTGTCGGTGGCCGGTGTGTTGTTGGTCACGTTCGGCATCGGTGCGACCATCGGCCCACTGGTGGCCGGGGCGATGATGGAGCATTGGGGGCGGCAGGCCCTTTATCTGTTCGGCATCGGCGTGGCTGCGCTGGTGGTCTGTCTGGTCAGTGAGCGGCAAAGTGTGCGGGCTGCCGTCGTTCAAGTTCCGTGAGGAGGGGCGTGAAGTGGCGTAGCTGGTTACGGCTACCCCATCACGTCTGATGATGTGCTACCAGGAAGTCAACAAATGCCCGCACCCGTGCGGGCATCGCCGCGCCACCGACGAACACCGCGTGAATCGGCTCCCGATCGCCCGGGTTGTAGGCTTCAAGCAGGGAGACCAGGCGAGCGCTTTTCAAGTCGTCTGCCACGCTGAATGCGCCAATGCGGGCGATGCCCGCGCCCAACCTGGCCAACTGGCACAACGCCTCTCCGCTGTTGCCCTCGATCGTACCGGCTACCTTCAGCGAAACATCGCGCCCGTCGATGCGAAAGGGCCAATCGGACGCAGCCCGACGGAAGTTGAAACGCAGGCAGTTGTGGGTGAGTAAATCCTGCGGAACAAGCGGAGTGCCATGTCGGGCCAGGTAGTCCGGTGAGGCGACGATGACCTGGCCGGTGGAGCCGAGATGGCGAGCGGTCAAGGGGCTGTCGGGCAAATCGCCAAAGCGAATCGCAACGTCTGCTTGCCCGCCCAGGATATCCACCAGCTCATCCCCCAGCAGCACATCAACCACAATGGCAGGGTAGCGGGCACTGAACTGGGCAATCAGCGGCACGATCACCAGCCGCCCGTGTGCAAGCGAAGCGCTGACCCTCAACCGCCCCCGTGGCACACCCTGATCGGTGATCGCATCCTCGACTTCCGCCATGTCCGCGAGAATGCGTCGTGCGCCGCGCAGGTACGCTTCGCCTTCAGCGGTGAAGGTGATGGCCCGGGTGGTGCGAAGCAGCAACCGGGTGCCTATGCGCTGCTCGATGCGCGTGATGATGCGGCTGACGGACGACGGCGTAAGACCCAGCACGCGAGCTGCGCCCGACAGGCTGCCTTGTTCGGCAACCATCGCGAATACTTCCATCTCCCCCGAGCGCCCGCCGATGTCCATTTGTGTACTCCACGCAAAGCTGTAGTGCCGTACAGAGGGCTACTGCCGGAAAAGTCAGGATTGTAGCATTTGGCACACAGATGAGGAGTCAACCATGCATATCAATCCACCCCTTGTAGCACTGTCCATTGGTGCCTTCGGCATCGGAGTCACCGAGTTTGCGCCCATGGGCATGTTGCCCGGTATTGCCGCCGATCTTGGCGTATCCATTCCCGCCGCCGGGCTGTTGGTCAGTGCCTACGCCATGGGCGTATTGATCGGCGCCCCGATCATGACCCTCGCCACGGGGCGGGTCCCGCGTCGCTATCTGTTGGTCGGGCTGATGGCGATTTTCACCCTGGGTAACCTGCTGTCGGCATTGGCCACCGACTACCAGACCTTGATGATTGCCAGGCTGGTGACGTCGCTGAACCACGGCGCATTCTTCGGCATTGGCTCGATCGTGGCCGCCAGTGTGGTAGCGCCCGACAAGCGCGCAGGTGCCGTCGCGGCCATGTTTCTAGGACTGACCCTGGCGACCATTGGTGGCGTGCCGCTCGCGACCTGGTTCGGCGACCACTTCGGTTGGCGTACCGCGTTCTGGGGCATCAGCGGGCTCGGTGCCATGGTCATGGTCGCGCTTTGGTGCGCTCTGCCGAATTCGCCAGCCCCCAAGGGTGGAAACCTGATGGCCGAAATTCGCGTACTGGGCCGTGGCCCGGTGCTGGCCGCACTGGCGCTGACGGTCGTCGGGTCCAGTGCCATGTTCACGGTGTTCACCTACATCGCACCGATTCTGCGGGACGTCACCCACGCCTCGAGCAACTTCGTCACCGGCATGCTCGTGCTGTTCGGTGTCGGCTTGACCCTCGGCAATGTCTGGGGTGGCAAGTCTGCGGACCGTTCGGTGGACCGCACCTTGAAACTGTCGCTCGTGGTGCTGATTGCCGTGCTGCTGGCGTTCTCGGTGTTCATGCAATGGCCGCTTCCCGCAGCGTTGTCGATCCTGTTGTGGGGCGCCGCCAGTTTTGCCTTGGTGCCACCGTTGCAGATGCGTGTGATGGAAGCCGCCAAGGAAGCGCCTAACCTGGCCTCTGCGATGAACATCGGTGCGTTCAATTTCGGCAATGCGATTGGCGCGGCACTCGGGGGCGCGGTCATCAACGCCGGCCTGGGCTACCCGGCCATTTCGCTGGCAGGGGCGGTGATGGCGGGTCTGGGCTTGCTGATGGTGCTGGGGTTGGGCTGGCGATCCGTTCGGACAGTTCCTGTCACTATCGAGGTGAAATAAACCTCATGATTGAAATGAGCGGCCCCTTCGCCTGTGAACTGGATAAACGCGGCGTACTTGAGTCCATCGCCAGCAGGCCGGCGCCTACAGTTTTTCGGAATTGCGTGAGGAACTTTAAAACAGCCGGGTGATTTCATTCAGGACCCGATCCTGCAATTGAGTACTGGGCCTGTGGCGATAAGCCACTGAGAAAAAAGCAACGCCTTCGTAGTCGCAGCGAATCGAAAAAGTCATACCTTCACGCATCCCAAAGACTGATCTGTCTCCGGCTTCAACAAAATATCTGGCTTTTGTAAGTGCCTGTTTGGCGTGCTCGATGCAGCCCGTTTGGCTAAGTGAGTGTTGGAGCCAACTCGTCGTGATACGCACAGACGAGGTCTCGCTGTCATCGACAGGGGGTGAAGCTACTTCTTTATTCGTTGCGTGGGTGTTCCCGCCGCTGCTGCACGCGGTCAGCCCCATTGAGAGCGCACCCAGCAAAAAACCGATACGAACGCTCGAATGCATAAGTGGATTTCGCATCTAGGGGCGGTCCCGTGAAGGTTTGCAATGAATGAAGTGCAACTACTAACGTAATAGCGGATTTCTGATCTTTTGCTACCTGTGCTGAGTCATTGCGACGAGAACCGGCGAGATAAACCGGCTACTTATTGGAGGCGCCAGGGGGCCGCAACTCGTGCACCAGCTCAACCAATGCGCGCAATCGCGCCGGCACAAATCGATGGCCCGAGTAGTAAAGTCGCAACCCCCCAAACGACGGGCACCACGGCATCAGCACCGGCACCAGCGCGCCGCTGGCCAGTTCTTCCTGGATGAACCACTCGGAAATGAAGCCGATGCCAAGGCCCAACAACACAGCCTGTTTGATGGCCAACAGTTCGTTGCAGGCCAAGCGCACCGGCAGGTCCATCTGCAGCTTCTGGCCCTCGCGTTCCAGTTCCCAATGGTAGAGGCCACCGTGGGCCATGCGCATGCCGATGCTTTGGTGGGTCAGCAGGTCTCGCGGATGTTCGGGCACGCCATGGCGTTCGAAGTACTCGGGCGTTGCCACCACGAGCATCTGGATGTCACCCGACAGCGCCACGGCAATCATGTCTTGCGGTACCGATTCTGCCAGGCGAATCCCGGCGTCGAAGCCCTCGGCGACGATGTCGACCATGTTTGCTTCGCTGACGATGTCGATGGGCACCTCGGGATAGCGCTCGGCGTATTGCTTGAACAGCGGGTCCAATAGCAGGTACGCCGCGCCATACGGTGCATTGATGCGTAGCGTGCCACTGGGCGAGTCTGGCCCAACGCTGGCTTCTTCGCCGGCACTCTTGATCTGCGCCAGGGCAGGGGCGATGCGTTCGACATAGCGTTGCCCGATATCGGTGAGGGCCACACTGCGCGTGGAGCGATTGAACAGGCGCACCTTCAAGCGCGCTTCCAGCCCGGCCACCGCGCTGCTGACGGCAGTGGTGGACATGCCCAACTCCTGTGCCGCGCCCCGAAAGCTGCTGCGACGCGCAACCGCCAGCACCACTTCCAGCTCGGTCATTCCTGTTCTGTGCATGGATAGTCCTGAATATACGGATACTTCATGCGCCAAAGGATAGCTTATCGGAACAATAACTCCCTCGTAGACTGCGCATCACAGAGGCTCGATACAGGCGAGCCCTTTTCAGCGAGGAGTCGCCATGCAACGCATTGAACACATCTACATCAACGGCGAATTCGTCATCCCCCACGGTCAGGAATGGTTCGACCTGCATAACCCGAGCACTGAGAAGGTCATCGGTCAGGTTCGGCTGGGCGATGCACAGGACGCACAGCGTGCCATCGCCGCCGCCAAGGCAGCGTTCCCGGCCTGGTCTCGTACCACTCGGGAGGAACGCATAACGGCGCTGCAACGCCTGCATCGGGCCGTGGCGGCCAGGGAGAAAGAACTGCTGGAAGCGATCCTCATCGAATACGGCGCACCGGCAGTTCGCGGGCGCTGGATGGCGACTTATCCGGCGGACGTGATTGCACAAGCGATCGATGCACTGGAGGCATTCGAATTCGAGGAGCAGGTCGGCATGGCCCGGGTGATTCTGACGCCCGTGGGCGTGGCCGGACTGATCACACCCTGGAACAGCAACGCGGGCTTCATTTGCAACAAGCTGGCCACTGCGCTGGCCGCAGGTTGCACCGCCGTCATCAAGCCCAGCGAGATGAGCGCGTTGCAGACGCAAGTCGTGCTCCAGGCATTGCACGAAGCGCAGCTGCCGCCGGGGGTTTTCAATATCGTCAATGGACGGGGTGATGGGGTCGGTGAGGAAATCGCCCGCCATCCCGATGTGGCCAAGATCTCGTTTACCGGGTCGTCCGCGGTCGGCCAACACCTGGTCAGAACCGGCGCCGACACCCTCAAGCGCGTGACGCTCGAACTGGGCGGCAAGTCGCCTACCGTGGTGCTGGACGATGCGGACTTCCAGGCGGTCATGCCGTTGGTGCTGCAAGCCGGATTTCTCAACAGCGGCCAGGCCTGCATCGCCGGCACGCGCATTCTTGTACCGCGCAGCCGCTTGGCGGAATTCGAGCAGGTGGCGAAGGAGGGCGTCTCACAGATTAAGTCGGGTGACCCGCGCAGCGCCGACACCGACATTGGCCCGATGGTGAGCCAGAAGCAATGGCAGCGTGTGCAAGGCTACATTCGTCTCGGCCAGGAAGAAGGCGCAAGGCTGCTGGCGGGTGGCGAAGGTCGGCCGCAAGGTTTGCACGCCGGATGGTTCGTCAAACCGACGATCTTCACCGATGCCAACAACCGGATGCGCATCGCACGGGAGGAAATCTTCGGCCCGGTGCTGACGATCATCCCGTACGAGGACGACGCCGAGGCGATCGGCATTGCCAACGATACAGACTATGGGCTCAGTGCTCTGGTGCTGGGCAAGAGCACCGAGCGCTGTGTGAACATTGCCCGTCAAATCGACTCGGGACGGGTGCTGATCAACACCCTGGCCCACGAACCGCGTGCGCCCTTCGGTGGGTTCAAGCGTTCAGGCCTTGGACGCGAAATGGGCAAGTGGGGGATGAGCGCGTTTCTAGAACCGAAGACATTGATTGCGCATGACCCGTTAAAATGACCGGCAATGGCGACCTTCCCTCGAAGGCCGCCATTTCTTCAGCAGGCCTGATCAGTTGCCATTCGGCATCGACAGGTTGATACCTTCTTTTTTCAGCGCATCACGTACGTATTGGAATTTCTGGTACTGCGACAACTCGATCGGCCCGTCATAACCCATGCTTTGCAGTTTGCGCGGAGGATAATCGACGTAGGTTTTCATCAACTTCATGATCGCAGCCGAAATCGGCACCATGGTCCAGGTGCGCTCAGTGAAGTTGTTCATGAACAGGTCGTAGCGTTCTTGCGGGTCTTGCCACAGGTCAAAAACCTGAGGCACTACCGCCACGTATTTTTCGGCGCCTTTCCAGCCCAGGTTGGAGTCGACGGCCAGGCCGCCGGTGGTCGCGCCGTCGTCACCGCGCAGGTTGAACACCGCCTTGTAGTTTCCGACACGCGCAGCACCCGGCGACAGTTCGTTCTCGGTGAAGTAGAACCATTCCTTGCGCGGTGAAGGGCCACTGCCGGTGAGTACCGGGGTCATGTCGTAGCTGTCGAAGATGATCGGCTGGCCTTCACGATCCTTTTCCGGCAGCTTCACACCGGCAACCGAGGCAAACGTCGCCATCAGGTCCAGGCCGCCGATGATCTCGTGGTTTTTCGTGTCGGGCTTGATCTTGTCGGGCCAGACGGCAATGGCCGGTACCCGGTTGCCACCTTCACGCACCGTGCCCTTGGTCCCGCGGAACGGCGTGTAGCCGGCGTCCGGATAAACATCCTGCCAGGCACCGTTGTCGGTGGTGTAGACCACCAGGGTGTTCTTATCCAGGCCAAGCGCCTTGAGCTTGTCCATGATCCGGCCGATGTGAGTGTCGAGTTCGACGATGGAATCGGCGTACTTGGACTTGGACATGGATTTATGAATGAACTCCGGTGCCGGCAAGTTCGGTTGGTGCACCTTCATGAAGTTGACGTTGATGAAAAACGGCTTGTCTGATTTGGCCGCGGTGTCGAGAAACTCCAGCGTGGCTTTCTCCACGTAGTTATCAAAGAACGGAATACCGACGACGCCCGGTTTGCCGTCCACGACAGGGGTGTCGACGTACTGACCATTGATCTTGAACTCTTCGACCGGTTTTTCACCGGCTTTGCCGGACAATGCACCTTTGGTCACTTTTTCGAACATGGCACGGGTTTCCGGATCCATGTCCGGGAACCAGGTCGGGTCCGCGTAGGTGTAGGCATTGAGGTGATACAGGCCGACGTACTTCATCACGTCATAACCTTGTGCATTGGGTAATGCATAGTCGGCTTCACCCAAATGCCATTTGCCGGTGAAGTAGGTCTCGTAGCCGCCTGTTTTGAGCACAGACGCCAGCGTCCATTCGGCGGCGGGTAAACCACCGCCTTGCCCCTGGAAGGCCACGGTGGTCATGCCGCTGCGGTTGGGGATTCGCCCGGTCTGCATGGCCGCCCGGCCAGGTGTGCAGCTGGGTTGAGCATAGAACGAGTAGAACGTGACGCCTTCTGCCGCCAATTGATCGATGCTTGGCGTGGGCATGCCGCGCCCGACGCCACCGCCGTACGGGCCCAGGTCGCCATAACCGGTGTCGTCGGAGACGATGAACAGGATGTTGGGTTTTTCCGTTTGAGCGGCGTGGGCCAGCCCGTTAAAAGACAACAGTGCAGCAAACACGACAGACAGCTTGAAACGATCCGATAGCTTGTGCATATCAGCGATCCTCATTGTTTCAGGGTGGCAATCGGTGATGCGTGCACAACGACAACGTTCTTGGGTGCGTTGATCACCGAACAGTTAGCCTAGGCAGGGCACACAGGTTCATGACTGCCTTACATGAACCTGTACGGGTTAAGGCACCCGAAGGAGTTTAGTGGGTTTTTTCCAGAAGACCGGGGGTAATTGCCTTGGCGCAGTTGCGTTGGATACGACCTGTTTGCATTGAAAGCGTCAACGCTGCGAACTATGTCGCAGTTTCTTCGGTCGACCATTCTCAAGCCGTCCCGGCGGGCTGAAGATATCTGCACAATAAAAAAGGGTGAGCGCAATGAATTGTCTGATCTGCGTCAACGTCGCAGAGCGTATCGAGTGTCACGGCCCATGGGAGGAGCGCGATTGTCCGGAGTGTGGTCGCTACCGGGTGGCGGACGCGCTGATTCTGACGCTGATGGAGCAGGGCCAGATCTTTGATGTCGACAAGACCCGCCGCTGGCTGGACAGCCGGCGCAAGCATGGCGCCGTGCCGACCATTGAGATTCATCAAGCGCTGCTGTTGCCCTGAACGATTCAGGCACTCGCTTCGCCGGCGGCGGCCCAATCGGCGCGTGCCCGGGCAGCGGGCGGGGTGAAGGCCATCAGCGTCTCAAGGGATCGGGGCACTGTCCGTACAGGAACCGGGGGGAACTGTTCATTGACAATCGACAGATGCTCCAGCGCTTCACGAAACATCGCTTCGGCCTTGCCCCGAAGCTGCAAATAGTGAAGGAACAGGTCGCTGTCGAGGTCGGGGCGGTCCAGCAAATCGTGCGCCGAGCGATTGAGCGCATTGGCCTCTTCGAACAGTTTTTCGTTCTGTGCCATGGCCAGGCGGCGGCAGGCGAGGAGTTGGGCGGTGGCGAGTGGAACGGTCATGGTCACGTCCTGTCAATAGTTCCGGCCGGTTAGCCACGCCTGAGTGCGAGGCGAGGCAACGCAACGGGAAGGCTTGTTGGTTGGCGTTAGAGGTATGACCGGGCGGTGACAGACAGGTATCAAAGGAAATCGGTTTAAAAAATTGATTATTTACGCGGTCGTAAACGTCAAAAAAATCCATTTTCCTGAACGGTTGTAGCAAGCCCCTTAATCGCTTTCGCTGGAGCACTCCATGTCGCCCATCACCTTGCGTCTGGTGGCGCTGTTCATCGTTTGCCTGGCGTTTGCACTGCCGGCCCAGGCCAGCGACTGCCCGGCGGACGAGAGACGCGTGTGCCTGGACGAATGCATCTGTCTGCCCGACGTGATGACCGATGGCGTCTACCAACTCGCCGCCCCGGCGCTGGCGCTGTGGCTGACCCAGGCCCACATCGAAGCCGCCAACGCTGGCGTCCAGCCCATTCCCGCCCACATTCGCGAACAACTGCTGCGCTGGTACGCCCCCGACGAGCTCGATGCCGTGCGCTACAAAGTCAGTGACAGCGGCCAACTCGACGCGGCCTCGGCGATGCTGCAAAACCCCGATGTCGGTGCCGTGACGCTGATCGACATCATCCTCTTTCGTGACCCGCTAGCCGCCGAGCAGGACGTGGCGCTCTGGGCCCACGAACTCAAGCATGTTCAGCAATACCGGGAATGGGGCGTTACGGGCTTTGCCCAGCGTTACACGCAGGATTTCAATGCCGTGGAGGCCCCGGCCTACACCATTCAGGCTGAGGTGCGGCGTTCGCTGCGCCAAGCGGCTAAAAATTGATCTTGAAGCCCAGCATCGCGTCGTAGCCATGGCTGTCGCCGTCGAATCCCTGCCGGTAACCGGTCGAGACCGTAAATGTCGTGCGCTGGTTGGCCTGGTAGTCCACGCCCAGATTGATTTCCCCCCAGGTGCCCTGAATATCCGATTCAAACGGAATGTACCCGGTCTCGGAAGAGAACTCGGTTTTTGGCTGGCCCTTGAACTCATGCCAGATGCTGGGCCGAATCCAGCCGTTGGTGCGCCGCGCGGTTTTGTCGGTGCCCTCGGTATCCCAGTCCCTGGCGATTCTCACCCCCAGGCGACCGATCAAGGAGTCCACGTCCTTGAAGCGCACGTTGGCGCCGACGTCATTGCTGTTGTCCAGGTCGACGTAGCTGTAGATAGCCTGCAACTGGGGCTCGACGTACCAGTTGTTATCGACTTGGTACGGATAGCCGTTCTCCAGTGACGCGGTGTAGCCCCAGCCCTTGGTTTCAAGTTTCGCCAGATCGCTGGGCTTGGCCTCGATGTCGAAATGATTGAGTTGCAATACGCCGTCCAGATACCAGCCAGAAGGACCGAAATGGGTCCAGTAGGTGCCCACCCCGTAGGCGCGCAGCGTGTCCTCCCCGGCGGCGCGGCCGGTGTAGTGGCTGACGCCTGCATCGATGGTCCCGGCCGACAAGGAAATCCCGGCCTGCTCATGGCTGCCGTCGGTGCGCACCTTGCGATAGAGATCGGCGCCGATCTGGAAGGCTGTCAGGTCATAGTTGTATTGCGGAGTATTGCCCAATACGCCTTTTCGGTCGGCATCCTGTTTTCCGCTGCGGTAGATCGCACGCCCCCCACCCCATCGACGGGCTGTCGGCGGTCTGGTCTTGCGCCGGTAGTGGATCGCCGGGGTTGAGGCGTTCTTCGCCGACGCGCTCATGCAGGGTGTCGACCATCGTGCGCCCGTACACCAGAGCCAGGGCCGGCAGTGCGCCGTAAAGAGACACTTCAGGACGATAGTTGGGAACCGCCGCGGGGGTAGGCGCGGGAGACGGCTCGGGATCAGGATCAGGATCTGGCCCGGGGCCAGGAGGACCAACCGGCGTCGTCTGGTCCGAACGCAAGTACCAGGTGTCTTTCGCCGTGCCATCCCTGGTGCCTTGTTGCAGGCGGTATTCGTAAGGGCCTGCGACCACACGATTGGCCAGTTGGAAGGCATTGGGATCACTGGCCGCAGGCGACTTGTTGGCCAGCTCGACCACGGCAATGCCGTTGCCTTGGGTCAGGGCACCCAAGCCGTCCACATGCGTGACGTTCAGGCCGGTGGTGCCACGGCTGCCGGTCGACGTCGAGTCCACCACCAGCAAGTCGGAGCGACTGTTCGCGCCGCCTTCATTCAACGTGGTGTTGAGCCGCACGCTGCCGCCATTGGACACGAACACGCCACCGCCATCGGTGCCTGCCGTGGTTGCACCACTGATGACCAGCACGTTACCCACCGTGTGACTGCCGCCCGCGAGGTCAAGGGTGCCGCTGTTTGTGAAACGGCTGACACCGAGTATTTGCCCTTGCACCGCACCACCTGGCGTGGGTTGGTTGGCCGTTTGGCCCAGTGGCAGGTAGGCACCGTTGGTGTTGAAGTTAGCGATGCCGGAAGTTGGCTGGGCCGCCAGGCGAATCAGCCCGGTATTGTCGATGCTGTTGCCCGCCGCCGATCCAAGATTGCTGACCGCTACACCCCAGGTGTCGCGGGTGCCGCTGCCGGTGCTGTCGGCAAAATTGCGCAGGGTCCAGGTGCCTGGGTTGGCCAGCGTGCTGACCGCGCCGGTGGCCGTGACCGACCCCGTCATTTGCCCGGCGTTATCGAGGCTGAACGTGTTGCCCGGTCCATTCGCGTCTGCGCGCACGGCAGCGTCACTGAGGGCGCCGAGGGTGCCGGTGTTGGTCAACGCTTGTGTCGCGCCGGCGAGCGTGACAGCGCTGCTGTCACTCCATCCCGCTTGCACCGCAGCGCTGTTGTTGACACTGGTCGAGCCGCCGAGGGTTTGCGCATCGATGCCGGATGAGCCAGCACCCCGGGTCGTGATCGCCCCCGAGTTGTTGACCTGCAGGTTGGCGGCACCTGACGCCTCGGCACGAATGCCCTGGCTGCCACTGGCGCCGAGGGTCTGGATGGCACCGGTGTTGGTAACGGTTTGCTCCCCGGTGCTGGAAAATGTGCGGATGCCTTGTTGCTGATTGCCCCGAGCAATGAGCTCTCCGGAATTGTTGACGCTGAGGCCGCCCAAGCCGCTACCGGCGTCAAATGCATTACCGGCAAGCAGGGCGGCACCGCTGCCATTGACATCGATGCGCGGGCCATTGAACGTCACATTGATATTGCCGCCCTGGCTCAAAGCCTGTATCCCGAACGAACCAATGCCGGTGCCATCGCCACCCCCGGTGTTGGAGTGGGTGGTGATCGTCCCGCGGGCGTTCACGTCCAGCGTGCCGGTGGGCGATTTGGTCGAGACGAAAATGCCATTGGCATTGCCATTGAACGTTTCGATGCGATTGCCGGTGTAATCGACACGCACACTGCCCGAGGTTGAGTCAGCCCGGATGCCTCCCGCTCCGGCGCCGCTGGCGGAAATGTCACCGCCGTAGTTGACGAGGGTGTTGCCCTCGGCGCTGATGATGATGCCGTAGGCGCGGGCGGTCGTGAGGCCGCCGAGGACATTGATGTTGCCGTTACCAGTGACGGTGGTGTCGCCGGTACCACGCTTGATGATGTAGATGGCTCGTGAGCCAACCGTATCGGAAGTGCTGCCGACGGTGAGCGGCGCATTGTTTTCAATGCTGATATTGCCGGTGGCCCCGACATTGTCATTGGCATAGATGCCGTGGCCGCCGCCCCCGGTGGTGGTGATCGCGCCGTCGTTGACCACGCTGATACTGCCGGTGGTCGAGACTGCCCGGATACCAAAACCATTCAAGCCATCGGTGCTGATCGCTCCGCTATTGTGCAGACGGGTGTTACCAGTGCCGCCTTCGGTGAACACACCAAAGGCGTTCATGCCCCGGCCGGTGATGGCCGCGGCGTTGTCGACGGTGGTGTTGCCATTGATCGCCCGGGTGTGGACCCCCGCGTGGTTGCCGACGCCCGCCGTGGGCAGGGTATCGTCACCAATGGGAGGACCGGCGGAGAGTGCATTGGTGTTGTCGACGAGAAAACTGACGCCGCTGCCCACGCTGACATTGACGTTGCTGCCGCCCGTGCCTTTGGCCCAGATGCCATTGCCGCCGGAGGTGGTAATCGTGCCGCTGCCGCTGTGGATCACGTTGATCGCACCGCCGCCAGTGGCCGTGACATCGATGCCGTCGTGTTCGTCACCGGGCACCGCATTGAGGATGTTCAGCGTGGTGCCCGAAGTGACCGTGAACGCGGTCAAACCGGAGTTGGCGTTGGTGATGGCGAGCGCATCCAGGCCCGATCCCACCGAATTGACGTTGCTGGTGCCGCCGTCCACGATCAGGCTGGCATTGCCCGCGCCACCCGCACCGGTCACGTTGGAGAACACGGCGTTGGCCGCGGTCGGCGGGCTGCTGTTGATCGTAGTGCCGCTGAGTGTCAGCGTAGAATTGGCGTTGGAGGCGCGGCTCAATACCGCAGAGCCGGCAGCGGTGGTGATAGTGGTGCCGGGTTGCGTGGACAATGACGCGTCGAGCCCTGCGCCGGGTATGCAGGTCTGCGACACGTTGTAGGTGCCCGCGGCCAAGGGGCCGCAGGCTGCCTGTGCGTCCATCATCACCAACGCATTGGCAATCGCAACAGTGAGCGCGCAGCGCGTGCGCAAGGTGTATTCAGTGGGTAACGGAGCGTGTGCGACGCGCATATTGACCTCCCAGTCATCCAACCCCGTAGGCTCGGCTCCGAAGGGCAACTCAACGGCACTGAATACTGCTGCATACGCAACACAGAAATGAGCTCAGCCTACTCGCCATGCATCTGGGCATAAACCATAGTTGATTTTCAGCAGGACGATGAAACCTGACTGCGCAGGTGTTCAGGCGCTTGCTTGATGGGTCGCTGAAGCAGGTAACGTGAACCACCACAGCACCAGCGCCGCCGCGCTTATCAGAGCACCCAGAAGGCTGACGGCCGGCCAGCCCCAGTGCGCATACACTTGGGTCGCGGCGGCGGCGCCCAACGCGCTGCCCACCGAGTAAAAACACATGTAGGCGCCCACCATGCGGCTTTGGGCGTCGGGGCGCGCGGCAAACACCAGGCTCTGGTTGGTGACGTGCACGGCTTGCACGGCGAAATCGAGCAAGATCACGCCAACGATCAACGCGAGCAGTGACGTCTGAGCCATGGCGATGGGCAGCCAGGACAACGTCAGGATCGCCAGCGCGATGCCGGTCACCCGTTGTGCGAAACCCCGGTCGGCCCAGCGACCGGAGCGTCTGGCCGCCAAGGCCCCGGCGACACCGGCGAGGCCAAACAGGCCGATGGCCGTGTGGGAAAGCGACAGTGGCGGGGCGCTCAGCGGCAGCACCATGGCGGTCCAGAGCACGGAAAAAGCCGCAAAGATCAGCATGGTCAGCAGGCCTCTGGTCCGTAGCACCGGTTCGGTCAAGTACAGCGTGAACAGCGAGCGGACGAGGGCAGGGTAGGAAAGCCGATTGGATGGCGACTTGTCGGGCGGTAGGACTTTCCAGAACACCGCCGCGATGCTCAGCATCAATGCGCTGGACACGAAATACACGGCGCGCCAGCCCGCCTGGTCGGCTATCAGTCCCGAGGTAAACCGCGCCAGTAGAATGCCCAGCACAATGCCGCTGGTGACTGTTCCCACGGCTTGCCCCCGTTGAAGCGGCGTTGCGAGCACGGCGGCATAGGCCACCAGCACCTGAACCACCACGGCCAGCAAACCGACAACCAGCATGCCAGCCAACAGGGCCAGCCAATGCTGCGCCGCACCGACGGCCATCAGCGCAACGGCAGACAGCAGCACTTGGAACAGCACCAGCCGTTTGCGGTTGATCAAGTCGCCCAGCGGCACGATGAACAGCAACCCCAACGCGTAGCCGGCCTGGGTCGCCGTCACCACAAAACCGATAACTGAATCGTTCACACCCAGGCTGCCGGCCATTGAATCGAGCAAGGGTTGGGCAAAGTAAACATTGGCGACGGCCAGCGCGCAGGTAACGGAAAACAACAACGTGAGCGCCGGGGAAAGCCCCGTAACCTGGCCGCTTTGCGCTGGTTTCGTTGCCGGCTTGAGGAGCGTTTGTGTGGCCGAGTCGGTCTGTGCTGTCATGTGAGCCTCCGAGGCGATAAACTGGTTTCAAATTAAAACCTGATTCGATTGTTGCCCAATCAGGTTTTAAAATGCAACCACGTTAACCGAATCTCAAAAGGTCACTTCAATGATCGACAGCACCACCACTCAAAACAATGAATGCCCGGTAGCAAGAACGCTGGAGGCCATCGGTGATCGCTGGTCACTGATGATCGTCCGCGACGCGTTCGATGGCATTCGCCGCTTCAGTGAATTTCAAAAGAGCCTGGGCGTGGCCAAGAACATTCTGTCGACGCGTTTGAAATCGCTGGTCGAGTTGGGTGTGTTCGAGGTGCAACCGGCGTCGGATGGCAGTGCCTACAAGGAGTACGTCCTGACAGACAAGGGGCATGAATTGTTTGCCGTGGTGGTCAGCCTGCGTCAGTGGGGCGAACGGTTCCTGTTCCAGGCGCAAGAGACGCGTTCTGCGCTAGTGGACAACGAACACGTCCAAACCCTGATGCCGATTGAAGTGCGCTCGGCGAGCGGCCAGGCGCTCGGGCCGTTCGACTGCCATCGGGTGAGGGTGGTTGTCGGCGAGTCGTGAGGGGGGCATGGCGTCGGCGATGTCATGCACCAAATACCCTCCAGCCGTTGAGTTCCAACCTCAGGTAATCGGGAAGGTCGTGCGCCCAAGGCGCATCGAGGTCATTGTTGCCCCGCATCGCAACCACCGGATGGTCCTTCAGCCGTTTGACGGTGTTGCGCGCATGGGTTGGCAGCCTAGCTTTGTGGCACCACCCGTGCGTCGTTGCCAGTCCCTTCGACATACACGTTCATGCCTTTTCGCAGCGCCGGGTTGATCGGCTGGGTCACCTGAACCAGTACGCCGCTGTGGGTGCGGACGATGATCTGTTGGGCATCCACGGGCTGGTCATACTTTTTCTTCTCGACGTAGTTGCCGCCCGCTGCACCCGCGAGAGCGCCGGCGACCATCGCCACATCCCGGCCGGTACCGCCACCGATCAGGCTGCCCAGGCCCAGGCCGCCAATACCGCCGAGGATGGCGCCGACGCCACTGTCGTGGTTGGTCTGCATCTGGGTCTGGGTAATCTGCTCGATTTTCCCCGAACGAATTTCCATTTCGCCAGCGCCGCCACTCCCGGCGCCGACCGCCGCGCAACCGCCCAGCACCAGCCCAAGAAGCGTCATCGTCAGCCAGGAAGCGAAAGTTTTCATCGTTGAACTCCTTTCCAGAGGAAGTGGCTCGTGCAAGCCGCACCCATTGACGTTAGACGAAAAAGCCCGGCGCATATGGCTGATTCGTGCGTCGGGCAGGGTGGTCCAACGCTGCCTCTGATCCGGTAACCCGGCAGGCCGTGGATTTCGTGCTGAACTTAAATCCCGTCACCGACCCAGGAGGGACCACCATGGCACTCATGAAAGCGGCTGTTTTCGTCGAAAAAGGATTCGCCGAGCACAACCCGAAGATGCCGAGCGCATTGCCGCGCTCGTCGCCGAGGCCTACTAAGCGCTTGCAAGGCGAATTGCTGGCGTTTATCGAGCATGCGTTGGCCGCCTGAAACGACTGCCATCAACGGTTATTGCGCCAGATGGATAAATTCAGCGCGCCGGCGACACAAAGCCAAATAAGGTATGGAAACAGGATCAGCCCAGTCATCACATCAAGCTGCAATGCCATTACCACCATTGCAGCGACGACAAGCCAGAGCAGGGCAAGTATCAGCATGCCGGCGAAAACACGATTGGCGCCAAAAAAAACCGGCGTCCACAGCGTATTGAGGGCAATCTGCGCCGCCCATAAAGCCAGGACATCCTGGCTACCCGGCATCACACTCAACCGGTACCCAGCCCAGGCCAGCAACACATAGATAATTAACCAAGCGACCGGGAACACCCAATTGGGTGGCGTGAAGCTGGGCTTGGCGAGTGTTGCGTACCACGGGCCCGGTTTGAAGAAAAAGCCTGTGCTGGCGGCAGCGCAGCAGGCCAGAAGAAAAATATAAAAGGTCATCACCACTCCTTAGCGGCAGCTTTTTCAAAATGCGATGCTATTGCTACAACCGCTTAAGAGCGGACACCCACGACAATGAAAAGTTTGGAGAGATGGGGCTGAATGACTCAACCAAGGCCTGGAATGAATCGCCCGTTATTTGTTTCCCTGGATGGGCCGAAGGGGACCGGAAAAACCACATTGTTGGAAGCCGTGACGAAAGCACTGAGGATGGAAAACAAGAAGGTAGTCCGGCTGTGCGAGAAAAAAAGCGATCCCTACAGGGGAATCACCATGGCGCTCGTTAACGAATTCGTCAGAAATCCCGGCAGGGATTTGGAGTTGAGGGTGTGTGAGCGCTTTGCTGATAGCCGTCGTTGGATATCCCGGCACGTACTGCCTAAACAGCCATTGGGCAGCATTATCCTGATGGATCGCTGGTACCCATCAGAGGCTGCGTTCCGCCGGATGGTCCCGTTTGCAGACATTCTACAAATGAACACTGATCGAAACGTGCAAGTGCCAGACCTGCATGTCGGCGTTGTCACCGATCCCGATATTTCATGGGCGAGGGCCGCGTCACGATCCCGTGGGCTGGGCAGTACCGTGATCCATAGCCTGCAAGAGCAGATCGCTTGTACCCAGGCATTCGAACGCGCGATGGCCGATCACGATTGGTTTTTATGCCGTAACGAAGGCACGATCGAGGAGGCCACGCTGCAGATCGTTGCCGAGATTTATAAAGTGCAGTTGATCAATTCGCCCTGATGGCGAGCGCCCGCGAGTTCGATTTCGCTTGGCTGACGTGAACCGTCTCCGCCTGTGATCGTTGTTGCACCATAAGACGCGCCGCCTACTTTTCCGTGCAAAGCGCCCCTGAAAAACCCGCTTAATTTCCACCAGAGACTCGAATAAAGAGAACAGTGGAAAACTCACAATCTATGAAACGGTGCTGCATCGTTCAGCGTAGCTGCTGTTTCTCATTCCGAGCTTTGATTGACGAACCGCTCAATCAGCCAACGTGCAGCAGGCCCGGGTGGCAAATCTGTGCGGTAGATGGCGTCGAAAGTATAAATCCCGCTGTTGAGTTCCGGTAAATTCAAGCTTACAAGCCGTCCGCTTTCCAAGTCCTCACGGATCATTGAAACCGGCATATTCCCCCAGCCAATGCCTTCGCGTAGCAACATGTGCTTGGCACCCAGGTCTGCCAGTCGCCAGGTTCGGTTGCTGAGGACGGCGAAATCCGTGTCCTTGGTCAGGACTGAGCGGTCAGACAGCACCAGCTGGGTGAATTCACGCCCGGCACCCGGCGTATTGGAAGCACTGGAAGCCAGCGGATGATTGGGTGCGGCAACCGGAATCAACTCGACGCTGCCGACCCCAATTCGTTCGATGCCGTCGATGCCTTCATTCATTGGCCCACTGATGCCAATGATCGCGCCGCGGTTGATCACCAGTTCAGTGACGGCACCGAGCGCCTCCATGTGCAGGTGCAGAGCCACTGTAGGAAACTCTTCGCGAAAAGACTTGAGTGCATCGACCACGCGCTCGGCGGGAAGCATCACGTCCAGGACCAAATGCACCTCCGCTTCCAGTCCTTGGAGCAGGCCTTTGACTTTGGCACGCAACCCATGAATTCCGTTGGCGATCGTCCTTGCTTCGGCCAGAACAGTGCGCCCCGCGTCGGTGAGCTGGGGTTTTCGAGTCGTCTGGCGATCAAACAGCGAGACGCCGAGCTGCATTTCAAGGTTGGCGATTGAATAGCTGATGACGGAAGTAGCCCGGTGCAGTTTTCTAGCCGCCGCCGCAAAGCTTCCAACTTCCACGACGGTTAAAAACACGCGCAGCTGGTCCAGTGTCGGTGTGCCGGGGTCGGAGATCATGCCGAATTCCTCGAACGTATTGCTCAATACTAACCTGGCTCTACGAAACTCTTCACCCATCAGGCAAAACTGCGGAGTTTGGCCAGGTCGCGTGTCGGTGGTGGTCCGAATTGACGGCTGTATTCACGACTGGATTGCGAAGCGCTTTCATACCCCACTTGGAACCCCCGCCGCTCAGCCATTCTATTTATTAGATCGTTAGCATCGATTTTATTCGACTGTCCAACGATGCCGCGTTAAGCCAGATTGCCGAGCAACATGGTGCCGTTGCCATGGCTAATCAGGAGAACGCAATGACTGGCATAATATTTTGGAGGGTCGCACTCTGTCTTGTGGCGCTTTGCGCCAGCACTTTCGTGAATGCCGGAGACGCCAGCCACTACAAGCAGGATGTAGAACTTTGGTATGCGGCTTTCGATAAGAACGACCCAAGCCTGATCGATCGTATTTTGAGTGACGACTGGACGGATATACGGAGCCAACCAGGCGCCGGGCCCTGCCGGCGCCAAAGAGGTGTTGCATCATTTGCACGGCACCTTCTCGAATTTCAGCATAAAGATTGAGGAAGTGTTGCAGGATGGCAACAAGGTCATTGTGCGCTCACGGATTTGCGGCGTTCAAAGTGGGACTTTCGCAGGCGTTACGCCCACTGGCAAAAGAATCAATATCACCGCCACCGATATCCATGAGTTCAAGGACGGCAAGATTGTCCGTACCTGGCATATGGAGGACTGGCTGACGGGCTTACATCAGCTTGGCATATTGAAAAAGTGAAGGTCTGGCAAAGACCATCGAGCGGTAAAATCGAGCCCTGAGAAGGCAAGCAAGTCACCTAAGGGAGGGTTGTTGAGATGGGCGACCGTCAATTCGCCAAAAAACGCCCCCATACGCGCATGCTGATGAGCGCTATTCTATTTTATCGAACCTAATGATCTAAATTAGTCAGCTACACAGGTTAGTCACCGAGGCGCACTATTTCTTCACTGCAGCGATTCATGGGAGTCGCGCAAACCTTGAAGGAAATTGCTCATGACGACTTCAGCCAACATCGCTCAAACCAACACTGTTGAACAAAACGACGTCACCCAGGCTTCGGCCTCATTGATCGGCCGCATCCTGCTCAGCGCCATTTTCATTCTCTCCGGTTTTTCCAAACTGGCCGCGCCGGCGATGATGATCGGCTACATCGGTTCGGTCGGTCTACCGCTGCCACAACTGGCCCTGGCGGTGGCAATCATCGTTGAAATCGGTGGTGGCCTGGCGCTGATCGCCGGTTACCGCACCCGCACCGTTGCCGCAGTGCTGGCGGTGTTCAGCGTGTTCACCGCACTGGCGTTCCACAATGCGCTGGGCGATCAAAATCAGTTTATCCACTTCTTCAAGAACATCGCCATGGCCGGTGGCTTGCTGCAAGTCGTCGCCTTCGGCGCCGGTCGCTTTAGCCTCGACGCTCGCCGTTGATTCCCCTCGCGCTGCTAAGGCCAAGCCTGCGTAGCGCTTTTTTCCGCCCTTCTTTTTCATTCTTCGAGACCTCCATGAAAGCCATACGTGTATACGAATACGGCAACTCTGAAGTTTTACGCCTGGAGGACGTTGCAGACCCGGTCGCCGGTGCAGGTGAAGTGCTGATCGATGTGGCTAGCGCCGGCGTCAATCCGATTGACTGGAAGATCCTGTCCGGGGCTATGAAAGCGTTTATCCCATTGCCGCTGCCATTTACCCCCGGAGTTGAAGTGGCCGGTACGGTGATTGCAGTGGGGCAGGGCGTCACTGAGTTCAATATTGGCGATGAAGTGTTTGGCTTCATCAACATTATTGGTGGCTACGCCACTAAAGCCGTTTCACCTATTTCAAAGTTGGCGATCAAACCAAAATCGTTGAGCATGTTGCAGGCAGGTGCTGTACCTGCTGCCGCACTGACCGCCTGGCAGGCATTGACCGAACACGCTGGCGTGCAGCGCCGCCAGAAGGTATTGATCCACGCAGCGGCCGGTGGTGTCGGCAGCATGGCCGTGCAGATTGCCAAGTACCTGGGCGCTGAAGTCTACGCCACGGCCTCTGCGCACAATCATGCTTACCTCAAAAACCTCGGCGCCGATTACGTCGTTGACTACACGACTCAGGCGTTCGAAGAGCTGGTATCTGACGTTGATGTAGTGCTGGATCTGGTCGGCGGCGATACGCAAACCCGATCGTTCAAAGTCTTGAAAAGAAACGGCGTGCTGGTATCACCGGTGAGCCTGCCGAACATGTCGCTGGCCAATGATTACGGCGTGACTCCCGCCAACTTTGCCACTCGCTCGGATGGCCGTCAGCTCTCGCTGATTGCCGAACTGTTCGACAAGGGCCATTTCACGGTCGACGTTGAAGCCTATGCCTTGAGTGACGCGAAAGTAGCGGTCAAGAAGAGCCAGGGTCGCCATCTGCGGGGCCGGCTGGTCCTGGATGCGACCAAGTAACTTCGTGCTGCAGCGTGCGCGTCCATCGTCGGGTTGGACGTTCGCGCCCTTTGCCGTTGGCAGCGTGCAGGGGTCTCCCCGCAGAATCAGGCAAATTGTCGGAAGGATCCGACTAACTGCCTACCAGCCTTTATTCCTGATCTGAACCTGTCGCGTTCATCTTCTGGATCACCAATGCGATGAACGCCGACACCGCACCGAATGCCGACACCCCCTACTCACTTTTTCCTGTACTAAAAAGTTAATATGATTCAGTAGATTGGACGTGAGGGCAGACGCCTGAACAACGAATTCCGATGTTCTAGAACTCTTTAGGTGGGTCTCTGTGCCATAAAATGCCGCCGCCTACTCGAAAGTCGGCGGCGGCCTCATCTCATTGCTTGGTCTGCGCCTTGTTTTTCTCTTCGATCTTCGCGTCTACCGCCGCGCGGATCTGGTCGATGCTGAAACTGGCCGGTTTCTGGCTCGGTGGATACTCGACAAAGGTTTGCAGGAACCTAGCCGCCTTGGCCACACCCGCTGCCAGCAGGTAAGAGTTCTTCACTGTCCAGTCGTAATACTGATCCGAGACCATGTCGGCCCGTTCATAGGGGTCCATCCGCACGTTGAACAGCTTGGGCACGCGCAACGGCACGAACGGGCTGCTCCATACTGTGAAGCCCCCGGGCTCGCGTTGCTCGGCGAACACCACTTTCCAGTTGTCGTAGCGCATCGACACCAGCACGCCGTCATCGTTGAAGTAGTAGAACTCCTTGCGCTCGCCTTTGGGTTGTTGGCCAGTCAGGTAGGGTAGTTGGTTGTAGCCGTCTAGGTGCACCTTGAAGCTGGTTCCGCCAGACGTCGGTGCCCATCCTTTGAGCAGCTTGTCCTTCACATCGGTTTCGCCAGCCGCGGCGAGCAGGGTAGGGAACCAGTCCATGCCCGAGAACAGCTCGTTGGACACTTCCCCCGGTTTGATCTTGCCTGGCCAGCGCACCATGGCCGGTACGCGGTAGGCGCCTTCCCAATTGGAGTTCTTCTCGTTGCGGAACGGTGTGGTCGCCGCGTCCGGCCAGGAGAACTGGTTCGGGCCGTTGTCGGTGGTGTAGACGACGATGGTGTTGTCGGCGATTTTCAGGTCATCGAGGGTTTTCAGAAGTTTGCCGACGTCGCCGTCGTGCTCGAGCATGCCATCGGCATAGTCGTTGCCGGGCATGCCGCTCTGGCCCTTCATCGAATCGCGTACGTGGGTGAACAGGTGCATGCGCGTGGTGTTCATCCAGACGAAAAATGGCTTGTCGGCCTTGGCCTGTTTCTCCATGAACGCCTGGGCCGCTGCAGTGGTTTCGTCGTCGATGGTTTCCATGCGCTTGGTGGTCAGCGCACCGGTGTCTTCGATTTTGCCGTCGGCGAAGCTGTGGATCACCCCGCGTGGGGTGCGGGATTTGGCGAAGTCCGGGTCATCCTTGGGCCAGTACGGGCGCTCGGGTTCTTCCTCGGCGTTGAGGTGATAGAGATTGCCGAAGAACTCGTCGAAGCCATGGTTGGTCGGCAGGAACTCGTCCTTGTCGCCCAGGTGGTTCTTGCCGAACTGGCCGGTAGCGTAGCCTTGTGACTTGAGCGCCTGGGCGATGGTGATGTCGCGCTTCTGAATACCGATCGGCGCGCCCGGTACACCGACTTTGGTCAGACCGGTGCGCAGCGGTGACTGCCCGGTGATGAACGACGAGCGCCCGGCGGTGCAGCTGTTCTCCGCGTAATAGTCGGTGAACAGCATACCTTCGTGGGCAATGCGGTCGATGTTAGGCGTCTTGTAGCCGACCACACCCATGGAATAGGCGCTGATGTTGGTCTGGCCGATGTCGTCGCCGAAAATCACCAGAATGTTGGGTCTTTCCGCAGCGCCGGCCGTTGCCGACAGCGCCATGACCGTAGTCGCCATCAGGGCGAGTTTCGGCAGCCACTTTTTTATGCGAGTCATCTGACTGGCTCCTTGTTGACGGGCGTCGCGCAGGGCGACCAGCAGCCATGTTCAAGCGTCATCCGGGACGATACGCCACCCGAATCAGGTGGTCGCAGGCGCTGGCCAGCGAAGGCGTCAGCCCATCCAGCATCAATGTCGGTAGAGCCGACGCCATCGCGAGCAAGCTCGCTCCTAGTGTGGCCATTGGTCGAACCGGAACTCCGGATACACACCTGATCCCCTGTAGGCGCGGGTGTTACTGGAAACCGGGCAGGCCGTCAGAGGCCTGCATTGTCGATGTGCAGCACGGCACCGGTGACGCTGGCGCCGGCGCCACTGGCCAGCAACAGCAGCGGACCATTCAGTTCTTGCAGGCCGGCACTCTTGCTTCGACCGGCAGCGATGACGTTGACGCGAATGCGGTGTGGCGTCAGCGACTGGGCCATGGCGCGGCTCATCCGAATGAGGCTGCTATGGGTGCGCAGGCAGGGGTTCGGCTCGCTGATGGGACGCGGGGGCGGCTCGATATTGACGATGCTGCCACCGCGTTCGGCCCTGATCATATGCAGGCTGGTGCAATGAACGACGTGATTGTTCAGGGCTATGTGCTCGCGTTCGGCGCTGTTGTTGATCAGCACATCGACGCTGCCGAAACGCTCCTGCACGGCATCCAGCGCGGCTTCGATACTGGGTCGGCGGGCGCTGTCGAGGCTGACGATCAACACTTCGCCACCTTCCCAGCGCAGGTCGGCCGCCAATTGCTCCAGTTGCGACGGATGCTGTGCGCCGAGGGCCACCCGAGCACCGGCAAGGCTGATCAGACGGGAGAAATGCGCACCCAGTCGGGTGGTGGCATCGGCCACCAGAACGGTCTTTCCAGCCATGGAAAATGGTTGCATGAGATCGCTCATGGGCGTACCTCCATCGGCACGGCGCGCCGGGTCAATACGGCGCGTGGCACAGAGAACCGCGGTGATGGAATGGGCGTGGCACCGAGCATTTTCAGCACCAGTTCCGAGTAATGTCGGATAACGTCATCGATGCCCCAGCGACCGTTGTCCTGGTACCAGACGCAGGCGTGGGTGAGCATGTTGAACAGGGTGCGCGCCATCAGTTTCGGTTCGGCGCAACTGAGCGAACCTTCCTTGACGCCTTGTTCCAGCAGTTCCTGCAACGCTTTCAGGTACAGGCGTCGGGCCTGGCGGACCTGCTCCAGATCCTCTTCGGCGAGGCTTCTGAATTCCAGGTTGCCGAGCATGGCCTCGTCCTGGTGTTCGAGGTGATAGCGCACGTGGCAGGCGATAAAGGCGAGCAGTTTTACATCGGCGGTCACAGCCTTTTTCGGCCGGCGACGCGTCCACTCCCGGGACAATCCCTGGAAGTACTCGAGGATCAGCTCCAGCAGCAGTTCGTTTTTGCCTTTGTAGTACAGATACAGCGTCGAGGCGTTGATGCCTGCTTCAGTGGCGAGCTGACGCAGGCTCATCGAGCCGTAGCCGTTACGCGAGATCAGTTTGATGGCGGCCAGGCGGATGTTGTTTTCAGTCATGTTCATGGTGTGATCCTGCGGCCTGTAGGAGCGAGCTTGCTTATGAAAAACGTCCGCACAATGCGGTCAGACGGCCTGCGTCATCGTTGGCGTCCATCGCGAGCAAGCTCGCTCCCACGGTTTGTTATTGCAGATTGCCGGCGACAGCGATGGTCTGGGCGGTGATGTAGTTCGACTCCGGCGAGCAGAACAGATACACCGCGTCCGCCGCTTCCTGCACGGTGCCCGGACGACCCAGCGGGTTGCGCTGGGCGAACGACTTGGCTGCTTCCGGGCTGATGCCGACACGAATGTCACGGCCTTCGATGTTCACCGTGGCGCCTGCGTGGGCGTCGGCCTTGGTCATGCGGGTTTCGATGAAACCGAAGGCCACGGCGTTGACGTTGACCTTGAAACGACCCCATTCACGTGCCAGCGCACGGGTCATGCCGATCACACCGGCCTTGGCCGACGAGTAGTTCATTTGCCCGGCGTTGCCGTTCAGGGCCGAAACCGAAGAAATGTTCACCACTTTGCGGAACACCTCGCGCTCTGCCGCCGCATCGGCCAGGGCCTGGGCCTTGATGATCGGGTAGGCGGCACGCAGGATGCGGAAGGGTGCCGTCATGTGGCAGTCGAGAATCGCGTACCACTGCTCGTCGCTCATCTTCTGGATCACGTCGTCCCAGGTGTAGCCGGCGTTGTTGACGATGACGTCAATGCTGCCGAAGTTGTCCATCGCGGTCTTGATGTAGCGGTCGCCGAAATCCGGAGCGCTGACGTTGCCGTGGCAGACAGCGGCTTCGCCACCCAGCTTGCGGATCATTTCAGCGGTCTCGTGGGCCGGGTCGGCGTCCAGGTCGTTGATCACGATGCGTGCGCCTTCGCTCGCCAGTTTCAGGGCGATCTGCTGACCGATGCCACGACCGGAACCGGTGACCAGTGCGACTTTGCCTTCGAGTTTTGCCATGGGGTGTTACTCCTCAGTTATCAGTTTTGTTTACAGAGCGATCACGGCGTCACCAATGATCTTGGTCTCGCCGTATTGATTGGTGGTACGCACTTCGACCTTGATGCGTTGCTCGCCGTCGACTTCGTAACGATCGACGACAGCGCCGGTGCAGGTGATCTGATGGCCCAGGTGGGTGATGCCGAGAAAGCGCACGCCGAACTCGCGCAATTGGCGTTGATCGACCCACTGGGTCAGCAAGCGGCCGAGGTAGGCCATCGAGAGCATGCCGTGGGCAAACACGTCGGGCATGCCCGCCCGGCGGGCGTAATCGGTGTCGATGTGGATGGCGTTGTGATCACCCGAAGCACCGGCGAACAGGGCCAGGGTGGTGCGGTTGATCGGCGGCAGGGCCAAGGGTGGCAGGGTGTCGCCGATGTTGATTTTTTCCAGGCTTATCGCGTTCATCTGTGTTCTCCGCTTCAGCTGTTGCGCTGCACGAGCACGCTGCGCAGGTCCGCTACGTGCTCACCGTGCTGATTGGTGACTCGGGTTTCGCGCACCACGAATTCCAGGGCGCCGCCTTTCTTGTCGTAGATGTCGGCGATGCGCACATCGAAGCGCAACGTGTCGCCGGCATAGGCCATGCGGTGATAACGGAAGGATTCTTCTCCGTGCAAAATGCGCGCGGTGACGATGCCCAGTTCGTCGCGCCAGGCGTTCGAAGGAATCTGGAATTCCAGCGAGAACAGAAAGGTCGGCGGCAGTGGCAGGTTCGGATGTCCAGCATCGCGTGCGGCCTGCTCGTCAAAGTAAATCGGGTTGGTTTCCCCGGAGGCCTTGGCGAAGAAGCGCAGTTGCCCGGCTTCGGCGGTAGCGAGGAAAGTGGGCAGTTGTCTGCCGATGTGTTTCTTGTCGATCATCGAAATGGCTCCTTTGCTGGGCGGGCGCGTCAGTTTTTCTGGTACACGGTGACCACGCAGGCGCCGCCCAGGCCGAGGTTGTGCTGCACCGCGATGCGCGCGTTCTGCACCTGGCGCTGTTCGGCGGTGCCGCGCAATTGGTGGGTCAGCTCATAGCACTGGGCCAGGCCGGTGGCGCCCAGAGGGTGGCCCTTGGAGAGCAGGCCGCCGGACGGGTTGGTCACCCATTGGCCGCCATAGGTGTTGTCGCCGTCGTTGACCAATTGCTCGCCACCGCCCTCGGCGCACAGGCCCAGGCCTTCGTAGGTCAGCAGTTCGTTCTGCGCGAAGCAGTCGTGCAGCTCGATGACGTCGATGTCCCGGGGCCCGATGCCGGCCTGGTTGTAGGCGATATCCGCGGCCATGCGCGTCATGTCGAAACCGACCACGCGGATCATGTCCTTGGCGTCATAGGTACTTGGCAGGTCTGTGGTCAGCGCCTGGCCGGCCATCAGCACGTCGGTGCGCAGGCCATGCTTCTTCGCGAACGCTTCGGAGACCACGATGGTGGCGGCCGCGCCGCAGGTCGGCGGGCAGGCCATCAGGCGGGTCAGCACGCCTTCCCAGAGCATCGGCGCAGCCAACACTTCTTCGGTACTGACCACATTGCGGAACACGGCCAACGGGTTATTGGCCGCGTGACGACTGGCCTTGGCGCGGATCTTGGCGAAGGTCTCAAGCTTTGTGCCGTACTTTTGCATGTGCGCGTAACCGGCACCGGCAAACTGGCGGATGGCGGTTGGCAGGTCCGGCATGCCGACCAGTTCGTTGGTCAGCTTGAGCGCCCGCTCCGTGGCAGGGGCACGGTCGGTCCAGGCGGACTTCAGCGCGCCCGGGTTCATTTGTTCGAAACCAAAGGCCAGCGCGCAATCCACGGCGCCGCTTTGTACGGCCTGGCGCGCCAGGAACAGGGCGCTGGAACCGGTGGCGCAGTTGTTGTTGACGTTGATCAGCGGGATGCCAGTCATGCCCACGCGATACAGGGCTTTCTGGCCACAGGTGGAATCGCCGTAGACATACCCGGCATAGGCTTGCTGGATGTGGCTGAAGTCCAGGCCGCAATCGGCCAGGGCCTGGCGAATCGCCTGTTCGCCCATGACGTCGTAGGGTTCGTTGGTCCCCGGTTTCTTGAACTGGATCATGCCGACGCCAGCAACGAATACCTTTTGGCTCATCGTGTGTTTCCTTTTTTGTTTTTGAGGGTCAGAGCTTGCGCGCGATCATTTCGCGCATGACTTCACTGGTGCCGCCGTAGATGCGATTGACGCGCGAGTCGACGAAAGCGCGGGCGATCGGGTACTCCATCATGTAGCCGTAGCCACCGTGCAGCTGGACCATGTCGTCGATGCATTTCCACAGGGTTTCGGTGGTGTAGAGCTTGGCGATCGCCGCTTCTTCCAGGGTCAGGCGGCGGCGCATGTGCTCGCCTAGGTAGTAGTCGACCATCACCCGCATGGCGGTGGCCTGGGCCTTGATGTCGGCGAGCTTGAATTTGCTGTTCTGGAAGTCCCAGATGGTTTGGTTGAAGGCCTTGCGGTCCTTCACGTATTCAAGGGTCTGTTCCAGCAGGCGCTCCAGCTTGGCGGCGGCGGACACCGCGATCGAGAAGCGCTCCTGGGGCAGTTCGCCCATCAGGTAGGTAAAGCCCAGGCCTTCTTCGCCAAGGCGGTTACCGACTGGCACGCGGACGTTGTCGAAGAACAGCTCGGCCGTGTCCTGCGCATGCTGGCCCACCTTGTCCAGCTTGCGACCATGTTTGAAACCGGCGCGACTGGCTTCCACGGCGATCAGGCTGATGCCCTTGGCGCCGGCGGCCGGATCGGTCTTGCACACGACGATGACCAGATCGGCGGTCAGACCGTTGCTGATGAAGGTCTTGCTGCCGTTGATCACATATTCGTCGCCATCACGCACGGCGGTGGTGCGCACGGCCTTGAGGTCGCTGCCGGTGCCGGGTTCGGTCATGGCGATGGCCAGGATGATCTCGCCAGAGCAGATGCCCGGCAGCCACTTCTGTTTCTGTTCTTCGTTGCCGCAGCGATTGATGTACGGCGCAATGACGTCGGAGTGCATGCCGAAGTAGGCGCCACTCACGCCAGCCCGGGCGAACTCCTCGTTGAACACCGCGCTGTGACCGAAGTCGCCGCCGCCACCACCGTATTCAGTGGGCAGGGTGATGCCGAGCAAGCCTTCACGACCGGCCTTGAGCCAGGTCTCGCGGTCGACCTGGCCGGCTTTGTCCCAGGCTGCCTGGCGCGGCACGCATTCGCGCTCGAAAAAACGGCGCACGGTGGTGCGAAACATTTCATGGTCGTCGCGGAAAACGGTTCGGGCGATATGCACGCAAGACTCCTCAATGATCGCGGGCCGGCTTGCTTGGGCCAGGCGCTGATGCAAGGCGCGACGTGCGCCTTTGAACTGAGGGTTACGATAGGGTGGGGGGGCTGGTGTGAACGCCACCCGAGGCGGGTGGCGAGGAGAGAATTTGCCGGCGGGAGAGGCACACCACAGCCCCTGTGGGAGCGGGCTTGCCCGCGAAAGCGGTGGTTCATTCGACATCAATGTTGGATGTATTGGCCGCTTCGTCGGATCGCCGCCCGGAGCAAGCCCGCTCGCACAGGGTCTTTACAGGTCTGTTATTGCGGGGCGGGATCACCCTGCGATTCCAGGTCACGCACCCGCGCCACCGCTTCGTCGCGACTGTTGACCCCGAGCTTGCTGTAGATATGACTCAGGTGCCATTTAACGGTTTCCGGGGACAGTCCCAGGGCGCGGGCGATTTTCTTGTTGGGCAGGGCCTGGGCCAGCAGGCGCACGACTTCGATTTCCCGCTCACTCAACGGCTCCATGCCGGCGGCGAGCGGTTTGCCTGCCGAGACCGGGGAGGGTTTGCCGGTCGGCGCGGTGGGCACCGTCACCTGGGCCGCTTGCAGGCGCTCGACGTAGAACGCTAGCACCGGGTCCAGGGTTTCTTGGCTCGTGATCTCCGAGATCAGTTTCAGTGCGTCCGGGTGGGCGTCGAGCAGGCTGCGCAACAAGCCGAAGCGTTGCCCGCGGCGCAGCGCCTCCATGACGTGATCGCGCGCGGCATCAGCATTGCCGCGCTGGGACTCGATCACGGCACTGAGCACCAGCAGCCGTACCGAGCCGAGCTGGCGGCGATGCAACTCACAAGTTTCGATCAGCTGTTCGATACGCTTCAAGGCGCCGTCCAGGTCGCCTTGTTCAATCTGCCAGCGTGCCCGCGCGTTCTCGGCCAGGATATGGATTTCCTTGAGGGCGCTTTGTCCTGCATCGGGATGGCGCGCATCGATCGCTTCCAGGCGCGCCAGTTTGGCGTGGGCCTGCCCATGCTCACCGAGAATCATCAGCCAGCGCACCTGCCAGGTCAGGCAGTAGGCTTGCAGGCGCTCCAGGCCGAGTTTGACGGCGTACTCGTCGAGCCGCTCGACATAGGCCAGGGCTTCCTGATGATTGCCCGCCAGCCATTGCACATTCCACAGCACCTGCATCACGCGCAGTACCGAGTCGGGAATCGAGATGCGCTCCAGGATATCGATCCAGCCCGAAAGCAGTTTGAATGCCGCATCGACGTCATTGGTTTCGTACAGCACCTCGCCCAGCAGCGCGGCGGAGAGGTAAGTCGCGTCGGCACCGGCCTTACCGCACTGGGCGGCTTCATGCATCACATCCCGATAGACCCGTTCCGCCTGCTTCATTTGGCCTTCCAGGGCGTGGCTCAAGCCAATCATGCAGCGACCTTGCAGACTGCCGGCGGTGGTTCCCAGAAGGGGTTCGCCATTGATCAGCAGCAGGGGCCGGTCGAGTTGTATCTGGCGCGCCTTTTCGTATTCGCCCCGGTGCATGTAGAGCCAGGAAAGGATGTTGGCGCACGAGCCGATGGCGACACTGTTGCTGCCTTGGGGTGGATTGAGCAATTGCGGCAGTACTGTCATCGCCGCGTCGGTGTCATCGCGCTGCAGCGCCAGGGAGGCACGCAGTATCGCGATCATGAAACGATCATGGACGTCACTCTCGGGCACGTCGTTGAACAGTTGATCGAGGCTGTTGGCGCACGCTGTGAAATCCCGGGCATAAAGTTGCATCCGCGCCTTGAGGATGCGCAGCTTCACCCGCGCCTGCACTTGTTCGACCGGCAGCAGTCGAACCAACTCGATCAACATGCGCAAGTCGCCGTGGGCATACAGCGCTTCGGCGTTTTGTTGCACCAGGTCGGCAGCAGCATCAGGGTCGCCCGACATCACGGCATGGTGCACGGCTTCATCCAGATGCTGGTGGTCACGGAACCAGGCCCATGCCCGCGCGTGCACGGCCTGTTGTTCGGCCTTGCTGCGCGAATCGAAGTACTTGAGCAATGTTTCACGCAGCAACGGATGCAGGCGGTACCAGGTTTCGCGCTGGGCGCTGTCCACGGGGATCAGGAACAGGTTGTCCCGTTCCAGGCGGGCAAGCAGGGCATTGGCTTGGCGAACCGCTTCCGGGTTGCCGCTGAGGGCGGCGCATAACGAGGCGCAGAAGCGGTTGCAGACGGCCATGAGCAACATCAAGTCCAGATCCGTCGGCGACAGATGGCACAGCACTTCGATTTCGAAAAACTTCGCGAAGGCCTGATCGTCCCGCACCTGTGTCTGGTCGGATGCGGCGACGAACGGGCGATTTTTCTTGCGGCTGACCGCCAGCAATTGCAAGCCGGCAACCCAGCCGTCGGTCAGCTCATGCATCAGCTTGGCGTCGCGGGCGCTGATGTCGCCCAGTTGAGCCTTGAGAAAGCGTTCGGACTCGCTGGGCGTGAAGCGCAAGTCGCGCAGATTCAGTTCCAGCACCAGTTCCTGGCTGCGCAACCGCGCCAGGGACAAAGGCACGACACTGCGTGACACCAGTGCCAGGTGCAGATTGGCCGGTGCGTAGTCGATCAGCCATTGCAGGGCCTGATGAATCCCGACGTCGGTCAGATGGTGCAGGTCGTCGAGCACCAGCACCAGTTCGCGGCCACGGTTGGCAATGCTGCGCACCAATGTGATGACGGTACGTTCTACCGCCTCGCTGTCGATACCACGACCTTCCAGCTGGGCGGCTTCGTGTACCAGATCCGGGTCGACCTGACCGAGGCTGGCCAGCAAGTAGTCCAGGAAGCGAGTCAGTTCGTTGTCATCGGCAGACAGCGTCAGCCAGGCCACGTCGAAGCCCAGCGGCAACAGCGCCTGGCGCCAGGCAATCAGGCTCGAAGTCTTGCCGCAACCCGCCGGCCCCTTGAGCACGATGCAGCGATGGCGACGCGCCTTGAGCATTTGCTCCTGCAGCGATTCGCGGGAAATCAGGCGCCCGGCGCTGCGTGGCGGGATCAGTTTGGTACTGACGATCGGCGACTGAGTCGGATTCAAGACCAGGCTGGAAGGCGTGTCCGAGGCGGTGGACTTGCGGGGTTTATCCATGGGGCTGTCCGAATCTTTTTTGTTTTGGGAAGGCACTGAACCCAGAGGAGTGTAACGCACCGCCAGCCAGTCATGGCCCTGTGTTTGGCATTCGCCACCCGATGCGGGTGGTGGTCGGCGAACAGGGGATTGATTAACTGGACATCACAAAATGGGGTGCTGCAAGGCGCTCCGTCAGAATAATGGAGCGACGGCAATGGGTGTACTGAGCGGCATTCGAGTGGTGGAATTTGCGGCAATCGGTCCGGCACCTTTTGGCACGATGCTGCTGGCGGACATGGGGGCCGACGTGGTGCGGATCGACCGTCCGGTGGCAACGAGCGACCTGGGTCCGAAGCTTGAAGGCAAGCGCGCCGACATTACAGGGCGCAATCGGCGTTCGGTCACTCTGGACCTGAAATGTCTGCAAAGCGTCGCCGCAGCACTGGAATTGATCGAACGAGCCGATGTGCTGATCGAAGGCTTTCGCCCCGGCACCATGGAACGTCTGGGTCTGGGCCCGGAAGTGGCGCTGGCGCGCAATCCGCGACTGGTTTATGCGCGCATGACCGGTTGGGGCCAGACCGGGCCGATGGCTGACCGTGCCGGCCATGACCTGAACTACATCGCCTTGTCTGGCGTGCTATCGGCCATTGGCCCGGCCGGTGGTCGGCCGGTGCCGCCACTGAACTTGGTGGGCGACTACGGCGGTGGCGGCATGCTGATGGCGATGGGCGTGCTGGCGGCGCTTGTGAATGTGCAACGCGGCGGGGCCGGGCAAGTGGTCGACGCGGCCATGACCGAGGGCGCGGCGCAGTTGGGTTCGGTGGTCTGGGGCCTGTTGGCCGGTGGTCACTGGACCGAACAGCGCGGCAGCAACCTGCTCGATGGCGGTGCGCCGTGGTACGACACCTATGAAACCCGCGACGGCCAGCACATGTCGATCGGTCCGATCGAATCGCGTTTCTACGCCCAAATGCTGGAAATCCTCGGGCTGGCAGGCGCCGACCTGCCGCGTCAGCACGACCGGGCTGGCTGGCCGCGCTTGCGTGAGGCCTTTACGGCGGCCTTCCTCAGCCGCACCCGGGTAGAGTGGGCAGAAGCGTTTATCGACAGCGATGCCTGCGTAGTGCCGGTATTGGGCCTTGTTGAAGCTGCGCAACATCCCCATAGCGTGGCTCGCGGCAGTTTTATCGAGGTCGATGGCGTCGTCCAGCCAGTCCCGGCCCCGCGTTTTCTCGGCACGCCCTCGGCGCAGCCGCGAACGGCGCCGCAACGTGGCGAGCACGGTCACGAGGCGCTGCGCGACTGGGGTTTCGACAGCGTCGCCATCGAGCGTCTGCATTCGCTGGGCCTGGGCTTCAAGGCCTGACCTCCCTCCCATAAAAAACATAGAGGTTAGTCCATGGCCATTCAGTTCAAGATCATCGATCACGTGGCAGTCATTACCCTCGATGCGCAAGCGTCGAACAATGCACTGTCCATCAGCGACCTGATGCACCTGCGCAAGACGCTGGTGGCTTGCCAGGATGACGAGCAGGTGCGGGTCATCGTGCTGACGGGCGCCGGTGAACGAGCGTTCTGCTGTGGTGCGAGCCCGCGCGAGCCGTCGCGCGGGTTGTCCGGTTTCATTGTCGGAGCGCTGAAAAGCCGCGAAACCGAGGCTGAGGAGGGCGGCTATGCGCGGCTGTTCGACCTCAGCGACCTGGAGATCTGGAAGCCGGTCATCGCCGCCATCAATGGTGTTTGTCTGGCCGGCGGTTTTGAACTGGCGCTGCAATGTGACCTGCGCATTGCCGCCGAAAGCGCCGCGTTCGGCTTGCCCGAAGTACGCGACGCGACCATTCCGGCGGCGGGTGGCGTGCAATACCTGCTGCGCGCGGTGTCCGCCGCCCACGCCATGAAAATGGCACTGACCGGTGAGCCGATCAATGCCCAGGAAGCCTTACGTATCGGGCTGATCATCGACCTCCTGCCACCGGAACGGTTGATGTCCGCCGCCCTGAGCCTGGCCGAACGAATCGCCGCCAATGGCCCCCTGGCGGTGCAGTCGATCAAGCAGTTGGCGGTGCAGACCGCACACCTGACGCCCCGTGATTTCGTGATTCAAACCCACTTGCACTGGGGGTTGCTGCGCGACAGCCAGGACCACGCCGAAGGGCGCGTGGCCATGGCCGAGCAACGCACGCCCAACTACATCGGTGCGTGACGCACCGCCCAGTGACTGAATGCGTTCTGACCTGACAACAATAATTCACAGGAAACCATCATGTATCTGACCCAAGGACTGCACCGTGTTTTACAGCAGCGCCCACATGCCCTGGCGACGGTCTTCCGCGACCGGCGCCACACCTATGCGCAACTGGCCGACCGCGTAGCCCGACTGGCCGGCGCCCTGCAGCAACTGGGCATGCAGACCGGCGACCGCGTGGGCCTGCTCGGTCTGAACTCCGATCGTTTTCTCGAGTACTTCCTGGCCACCTGGTGGGGCGGTGGCGTGGTCAACCCGGTCAATATTCGCTGGAGCGTGGCGGAAATCGTCTATTCGCTGGACGACTGCGACACACGTATCCTGATGATCGACGACACCTTCCTGCCAATGGCCGAAACCATTGCCGGCACCGCCAGGGTGCGGCCACTGTTGATCCACATCGGCGAAGGCCCGACGCCCGAGGGCATGCTGTCCTACGAGCAACTGATTCGTGAAACCGAACCTGTCGATGATGCCTTTCGTGGCGGTGAGGACCTGGCCAGCATCCTGTACACCGGTGGCACCACGGGCCGGCCAAAAGGCGTGATGCAGTCGCACATGAACCTGTGGTCCGCCGCCGTGGCCCGTGCCGCCGATGTCCCGGTGCCAACCGATGCGCTGACCTTGCACATCGCTCCGATGTTCCACCTGGCCGCGCTGTCGCGGGTGATCCTGATCTCGTTGCTGGGCTTGCCGAGCATCTTCGTCCCGTCGTTCGACCCGCTGAACGTGATGCAAACCATCGAACGCGAGCGCATTACCGACATCCTGATCGTTCCGACCATGATCCAGGCCTTGATCATGCATCCGGAGTTCGCCAACTACGACCTCAGCAGCCTGTGCAGCCTGACCTATGGCGCCTCGCCGATTGCCGTGCCCCTGCTGGAACTTGCCCTGAAAGCCCTGCCGAATGTCGAGTTCACCCAAGGCTATGGCATGACCGAGGCCGCGCCGCCCATCTCCGCCAACGGCCCGGAAAACCATGGCCCCGAAGGCATCGCCAATGGCCGGTTGCGCTCGGCCGGGCGCCCAGGACTGGGTGTGACGGTGCGCATCGTCGATGAAAACGACAACGAAGTCCCACGCGGTACGGTTGGTGAAGTGGTGGTGCGTGGCCCGAACATCATGCTCGGCTACTGGAACAAACCCGAAGAAACGGCCCAAGCCCTGCGCGGCGGCTGGATGCACACGGGCGACGGCGCCTACATGGACGACGACGGTTACATCTACATTGTCGACCGCTTCAAGGACATGATCGTCAGCGGTGGCGAAAACATTTATTCGGGAGAAGTCGAAAGTGCGATTTCCAGTCACCCGGCCGTCGCTTCGTGCGCGGTGATCGGCATTCCCTGCGCGCATTGGGGTGAGGCGGTACACGCGGTGATCGTGCTCAAACCTGATCGCCAAGCGGCTGGCGCCGAGATCATCGAGCATTGCCGTCGGCAGATCGCCGGCTACAAGACACCGAAGTCGGTCGAGTTCCGCGCCGCGCTGCCGCTGTCCGGTGCCGGCAAGGTGCTCAAACGCGACCTGCGCGAACCGTTTTGGGCCGGCAAGGACCGGAGTGTCAGCTGATGGCGCTGGACAATGGAGGGGCAACGATTCCTGAGGGGTTCACAGCGCTGGAAGGCCTCTCGGGCTTCCTGCGCAATTGCGGTGACTTCTTCCTACATGATGAACGGCCGATCATGGCCGTGCGTCTGCAGCCGCATCATCTCAACTACGTGCGCATCGCCCATGGCGGTTTCCTCGCCACGGTTGCGGACAGCGCCTTCGGCGTCGTTTTACGGCGCCATGTGCGGCCGCCATCGGTTGCACTGACAGTCAACCTGAACGTCGATTACATCGGACCAGTGCGCGAAGGCGAATGGCTGGAGGCGCATGTGGAAGTGCTCAAGACCGGTGGCACCTTCATCAACGCCAGCTGCCTGCTGAAGGTCGGCGAGCGCCTGGTGTTGCGGGCCAACGGTGTCTTCACCACCTGGAAAGGCAAGACACCATGTACATGACCCAGTGTCTGCAACGCACCCTGCAGCAAAACCCGGAGCACCTAGCGACGATTTTCGGCGATCGCCGCCAGACCTATCGACAGTTTGGTGAACGTGTCGCTCGCCTGGCGGGCGCCTTGCAGAACCTCGGCATGGCGGCGGGTGACCGGGTCGGCATGCTGGCGCTCAACTCCGACCGTTATCTTGAGTACATCATGGGCGTGTGGTGGGGCGGCGGGGTGCTCAACCCGGTCAACATTCGCTGGAGCGTGGCGGAGATTGTCTATTCGCTGGACGATTGCGCCACCGGCTTCCTGATTGTCGACGAGCACTTCGCGGCGATGGCCGAAGGTATCCGCAAGAGCGCCCGTCAGGCGCCACGGTTTATCTACGCCGGGGACGGTGAAGTGCCGCCGGGCATGCTCGGTTATGAGCAGTTGCTAGCCCAGGCAACGCCGGTCGAAGATGCCGGGCGCGGCGGGGAAGACCTCGCCTGCATCATGTACACCGGCGGCACCACCGGGTTTCCCAAGGGGGTCATGCAGTCCCATCTGAACCTGTGGTCGGCGTGCATGCCACGCATGGTCGACATGCCGCCGATACGCGGTGGCCGGTTGTTGCACGTCGCACCGTTGTTCCACGTCGCCGGCATGGCCCGCGCGTTGATCCAGTTCATGGCCGGTGAAACCCATGTGCTGCTGTCGGGTTTCGACGCGGCTGAGGTGCTGCAAGTGATCGAGCGGGAGCGGATCACCGAGACGCTGCTGGTGCCGACCATGATCCTCGCGCTGCTGGCCCTTCCGGACTTCGATCGCCATGACCTGGGTAGCCTGAAACGCTTGACCTACGGCGCGTCGCCCAGCGCTGGCGAAATGGTGGAACAGGTGTTGGCCCGGCTTCCGGATCTCGAGCTTTCTCATTCCTACGGACTGACCGAAGCTTGCCCGGTGGTGTCGAGCAATCTGCCGTGCAATCACACGCCGCAAGCGCGCCAGAGCGGTTTGTCCCGTTCCGTCGGGCGGGGCGGCTTGGGGGTCAACGTGAGGATTGTCGACCCGCAAGGCCAGGAAGTTCCGCGAGGCACCGTGGGCGAGATCATCGTGCGCGGGCCGAACATCATGCAGGGCTATTGGAACAAGCCTGAAGAAACCGCCCGGGCATTGCGTGATGGCTGGTTGTACACCGGTGATGCCGCGTACATGGACGAGCAGGGGTACCTGTTCATCGTCGACCGCCTCAAGGACATGATCGTCAGCGGTGGCGAGAATGTTTACTCGGCGGAAGTCGAAAATGTCCTCGCCCGACACCCGGCCGTGGCGCAGGCGGCGGTGATCGGAGTTCTCCATGAGCAATGGGGCGAGGCGGTGCACGCGGTGGTGGTGCGCAAGCCCGGCGCCCAGGTCGATGCCGAGCAATTGCGCTTATATTGCCGGGAGTTCATCGCCGGCTACAAATGCCCGAAATCCATCGAGTTCCGCGAAGCGTTACCGCTGTCAGCTGCCGGCAAAGTCCTCAAGCGCGAACTGCGCAAATAACCCATTCCACACCACTTCCCCCCGGTAGGAGCTGGCTTGCCAGCGAAGGCGTCCTCACATTCACCGCTGCACTCAAGGGCATCTTCGCCGGCAAGCCGGCTCCTACAAGGGCTGTGTTTCAAACCATCTATTTTCGCTACCCGATCCGGGTGGCTTCACCACCCGCCCGCGTCAATACAGTGGACTCACGAACCAGGCGCAAGCCATGCCTGGCCACCCACTGGAGATCCCGATGCACATCAACCGTACTGTCTACCGTGAAGACCACGAAATGCTGCGTGAATCCGCGCGGCGTTTCTTCGAGCGTGAATGCCTGCCCAAGCAGGCGCAGTGGGACGCCGCTGGCCAGGTTGACCGGGAAACCTGGCTCAAGGCCGGTCGCCATAACCTGCTGTGCCTCACCGTACCGACCGAGTATGGCGGCGGTGGCGGTGACTTCGGGCATTCGGCGGTGTTGATCGAAGAGCTGTACCGCGCCGGCGTTTCGGGCTGGAGCCTAGGCGTGCACTCCGACATCGTCGCGCCGTACATCGTGCGTCTGGGCACCGAAGAGCAAAAGCACAAATGGTTGCCGAAAATCTGCACCGGCGAAACCGTACTGGCCGTCGCGATGACCGAGCCTGGCACCGGTTCGGACCTCAAGGCGATCCGCACCACGGCTGTGCGTGACGGTGACGAGTGGGTGATCAACGGCAGCAAGACCTTCATCAGCAACGGCCTGACCTGCGACATGGTGGTGGTTGTCTGCAAGACCGACCCGAGTGCCGGTGCCAAGGGCTGCAGCCTGATCATGGTCGAGTGCGACCGTGAGGGTTTCCGCCGCGGACGCAAGTTGGAAAAGGTCGGCCAGCACGCCGCCGACACCGCCGAGCTGTTCTTCGACGATGTGCGCGTGCCGGTGGGCAACCTGCTCGGTGAAGAAAACAAAGGCTTCATGCACCTGATGGAAGAGCTGCCGCAGGAGCGCCTGGTGATCGCGCTGTACTGCGCCGCCAAACTCGAACGCCTGCTGGAGCAGACCGTCGAGTACGTGAAAGACCGCAAGGCGTTCAACCAGACCGTCTGGGACTTCCAGAATACCAAATTCAAGCTGGCCGACATCAAGGCCCAGGCCACGGCCGTGCGCCTGACCATCGACCACTACATCGGCGAGCACATGCGTCGTCGCCTGACGGTTCAGGAGTCGGCCATCGCCAAGCTCTACGCCACCGAAACCCTGTGCAAGTGCATCGACGACATGGTCCAGCTGCACGGCGGCTACGGCTACATGATGGAGTACCCGATCGCCCGCGCCTTCGTCGACATGCGCGTGACCCGCGTCTTCGGTGGCACCAGCGAAGTGCTGCGCGAACTGATCGCGCGCCAGTTGTGATCCTTTCCCCCTCATTTTTCAGGTGACAGCATGAGCGAAAAAGTACTGGTAGCCGGTGTCGGCATGATCCCGTTCCGCAAGCCGAGCGAGAGCCCGACCTACGTGCAGATGGGCGCCGAAGCGGTGCGTCGCGCCCTGGCCGATGCGGGTATCGATTACAAGCTGGTGCAAGAGGCGTACGCCGGTTATGTCTATGGCGATTCCACGTGCGGCCAGACCGTGTTGTACGAAGTGGGCATGACCGGGATTCCGGTGGTCAACGTCAACAACAACTGCTCCACCGGTTCCACCGCGCTGTACCTGGCGCGCAAGGCCATCGAATCCGGTTCGGTCGACTGCGTCCTGGCGGTGGGTTTTGAACAAATGCAGGCCGGTGCGCTGAAATCCCATTGGGATGACCGTCCACCTACCCGCGAGCGTTTCCTGCCGATCCTGCGTGGGCTCACCGCCGATATGGACGGCATGGCCCAGGCTATCCGTACCTTTGGTGGTGCCGGGCGCGAGTACATCCAGAAATACGGCATGAAAATGGAAACCTTCGCCGCCGTGCGCGCCAAGGCCAGCCGTCATGCAGCTAACAACCCACTCGCCTTGTTTCGCAAGGTGCTCAGCGTCGAAGACGTGATGAACGACCCGGTGATTCTGCCGGGCGTCATGACCCGCCTGATGGCTTGCCCGCCAACCTGCGGTGGTGCCGCGGCGATCCTGGTTTCCGAGCGTTTTGCCAAAAAGCATGGCCTGCGCCGTGACGTGGAAATCGTTGCCCAGGCAATGACCACCGACACCCCTGAGTCCTTCAACTTCGAAAAGCCATCGATGCTCGATTGGGTCGGCACGCACATGACCCACGCGGCCGTCGGCCAGGTCTACGAGAAGGCCGGTGTCGGCCCGCAAGACATTGACGTCTGCGAACTGCACGACTGTTTCGCCCAGAACGAAGTGATCTGCTACGAGTCGCTGGGCTTCTGCCCTGAAGGCGGCGCGGAAAAATTCGTCATGGACGGTGACAACACCTACGGCGGGCAAATCGTCATCAACCCGTCCGGTGGCCTGCTGTCGAAGGGGCATCCGCTGGGTGCTACCGGTCTGGCGCAGTGCTATGAGCTGACCCAGCAACTGCGGGGCAACGCCGATCAGCGCCAGGTCGAAGGCGCACGCCTGGCGATAGCGCACAATCTGGGCCTGGGCGGCGCGTGTGTGGTGACGCTCTACGGCAAAGTCGACGGAGGTGGCCAGTGAGCAACCTGCTCGACGCCTTTCGTTTGACCACGCTACCGGAATACGCGGAAGCCTTTCGCAGCGAGGTCAAAACCTTTCTGGCAGCGCATCTGCCACGGGTTGCGGCCGATGTGCGGGCGCGCAGCTGGACCGGATTCGACGCCGCATTCAGCCGCGAACTGGCCCGGCGTGGCTGGGTCGGCCTGACCTTGCCGCAAGCCTATGGCGGTGCCGGGCTGGATGTGTTCAGCCGCTTTGTACTGGTCGAGGAATTGCTCTCGGCCGGTGCCCCGGTCGCCGCGCACTGGATCGCGGATCGCCAGAGCGGGCCGCTGATCCTGAAATTTGGCAGCGATGCACAGAAAGATTTCTACCTGCCGCGTATCTGCGCAGGCCAGGCGTTCTTCTGTATTGGCATGAGCGAGCCCAATTCGGGCTCCGACCTGGCCAGCGTGCGCAGTCGTGCCACCCGTTGCGAAGGTGGATGGCGCCTGAGCGGGCGCAAGATCTGGACCACCAACGCACACCATGCCAACTACATGATCGCCCTGGTGCGTACCAGCGGTGCGCCCGAAGACCGCCAGAACGGACTGTCGCAATTCATCATCGATCTCAAGCAGCCAGGTATCAGCATTCGCCCGATTGTTGACCTCGCCGGTGATGCGCATTTCTCCGAGGTGGCATTCGACGATGTGCTGCTCAGCGAAGACGCCTTGGTGGGCGACGAGGGCAGCGGCTGGAAACAAGTCAACGCCGAACTGGCCTTCGAGCGCAGCGGGCCTGAGCGCTTCTACTCCAGTGTGGTGCTGCTTGATCTGTGGGCTGACACCCTGCGTCGCAACGGTGCAAGCGCCACCGAAACGGTATTGCTTGGCAGTTTCATCACGCAACTGACCAGCCTGCGCAACCTGTCGCTGGCGCTGACAGCCTTGCTCGCCCAGGGCGAAAGCCCGGTGGTGGAAGCAGCGTTGGTCAAGGACATCGGCACTGAATTCGAACAAGCGATTCCGGCGGCGATTGCCGCATCGATCAGCGCTGATCCGGAGGCGCCTATCGACGAGGAGTTGTACCGCACCGTCGCCTACCTGAATCAGGTCGCACCGACCTTCTCGTTGCGCGGCGGCACCCGGGAAATCCTGCGCGGCATGATCGCCCGTGGCCTGGGCCTGCGTTGATATCGAATAGGAAAACATCGTCATGTTCACTGAAGCCATAGAGAAAATATTGACCGACTTGTGCACACCGGCACAGGTCCGCGCGGTTGAAAACGGTGACCGCGCCACCGCCATGTGGCGTGAGCTGGAGGACGGAGGTTTTCTGGAGCTGCTGACGCCGGAAGTGGCCGGCGGAGCGGGGCTGTCGCTGGCAGCGGTGTTCCCGATTTTCCTCGCCTTTGGACGTTATGCCCTGCCGCTTCCGGTCGCCCAGAGCATTGCCGCCCGGGCGTTGATGCGTGACTGCCCGCAGGCGCCACCGAGCGGCATGCTGACCCTGGCCGGCACCGCTCATCGCGAGGCCGATGGCAGTGTGTCCGCCCCGCGCATGGCTTATGGCGCACTGGCCGAATTCGCGCTGGTGAATCTGGGCGGCGAACTGCGGTTGCTCGATTGCAGTCAGGCGCGACGCGTTTGTAGCGGCGTTCATGGCAGCCAGTGCGCCACGCTGTATTGGCCGCAGATTGCCGACGGTATCTCGCTGGGCGGCAACGGTGCCGAGGTTCGTCAGTTCAGCGCTGCCATTCATGCCGCGGCCATTGCCGGGGCGATGGAGAGGGTGCTCGACATGACGCTCGCGTACTGCAATGACCGGGTTCAGTTCGGCAAGGCCATCGGCAAGTTTCAGGCGGTGCAGCATCAGCTCAGCGTGATGGCCGAGCAGGTGGCGGCTTCCCGTATCGCTGCCGAGCTGGCTTTCACCGGCAATCGTTCGGTTCCCAATGCAATTGCCACAGCCATCGCCAAGGCCCGCACCAGCATGGCGGTGCCGCCAGTCACCGCCACGGCTCACGCACTGTTCGGCGCCATCGGCGTGACCGAGGAACTGGATCTGCAGCTGTTCACCCGCCGCTTGCACGAGTGGCGCGTCAGCGAAGGTTCGGAAGCTCACTGGAACGGTCTTGTCGGCCAGGCGCTGTTGGCGCAGCCACAGGTCGGCGCCAGTCAATTCGTGCGCAACGTCATCCAGTCACAACCCGCTTGAGGACTCCACCCATGAGCCATTTTTTGAAGTATGAACAAGAGGGGCATGTCGTCACGCTGACGATGAACGATCCCGAGCGGCGCAACCCGTTGACCGGTAACAGCGCCGTTCCCGAGTTCCTCGAAGCCATCGAGCGGATCGAGCGCGACAGCAGTGTTCGCGCCGTCATCATCACCGGTGCCGGCAGCGCCTTCTGTTCCGGTGGCAACGTGCGCGACATGGACCGCTACGCGCAAATGTCGGGCATGGAGTTGCGTCAGGAATACCGCACCGGCATCCAGCGGTTGCCACTGGCGCTGTTCAACCTGGAAGTGCCGGTTATCGCGGCGGTCAATGGCGCCGCCATCGGCGCAGGTCTCGATCTGGCCTGCATGTGCGATATCCGTGTGGCGTCCGAGCAGGCGAAGTTTGCCGAAAGCTTTGTCAAGTTGGGGATCATTCCCGGCGACGGTGGGGCGTGGTTGTTACCGCGCATCATCGGTTTGTCGCGAGCAACCGAATTGACCCTGACCGGACAAATGATCGACGCCCGCCAGGCCGAACAATGGAACCTGGTGTCCCGCGTCGTACCGGCCGAACAGTTGCTGGACAGTACCCGGGAAATCGCCGCGGCCATTGCTGCCAATCCGCCCCATGCCGTGCGCCTGGCCAAGCGCCTGTTGCGCGAAGCCTTGCACACACGCCTCGACACGCTGCTGGAAATGTCCGCGACCTTCCAGGTGCTGTCGCACCAAACCTCGGATCACCGTGAAGCCGTGGCGGCGTTCATCGAGAAGCGACCCGCGACTTTCACAGGGTAAGTGTCACCGCGCGTAACGCTCGCTGAGCGCCTCTCGAACAGGGTCGTTACGCCGCTAGAAAAACCGCAAAAAACGCGCCCTGCAAATCACCCATTCGGGTGTGAGGGCATCCCGGGAGCCTCGCTAGCATGGGGCTCTCAACACATCATCCTTAACCGGGGAAACCGCATGACAAAAACAACAATGCGCGGAGTCTTCCAGCCAAGTCTGCTGGCCGTAGCTGTAGTCGTTGCCACTTGCGCGAGCCATCAAGCTCACGCTGTCGATTTCAATATCGGGGAAATTGAAGGGAAGTTTGATTCGTCGCTGTCGATCGGTGCCAGTTGGTCCGCGGCAAACCCGGACAAACAGTTCATTTCCAACTTCAACTCCCAGGGCGTAACCGGTGGCGAGTCCGCCTCGCGCACCACCGATGACAACCGTTTGAACTTCAAGAAAGGTGAAACCTTCTCGAAGATCTTCAAGGGTGTGCATGACCTGGAGCTCAAATACGGCGACAGTGGTGCCTTCGTGCGCGGCAAGTATTGGTATGACTTCGAGTTGATGGACGAGAGCCGTCCGTTCTACGACATCAATGACAGCGGTCGTGATCGCGCGGCGAGATCGTCCGGGGCGATGTTCCTCGATAGCTTCGTGTACCACAACTACACCATCGGCGATCAGGTCGGCAACGTGCGCCTAGGCAAGCAAGTGGTGAGCTGGGGCGAGAGTACGTTCATCGGCAACTCGATCAACAGCATCAACCCGGTCGACGTCGCCGCCTTACGTCGTCCTGGCGCGGAAGTGAAGGAAGGCCTGATTCCGGTCAACTTGCTCTATGTGTCCCAGGGCCTGGCGGACAACATCACGGCGGAAGGTTTTTATCAGCTGCAGTGGGATAAATCGGTCGTCGACAACTGTGGCACGTTCTTCGGCAGCGATGGTGTGGCACAAGGTTGTGATGACCGTCTGGTGATCGCCGGTCAGGACCTGCCGCCCGGTGCAGCGAAAAACACAGGCAGTCTGGCCGCCATCGCAGCCGGTACCGATGACGCATTCATCCCGCGCCTGAACGACAACGATGCACGCAACAGCGGACAATATGGCCTGGCTTTGCGCTGGTATGTGCCGGAGGCCAACGACACTGAGTTCGGCGCCTACGCGATGAACTATCACAGCCGCAACCCCTACCTGAGCATCACCCAGATGAGCAACCCGGCCGGTGGCTTGGCCTCGGCGCGAAGTGCCCGTTACTTCATCGATTATCCGGAAGACATTCGCCTGTACGGCCTGAGCTTCCAGACCAACGTCGAAGGCGTGGCACTGGGTGGCGAAGTCAGTTACCGACCGAACATGCCGCTGCAGTTGAACACGGCTGACCTGTTGTCCGCCGCGACCTTCGGCGCGACCTCACCGCTGATCACCACCGGCTTCGCCGGGCGCAACCTGGGCGCCGAGGTCAATGGCTACAAACGTATGCCGGTGACCCAGGCGCAAGTGACCGCCACCCAGTTCTTCGATCAGGTGCTCGGCGCCAGCCGCCTGACGCTGGTGGGCGAAGTCGGTTACAACCACATCAGTGGCCTGGGCAAGACAGATGGCTCGGACCTGCGCTTCGGTCGCAGCCCTGCGTTTGGCTCCGGTGAATTGCCGGGTGTTGCCGGTGCAGCCACCTGTCGCGGTACCGCCCCGGGCACGCCGACGGCGAGCAACCCGGCGCAGGAATGCAACGACGATGGTTTCTACACCAGTAACAGCTGGGGCTATCGCCTGCGCGGCAAGCTGGATTACCAGAACGTGTTCGCCGGCATCAACCTGTCGCCCAACATCGCCTGGTCCCATGACGTCGAGGGTTATGGCCCGAACTTCGATGAAGGCTCAAAAGCCGTCAGCCTGGGTGTCGACGCCGATTACCAGAATACCTACACCGCCAGCCTGAGTTACACCAATTACTTCGGTGGCGATTTCAACACCAACGTCGACCGCGACTACGTCGCGCTCAGCTTCGGCGTGAATTTCTGATGCAACGTTGCCAGAGGATCCTGAACATGAACGCACGTATTATTCTGCGCGCTGGCGCACTGAGCCTGTCGTTGCTGGCCAGTAGCGTCATGGCCGCCGTCACTCCCCAGGAGGCTGCTCAGTTGGGCACTACGCTGACGCCCCTGGGCGCTCAGAAAGAAGGCAATGCCAACGGCAGCATTCCCGCCTGGACCGGTGGTCTGAAGCCCGGTGCGGCACCGCTCGACAATGGCTTCCTGGGCGATCCGTTCGCCGGCGAGAAGCCACAGGTCGTGATCACCGCGGCCAATGCCGAACAGTACAAGGACAAGCTGACACCGGGCCAGCTGGCGATGTTCAAACGCTACCCGGACAGCTACAAGATCCCGGTGTACAAGACCCAGCGCACGGCGGCTTCGCCACAGAATATCTATGACATCGCCAAGAAAAGTGCGGTGACCACCGAACTGACCCCTGACGGCAATGGCCTGCTGAACTTCGCGCAAACACGCTACTACCCGTTCCCGATTCCGAAGAACGGCGTCGAGGTTTACTGGAACCACACCAACCGTTATCGCGGCGGCAACATGGAGCGCCAGGCCGCCCAGGCTGCACCGCAGACCAACGGTTCGTACTCCATCGTCGAGTACGACGACAAGCTGGCGTTCCCGCAACTGATGGAAGGCGTCGAGGCCGGGCAGGGCGACAACGTTCTGTACTACTACAAACAGGAAATCACCGCGCCTTCGCGCATGGCCGGCAGTGTGATCCTGATCCACGAGACCATCGATCAGGTCAAGGAGCCGCGCCTGGCGTGGGTCTACAACGCCGGTCAACGCCGCGTACGCCGTGCACCGCAAGTGGCCTACGACGGCCCGGGCAACGGTTCCGACGGCATGCGGACCGCCGACAACACCGACATGATGAACGGCGCGCCAGATCGCTATGACTGGAAACTGGTCGGCAAAAAGGAGCTGTTGATCCCGTACAACAACTATCGGTTGCAATCGCCGAAGCTCAAGTACGACGACATCATCAAGCCGGGGCATATCAACCAGGACCTGACCCGTTATGAATTGCACCGCGTGTGGCACGTGGAGGCAACCTTGAAGCCGGGCGAGCGTCATGTGTATGCCAAGCGTGACATGTACTTCGACGAAGACACCTGGCAGCTGGCCGAAGTCGATCACTACGATGGCCGTGGCCAGCTGTGGCGGGTCGCGGAAGGTTATGCGCTCAACGACTACGAGCGCGGCGCCTCCAACTTCGCCATGCTCGGCATCTACGACTTGATCGCCGGTCGCTACAACGTGCTGGCGATGACCAACCAGTCCAAGCATGCGACCACCTATGGCATGACTGCGAAGATGACCGACTTCACGCCATCGGCGCTGCGTAACGCCGGCATCCGCTGAGTCTATGTCCTCGCTTGACCCAACGCCCTGTTCGCAGGGCGTTGTGCGTTCCGTCGGCTACCACCTGATGCGGGTGGCGCGCTTGCGACGGTCTTGCCCAATGATGGCATCCACACACCATCAGCGAGGTCCGCCATGTTTGTGCCACGGCCGCATTTGTGCGACGTACTCAAGCGCGAGCAGCGCCGCTTGCAACTGCTTTGCGCCCCTGCCGGTTATGGAAAAACAGCGTTGTTGCGCGAGTATTTGCGCGACGTGGCTGCGCCCGGGCGGGTGGTCTGGTTGAGTCTTGGCGGACAAGCGCAGACGTTGGAATCCTTGGGCTTGAAGCTCGCTGATGCTCTGGGGTGGGTGGCGACTGATCCATCGCCTTCGCTGGCAAGCCAGCTCCTACAAGGCCTCGCGGACACCTGTAGGAGCTGCCTTGCCAGCGAAGAGTCCCTTTCAGGCAATAGATTATCAGCGATCTCGCCACTTCGATTGGTCTTCGATGATCTGCCGTCGCAAATGCCAACGGATCTGAACCACTGGTTCGACCAGCTCCTGTCCCTCGACAACCCGCAATTGCAAGTTCTGGTCACCTGCCGCCAGCGCCCCGAATGGAACCTGCCGCAGCTGATGCTCAGAGGCGAATTGCTGGAGCTCGATGCCAGTCAACTGGCCCTGCGCCCTGATGAATTCGAGTCGCTGCTCAATCGGCTAGCGCCGACCGCCGATACCGCCTCGCGGGAAACCCTGTGGCATCAAACGGCCGGCTGGTGCGCCGGGGTTCGTCTGCTGCCCACGGCATTGCTCGGCCCCTACCTTGAGCGTGAGCTGCTGTCGCGCCTGAGCGAAGAACAGTGTGAGGTCCTCTTCGGCCTGGCCCATTTGTCCAAGACCAGCGTCGACCTCTGCGAACAGCTCTGGGAAGAGCAGCAGGGCGCCCGGGTGTTTAAGAGCCTGCTCGACGCCCAGGCGTTTCTCGTTCCGATCGACCATCAGCCCGGCTGGTTTCGCTTGTTGCCCGCCGTGGCGCAGTCGCTGCAACAGCGGTTGAGTGGCGCGCCGTTGAATCGCCTGCGCTTGCGCGCCTGCCAGTTGCTCAGTGTTCTGGGACAAGTCGACGATGCGGTCGAGCAGGCACTCAGTGCCGATCAGCCAGAGGTGGCCGCAAACTACATGGAGCGGTTGTGGCTGAGCTGGATCCTGAGTGAGCGCCATCTGGACCGCTTCATGGACTGGCGCCAACGCATCGAACCGCAATTGCTCCAGAGCAGTTCGCGGTTGATCTATTTGTGCGCCAAGGCGTTGCTGTTCAGTGGCCGCCTGGATGAAGCCGAGGAATGCCTGCAACGCCTCGGGCATTTCCTGCCACTGCCCGATCCCCACCGCAGTCAGCGTTTGTTGGCGAACTGGCAGGCGTTGTATGGGACTTTGCAGGCGTTGCGCGGCCACGCCGAACAGGCGCGCCTGCATTGCCATGCCGCCCTGCGTTACCTCACCGCACAAGACTGGCTGTCGGTGCTGCTGTGCCACTGCACCCTGGCGCGCATCGCCATGAACACCGGCGAGCTGAACGAAGCCCAGGTGTTACTGGAGCATTCCCTGGAGCTGGCGCGGCGCCAGGGCAGTCGGGAGGCCGAGGTGCTGGTGAACACTGATCGGGTGCGTTTGATGCTGCTTCAAGGACAGTCGGGATTGGCCCAATCGCTGTTGCGCACCGAACTTGCGCAACTGACGGGCAGCCGGACCCAACCTTATCCACTGCTCGGTCGCCTGATGTTCCTGCAAGGCGAGTTGCTGTTGCAGCAAGGTCACCTCGAAGAAGCCCGGCAAGTGGTGCAAGACGGGCTTTTCCAAGTACGCGACTGCTGTGCGCCGTTCGTGCTCAACGCCTATTTGCTGTTGTCCGAGATGGCTTCGCGCAAGGATGAGGTTGAGCAGGCGCATCTGCTGCTGCACGAAGCCGAGCGGCGCATGCACTGGGGCAAGATCGACCGAGCGTGTTACCAGCGTCCGATCGCCCTGCAAAAAGCCCGCAACCTGTCCCGGGAATTCGAGGCCGACAGCGACAAATCCCCGGTGACGCATGTCAGCGGCGTGCCGGATTACCAGGACGGCCTGACGCCCCGCGAAGTGTCGGTACTCAAGTTGCTGGCCGAAGGCCTGTCGGTGCGCGAAGTCGGCCATCGCCTGTTCATTTCGGTCAATACCGTCAAGACCCACGCCAAGAATATCAACGTCAAGCTCGGCGCCTGCCGTCGAACCCAGGCCATCAACAGTGCCAAGGCGATGGGCATCCTGGCGTGAACCGATCGGCTGAAAACGCCACCCACCTGATCCGGGTGGCGGCGCGGCGCGACCGATGATCAACCATGCAGACAACCCCGACGCAAAGCTGCGCAATCGCGGTGGCGTCCAGATAACAACAAGAGAGGTATAGATGAGCGCCATCGAGAGTTGGACGAGCACGGACATCCGCACGGTTCTGGAAAAACAGCGGGCGGCCTTCCTGGCCAATGAGCCCTGGACCGCCGAGCAACGCGGTGAGCTGCTCGATCGGGCGATCAGCCTGCTGGTCAACCACGAACAGGAAATCATCGACGCCCTGACGGCGGACTTCGGCCATCGCAGCCCGGGGTTCTCCAAGGGCAGTGAAGTGCTCTCGCCACTGGCCACCCTCAAGCAGACCAAGGCCGAACTGGTCGAGTGGATGCGCCCGGAAAAACGTCAGGCCAGGGCTGGTGAAGCCTGGGTTCAGTACCAGCCGCTCGGTGTGGTCGGTATCGTGACGGCCTGGAACGTCCCCGGCTACATGGTGTTCAGCGGCCTCGCCGGCGCCTTGGCCGCCGGCAACCGGGTGATGATTAAACCCTCGGAATTCACCCCGCATACCTCGGCCCTGATCGCGCGGCTGATCCGCTCGGTCTACGCCGAAGACGAAGTGGCGGTGGTGCTGGGCGGTGCGGACGTCGGGCAGGCGTTTTGCGGCCAGCCGTTCGATCATCTGCTGTTCACGGGCGCTACCAGCATCGGCAAGCACGTGTTGCGCGCGGCGGCGGAAAACCTGGTGCCGGTGACCCTGGAACTGGGCGGCAAGTCGCCGACCATCATTTCCCGCACCGCGGACTTCAAGGATGCGGTGGCGAAGACCGTCGTCGGCAAGCTGCTCAACGCCGGCCAACTGTGCGTCGCGCCGGACTACGTGTTCGTGCCGCGGGAGTCGGTCGATACCTTCATCGCCATCGCCAAAGCGGTGGTCGCCGGCTTCCTGCCGACCCTCAAGGACAATCCTGACTACACCTCGATCATTAACAGCCGTCATTACGAACGCTTGCTGGGCTACCTGAGCGAAGCACGCGAGGCCGGAGTCGAGCTGATCGAATTGAACGCGGCCGCAGAAGATTTCAGCGACAGCAAGCTCAACAAGATCGTGCCGACCCTGCTGCGCGACCCTGGCAACGAACTGCAAGTGATGCAGAACGAGATTTTCGGCCCGCTGCTGCCGATCAAACCTTACGACACCATCGCCGAGGTGATTGCCCAAATCAACGCGCGGCCGCGTCCGCTGGCCCTGTATTACTTCGGCAAAGACGCAGCGGAAGAAGCCCAGGTGCTGACCCGCACCTGTTCTGGCGGCGTAACCCTCAACGGTGTGTTGAGCCATGCCAGCACCGAAGGCCTGCCGTTCGGCGGCGTCGGCCAGAGCGGCATGGGTGCCTATCACGGCATCGATGGCTTCCGCACCTTCAGCCACGCCAAAGCTGTGCTGCGCAACGAGCCCAATCCGGCCTGAACCCCCATTCATTCTTGAGAGAACTGCCATGAAAGCTGCTGTATTCCACCAGGTTGGAGCCCCGCTGGTCATTGAAGAAGTGGGCATCAGCAAACCCGGCCCCCGTGAAGTGCTGATCCGCACCAAAGCGGTCGGTGTCTGCCATTCGGACCTGCATGTCATCGATGGTTCGTTCCCGTATCCAGGGCCGTTGGTACTGGGCCATGAAGCGGCCGGTGTGGTCGAGCAGGTCGGTTCCGAAGTGCGATCGGTCAAGCCGGGCGATCATGTGGTCACCTGCCTGACGGTGTTCTGCGGCCACTGCGATCACTGCGTGACCGGCCATCTGGCGCGCTGCGTGTCGCCGGAAACCAAGCGAGGCAAGGACGAAGAATCGCGCCTGACCTACGTGCAAAAGCCGATCCCTCAGTTCGTCAACCTGTCGGGCTTTGCCGAACAGATGCTGGTGCACGAAAACGCCTGTGTCGCGATTCGTCGCGATATGCCGCTGGACCGCGCGGCGCTGCTCGGTTGCGCTGTGACGACCGGCACCGGTGCGGTATTCAACACCGCCAAGGTGCGTCCGGGCGAAACCGTGGCGGTGATTGGCTGCGGCGGTATCGGACTGGCGGCCATCAACGGCGCAGCACTGGCCGGGGCAGGGCGGATCATCGCCATCGACATGCTCGATTCCAAACTGGAATTGGCCAGGCAGTTCGGCGCCACCGACCTGATCAATGGCAAGGATGGCGATGCCGCCAAACAAGTGATGGAACTGACCCGTGGCGGTGTGCACCACGCCTTCGAATGCATCGGCCTCAAGCAGACCGCCGAGCAAGCGTTCGCCATGTTGGCGCGCGGCGGCACCGCCACCGTGATCGGCATGCTCAAGCCCGGCCTGAAAATCGAGCTGGACCCGCTGCAACTGCTGCACGAACGCCGTATCCAGGGCTCGTTGATGGGCTCCAACCGCTTCCCGGTGGACATGCCGCGCCTGGTGGACTTCTACATGGCCGGCAAGCTCAAGCTCGACGAAATGATTTCCCAGCGCATCAAGCTGGAACAGATCAACGATGCGTTCGATGAGCTGCGTCGTGGCGAGCTGGCGCGCTCGGTGATCATTTTCGACGAATGAAACCTTTGAATTGCCTCTGACCCCTGTGGGAGCCATCACGCTCCTGCGGGGTTTTTCGCAGCATTCGAATAAGTGCCTGACCAAGGGTTTTTGGAGTTCATTGATGGATATTGATTTCACAGCGGACGAGCGCGCTTATCGCGAAGACGTCCGAGCCTGGTTGCGCGACCACCTGCCAACCGAATTCGCCAAGCGCATTTCCCAGGGCAAACGCTTGAGTAAAGAGCATCAAGTGCAATGGATGCAGACACTCAACCGCCAAGGCTGGCTGGCCCCTGGCTGGCCGGTGGAATACGGTGGCACGGGCTGGAGCGACGTGCAAAAGCACATTTTCGATGAAGAGTGCTTCGCCGCCGGAGCGCCGAAGGTGGTGTCGTTTGGGCTGAAGATGGTCGCCCCGGTCATCATCAAGTTCGGCACGGCCGAGCAGAAAGCAAGATTTCTACCGCGCATCCTCACCTGCGAAGACTGGTGGTGCCAGGGTTACTCCGAACCGGGCGCGGGCTCCGATTTGTCGTCATTGAAAACCCGCGCCGTACGCGAGGGCGATCACTATGTGGTCAACGGACAGAAGACCTGGACCACCTACGCGCACTATGCCGACTGGATGTTCTGTCTGGTACGTACCGACCCGGATGCCCGGCAGCAGCGCGGTATTTCCTTTCTGCTGCTGGACATGAAGACCCCAGGCATCACCGTGCGCCCGATCATCACCCTCGACGGCGAGCATGAAGTCAACGAAGTGTTCTTCGACAACGTGCGGGTGCCGGTGGCCAACCTGGTCGGCGAGGAAAACAAGGGGTGGACCTGCGCCAAGTATTTGCTGACTCACGAGCGCACCAGCATCGGTGGGATCGCACAGAACAAGGCGCTGCTCGGTCGTCTCAAACGCATCGCCAGTCAGGAAGTTCGCGACGGTCGGCCATTGATCGACGATCCGCTGTTCCGGGCACAGATCGCCGAAGTCGAGATGCAGTTGATGGCCGCTGAAATGAGCAGCCTGCGTACCCTGGCGGCGGTTCGCGATGGCGGCGTACCGGGCGCGGAGAGCTCGTTCCTGAAGATCAAGGGCACCGAAATTCGTCAGGCGATCACCTGGTTGATCAGCAAAGCCGTGGGCCCGTACGCCTTGCCGTTCATCGAGGACGAGCTGGGTTACGGCAACGAGGCGTTGCTATACACCGACTACAGCAGCGCGGCCACCTATCAGTATCTGGATGCGCGCAAGGCCTCGATCTACGGCGGGGCCAACGAGATCCAGAAGAACATCATCGCCAAAATGATTCTTGAACTGTAAGGGGTCGACCATGGATTTCAAACTGACAGAAGAGCAGCTGATGCTGCAAGACACTGCCGCCAGGTTGGTGCGTGATATCTACGGTTTCGAACAGCGCGAAGCATTCAGCCAGAGCGAGCCCGGTTTCAGCCGCGAGTTCATGCAGCAACTGGGAGACCTGGGCCTTTGCGCCGTGCCCTTCGCCGAGGCGTACGGCGGGTTTGGTGGCAGTGGCGTGGAGAACATGCTGGTCATGACCGAACTGGGCCGTGGCCTGTGCCTGGAACCCTATCTGCATTCGGTGATTTTCGCCGGTGGCCTGATCAGTCAATTGGGCACCGAAGCACAGAAGCAAACCCTGCTTGCGCAACTGGGCAGCGCCCGTTTGCAGATGGCGGTCGCCGTGGATGAGCCTCAGAGTCATTACCAGTTGCACGACGTGCAGACCACTGCCATAGCGGTAGCGGGAGGCTGGAAGCTCAACGGTCGCAAGTCGGTGGTCGTCGGTGGCCAGAGCGCCGGGCTGATTCTGGTCTCGGCGCGTACTGGTTATGGCTCGCGTGACGAGCAGGGCATCAGCCTGTTTCTGGTCGATCCACAGCACAGCGGCGTGCGCCGCCGTACGTTCGCAACCATGGACGGACGCAAGGCCTGTGAGCTGTACCTCGATGAAGTGTTCGTCAAGTGCGACGCGGTCCTGGGCTCAGTGGGGCAGGCCCTGCCAGCGCTTCGTTACCAGCAGGGCCGCTGCATCGCGGCGCAATGCGCTGAAGCCGTGGGCAGCATGGAAGCCGTGTGCGCCTTGACCCTCGACTACCTGAAAACCCGCCAGCAATTTGGCCAGCCCATCGGCAAGTTCCAGGTGTTGCAACACCGCATAGTGGACATGCGCATGGAACTGGACCAGGCCACCTCCATGACACTGCTCGCGGCCTGTGTGGCCGATCAGGAAGGCAGTCACGAGCGCAGCCGCATCCTCGCGGCCGCCAAGTTCATTGTCTGCCGCGCCGCCCGCTTTGTCGCCGACCAAGGTATTCAGTTGCACGGTGGAATCGGCCTGACTTGGGAATACGTGCTGTCGCACCATGCCAAGCATCTGTTAATGATGGGCCGTCAGTTTGGCGATGACGACCACCATTTGCAGGCGTTTGCGAAGTTAATGCAGGTGACGTGACTCGTTGTGTACCGCTTGAGCATACTATGGGCGAGACTGCTTGCGATGAGTTAAGCGGCTACAACTGCCCATTGCATTCTCCACCAAGCTCGCCCAACAGTTCTTGTGAAGAGCGGTATTAAGAGAGCTTATGCAGGGTCCACAGTTGTTAGGCTTGAAGTGTGAATTGGAATCCATTACTTCCTTTATGATCAGCCGTTACTTGTGGCCAATGCTCTGGAGCAGTTGATACCATTCGTCAAATAAGCATCTTTGACGAACTTCGACTCAATGTCCACGCTTCGTGTGGCTCTTGCCACACGAAGCACCTAACCTTTCCCAAGGTAAGGGTAGGGGAGACATTACTAGGTGTTTGGATTAGCGAAAAAGATCGGGTCGGCTTACAGAGGATCATCATAATGAAATCAGAGTACGCCTTATCAAAAAACATACAGCGCACGATCACGCGAATCCAAGACAATTTCATGCGATTTCTTCCGAGATCTGCGAGCTCCGACGGCAGGCATGCTCACGCGAGGCCGCGAAGAGCTAAAATGTCAAATGGAACTCATCGATGGAGTGCATGAGTTAAGTCCAATGTACTGAGTGGGGCAGCCCCGATTACTTCATGTGCTAAAGCCACGAAGAATCATTTTCGTGACTTTCTAGGTCCATGAACTCTCGAGAATATTTTTTAAGATGAATTTTTTGATTTTTAAGTGACGACACCCAGTAAGAAAGTTTTCAACGTGCGCCATGAAAGAATTCAAGGTTGACTGATTTCCGGCATTCCAGTTTATGTCAACCACACCAGTGGGCGTTTACCGCTCGGTGCTCAAAGTATTGGAAGGAGGGTGCTTTACCGACATAATCGGCGAAGCGCGAAGCGCGTGTTAAAATCGTAACCCTCAAAACAGTAGCATTGTGCGTAAAGCGGCCCACGTAGTGGACGCTATTACAAGGAAAAAGAAGAGGGCACTGCTGTTTCATCTAACCAACAGTCAAGTACGGTTAATATCACACTGAACTTAACTCAACTAAATAGCCGTTTAGTTGAGCTAGTAAATGATGTCACGTAAAGGTCGTTACGTTGCCATAGGCGATAGACCACTTTCAATAGCACATATCTCTCGTCAGACAGTGGTGTCAGGGCGCTTTGATGTAGTCCCCTTATCTCGCGGGTTGCCAAAAACTGGAAGTTACGACTGACGATAAGTGTATCCGTACCAAGCGGCAAATCCCGGAGTTCGAACAGTATTACAGAGCGTTGGAACACCAGGCGCGCCAGGCAAATCAAGGCGAACACGCAGGGTCAGAATTACTCTGTTAACTTGTTTTTTGACTTGTTAACCACCGTAGTTAACAAGTCAAAATTGTGGTTAACAACGGTACCGGATTGGCATTTTACTGAGCTTTTAATCTGCCAGATTCAGGAGAGTTTCCAGAGTGTTTGGCGGGAGGAAAGCTAGAAAGCCTTCAAACGCAAGGTGTTCACCGCCAAACCGTCAGTATTTGCAAGTAAATCCGGCGGCGCTTTTGCATGTGTGGCAGCCCTTGAAATCTGCGCACCAACCCACGCTGAACGCTTCAGATTTCACACAGCGACGTGTTTTCGGATGGGCTTGCCGCGTAAGTAATGCCGTAAACGAGCGAACTCGTCCCCAAAAAGCTCCTTTAATCAAACGAATAGGCGAATCCGCATACGGTGCGCAATCACGTTCATCAAGGGCGACATTTCTGGATTCGCCGCTCATGACGTAAAATCACGGACAATGACGGTCACAAAGGCTGCGCCAGAGCCTTCAGCGCGCTGATGATTGCCGGACAAGTGGCCTGTAAGCAAATCCGTGAACGTGAGGCGAAAGGCTCGATTTACACGATTACTTCCCATTTTTTTACATGATTACTTCTGAGAACTTTTACCTAGGCCTGACACAGTACCGTCGACCAGCTTGGTAACATCTAGTTACGTGTAATGTATATTATGTTAAATCATGTGTTATGTCAGACGTATTCATTGTTTGAGCTAGATGATCAACGCTTGTCAGTGTCGTTAATTAACCGGAAAGCCCCTCCCTCATCTATGTGGTTGAATTTGTTCAAAAATATCTTTTCTCATATAAAGCACGTTCCACGTTGTCGTGAATTAACCGGAAACGAGGGCTGTAAATTGTGAGATTCACAACGCTGTTAACGTAATTCCGGTTAATTCCGGTCGATTTTTCCGGTTAATTAATGGTTTTTTTCGGTTGTCTAGATGCACATTTCTGAACACTAATTTCTCTCTAGCCCTTACGCGGACGGCTTTACAGCCAATTTCACAGGTGAAATATTCGATAAGAAAAATGACGATGGTTTGCGCGTTTTTTCCGGTGAATTACTGCACGCCCCCTCAACACACAGCTTTAAAGGGAGATGCCTTGAGAGCTGGGAATTACGGTCCGACGTCCAATGGTGGATCATGACTCTGTTTTTAAACAGGAGCCTACTATGCCAGCGCATCGGAACACCGCCTTTCGGGAGCAGTAAATGCTCGATCTCGCGAAGAATGCCATCCTTGATAGTGGTGACTTTCTCTCTCTGGAGCAAGCGGCTCAGCGGCTTGGTCTGCCCCCTGTGAATCTGGATGATTGGGAAACGGAGGGAAAGATTTTTTCAATTCAGCATTGCGGCTGTTCACGGTTTCCGATGTACGCCTTCCTGGCCGGCGAGAGTCACGGGCCGGTGCCTGGACTGAAGATGATACTCGGATGTTTTGAGAACGAAAAAAGGAGGATGGGGAATCGCATTTTGGTTTGCTTCTCCCAGCAGTTACCTCGGAGGCAGTCGACCCCAAAATGTGATTTTTCCCGATGCAGATGAAGTGTTGCTTGCGGCCCAAGATGAGGTGGCAGGTATCACCCACGGATAGATAGGAAGGGTTCTACGTATGTGTAATAACCGATAACGCGCAGACTCGGTTATTGCAGGTCTGCCGAACGTTGCCTATCATCGAGGCACGTAGTTCAGTCTCTTGTCCGGTGTTTACATGGCCACAACTCCAGTTCCTTTATTTGAAGCGTACAACCGTTTTCGAAACCTGAATTTTAGTCGCGTGACTGATGAACTGCCTCTTGTCACTCAGTTCCTGTCCTCCTTTCCGTCAGAGTTGAAGGCTCAAGATGGTTACCTGGCGGTTCGCGGATTTCTAAAATCCTACTCAAACAATGAAGCCACGTTCAATTCATACCGCACCCATGTTGAACGTCTTCTGCTGTGGTCTCTTCTGATCGCCAAAAAGCCGCTGCTCGAACTCAAACGCCATGATTGTGAGAGTTTCCTGGAATTTTGCTTACAGCCTCGTCCTGAGTGGATTGGTCCTATCGTCAAATCGAGATTTACCCGGGTGGGAGGTCGTAAGGCTGCTGAAACTGACACCTACATCATCAACGTCAAATGGCGACCCTTTAACGTCAAAATCGATAAGCAAATTCGCAAGGTCGCTGCGGAGAACAGTAAAGGTTTAGAAGAGACAGCCTACAAAATGTCTGCTGGTTCGATGGGCCAGGTGTTTGCTGTTTGTGGCAGTTTTTTTCAGTGCGCCATCGACGAAGGCCTGACCGCTGACGCCAATCCCATCCGGTCAGTCAAACAAAAATCCAACTTTAAGCAGCGCAACACTGTGATCAGCTCGGGTAAGGCGCTGACTCCACTCCAGTGGAATTACGTAATCGAGACCGCAGAAGTCATGGCCGCCGAGGATCATAGGCACGAGCGAACGTTATTCATTGTGGCCACCCTCTTCTCCCTTTATCTCCGAATCTCTGATCTCGTCGGTCGGGACAACTGGCAACCGACGATGGGTTCGTTCGAGTTTGACGCTGAAAATTGGTGGTTCAACGTCGTGGGTAAAGGCAATAAGGCCGCAAAAGTCAGTGTGCGGGACGAATACATCGAAGATTACTTGAAGAGGTACAGGATCACCCTCTCGCTCCCCCCATTGCCGTCTCACAAAGAAAGTACGCCGCTTGTTAGAACGATCAGAGGCCGCGCCGGTCTCTCGGATCGGCACATTCGTGCACTGATTCAGTTGGTGTTCGACAGATCACTTCAACGCATGAAGGATGAAGGCCAAAGTGACCTGGACATGGACAAACTTCGTTCGGCATCCCTGCACTGGCTTCGCCACACGGCGGCTACCTTTGACGCGCCGTTTCGCGATATCAAAGATCTGCAAGCCGACTTGCGCCACGAAAGTATGTCGACAACGCAGAACACGTATTACAACTCCCTCGATCAGAAACGTGCGAAGTCTGTTAAGGGGCTAGGAATCAAAGACAGAGGTTAAAGCTAATCAGCTCACTGGCGCTCGCCACGTAAGCGCAGGCAGGCTGAGACTTTGCGACCCAGCACACAACGGAATGGACAGCCATGTCGCGCAAAGACCTCGAAGCCAAGAAGCGGCACCATTACGTTGGGGCGAGGAGCTTATTGACGAATTCTATGGTGGCCTCCATATTGGGTCCTTGCCAACATATAAAGGTATCACCCCTTTTCTTTGGTTCTTCACGGATTACCGGGAAAGACGCTCTTGATCTTCATGAAAAAGAATTCGCTATCCCGGTAACCGTACGCCATCCGCTTGATGACCTTTATTCGATTGTTTATCCCTTCCAGCTGACCCGTATGCATCGGCCAGCGAACCCGGCTTACGATGCCCCGCCAGTAACCCTTCAATCGTTTGGCAAACAGGATTTAGGCCGGTATTTCGCTTTCATGCGCATGGCGCAGCCATTGCTTCCAGGCTGATCGCCAGCCCCAGGCCGTGCTCGGCGCCCAAAGCGTTTTGAGCTCAGCCTTCATCAAGTAGACCGTCATCAACGCTCGGTTGGCCGCCAGCAGATCCTCCAAACGGACCTGTTGCTCAGGCGTTTTCAGATTCTGCGGATTGCGCAGCAACAGCCATCGCGCCTGCTTGACGACCTTGCGAGCCGGCTTGTCATGACGTAGCCGGTTAGCTTCGTCGACGCGGACCCGATCAATGACCTCTCGGCCATATTTGGCCACCACATGGAAGAGGTCATAGACCACGCGCGCTTTTGGGCAGTGCTGACGCACCTCCAGGTCAAACGCCGTGTTCATGTCCATCGCCACCGCTTCGATTCGTGCGCAACCCTCTGGCCCAAGCTCTTCAAAAAAGGGCCTGACCGCCGCTCGGCTGCGGCCTTCGCCGATCCAAAGCACTCGACGCGTATCGGCATCCAACACAACACTGACGTAGCGATGTCCCTTGAATAGCGCGAATTCATCCATCACCAGGCGTCGTGGTTGCGCCTTTGGCAACTCGCTCAACGCCGCTTGCAAGGCTCGACGCTCCAACAGTCGAACGGTGTCCCAATGCAGTCCGAACATCTGAGCCACGTGCAGCGTGGGAAGGCGCTCGCAGGCTTGAATGACGGCATCGGCCAGGCGGCGCGTCATGCGCGCATAACGATCCAGCCAGCTGACGGCTTCCATACGTTTGCCACAGTCGCGGCAGCCAACCCGCCTGAGCAACACACTGAGGCGCACCGCGCGACCGAGAATCAGCAAGTCACGAACTGTACGCTCGCAATACTCATGAGTGGTTGAACAGGGCTTTTGGCAGCCACCGCAGGACGGGAATCGGGTGGCGTGGGGTGTCAGATCGATCTGAAGGGTGTCACCATCAGGTTTGATCGTGACGACAGAAAAGCCCTCCCAAAAAGGAAGGAAAGTATTAATATCGCGCATAAGAACGCCGGTTTGTTAGATGTGTTTGCTCGCACGAACATCATCAACCAAATCGGCGTTCTTGTTTCTGTGTTTCCCGGGATTCCGTGAAGAACCTTTTCTTTTGCGGTCCCCCCCCTCATCTGCTTTGGTCTTTACGAGCAAACAAGCCGCTTTGCCATTCTTGGTGATGACAAAAATGTGTCCTTTTCCGGCCAGCGCAAGGAGTCGGCGTAAGCGACGACGAGCCTGACTCTTGCTGACGGTTGTACTCATTGCCGGTGCACCTCTTAAATGCGCGAAGCGATTAACGATATCCATGCGAGCCGGATAGTTTTTGGGCAGCTTGTAGTCGTTCTCGCAACAGACTTGGTTTTCTCTGGAGGAGAGCGTCCCAGGCAAAAAATTAATCAGCGGTGAAAATGCGATCCCAATCTCGGTTAAGCAATGTACGGCAGGCTGACTCGGAACCACCAAAGCAACGCTGCGAGACTGTCTTCATACTAGCTTCAGTGGAATAGCGAATGGATTCACCGCGTTCATCAAGCAAAACCCCTCCAGCACCTCTTAACAGGGCATGGCCGGCCACCACGTCATGTGCAGAGACAGGGTAAAGTGAAACTCCACAAACCCCCTCGCCAGCGGCGACTTTCGCAAGCCTGTATGCAATCGAAGGCATCGCCACAAAGCGGCTGGGGGCACACAGTTCCTCATTGAGTTCTGGCTTGTAGACCGCGGAGGAACTAACCATCACTTGGGCCTCCCGTGACAACGCCTTGGTGGTAAGCGTTGCATTGGTTGCTTGTCCATTACGTATTAATGCACTCCTCCCTTCTGCCCAGGCAATGCAATCTGTGGAGCCCTCGATGGTGACTGGCGCGTAGACCACGCCCAACACGGGCACATGGTCACGCAACAAGCCAACCGATATAGCAGAGCCTTTAAGTCCCTTGAGAAAGTCACTTGTACCGTCATTTGGATCAACTACCCAGCACCATGGATGCCCGGTGAGGCTATATCCAGTTTCTTCCCCCCAGAAATCACAGGAAAAAAGCTTGAGTAGGCGCTGACGTAGAACCTGTTCAATTTCGACATCGACTACCGCCTTGTCCCCCTGCCCCCTTGGCCCCTCTGCTCGTTCCCATTCTGTTACAAGAAGTTGCCCAGCTTTGCAAACTACGTTGATGACTAGGGAAAGCAGCGCTGGTAGGTCAGGATTTCTCGGTTGGGAATTTCCCGACGCCCCAGCGAGCCTGACTATCGGCTCGTGCGATGAACCCAATTGCAGGGCGACATCAAGAAAACGATTCGTCGCTTTTTCGGACCTAGCGGTCATTAACCGCTGTGCCTCCGTCTCGAATTGAAACTTCATAGCCCATTTCGTTGTTTTCGCTTTGCGCCTACCCTTCATTGTCGATCCCACGCACGCGTGATGAGAAAAAACTTTGCTGTCGTGCCGATCATAACCATCTACCCCTTCCGCCATCTGTGTAAAAGAAAGGCGGCAGTTGGCTGAATTCAGCGGAACGGTGGATCACAGTGTTCCAACACAAGCGGTCATTTTGGTCACTTGGCCAAGACCGATATGGCCGTCATTAGGATCGACGACCCAACACCTGGGATGTCCCGTGAGACTGTGTCCGGTTTCCTCACCTCAGAAGTCACAAGCAAAAAGTCCTAGAAGTTGCTGGCGTAAAACGCGTTCGATTTCTATGTCTACTATGGCCTTATCGCCCTTCCCTCGTGGTCCATTCACCCTCGCCCATTCTGCAATAAGTAGCTGCCCTGCGCGGATAACGGCCTCGATAGTCTGAGTGAGTAGCATCGGAAGATCTGATTTGTACATGGGGCTCTCAATATCGGAAGAAATACTGGGATGCTTGATGAGGGCCTAGCTGTCAGCTGGGCTATTCAGATTTGTCTATGCATCCAGGGGGCATTACCTGACCACTTGTAACGGGCCGAAAATAGGCGTGTGGTGCTTCGGTCACCTTGAGGATTACGGTAATGCTAGCCGCCCGCAAGACGCCCAGTAGGTTCATGTTCTATTCCGAATTGCGAGGCGCATCAAGAAATCTATGTGCTACTTCATTAGATCTATTTGCCATCATGTGCTGAGCTTCGGCCTCAAATTGAGCCTTTAAAAACCACTTAGACGTTTTGACTTTACGTCTTCCATTCATGGCCGCCTCTCGTGAACACTGTTGGGTAAGGGGGCTTCGTCGTCGCGCTCGTCATGGCCTATCGCTGGCAGCGATGATTAGCGTGGAGGTCGATAAGTTTGAAAGCCAGAAGTATCCGTGCCCTCCTCCCGGTTTGATCTGCAAAAAGGTCTCCGTTGGGATTGAGCTACGGTACCAAAAGAGATTCGACAACTACTCAAGGGCATCCTCCTCATCAGGTAGATTTACTGCGTTAACCATTCGAGTGATGACGATAGACAACCAGGTTTGATGGGCGACAAGCTCTGGGTCAACGTCACCATCCGCATTGGACGTTTCATAGAGTGATCTCCAGCCCAGGATTTCTGCTGGGTCGACCTTAGCGTTGTCTCTGAATACAGCTTTTGAAGCAAGCCGGTAGGCGTATGTATCCAAGCAAGCGTCATCCGCCAACCTTAGCTCGACTCGGCCAACATTAAGCACATTCTCAGCGACCCAACGCGGGGAACCGTTAAGTTTTGGAGGAATTGCCAGCAGGACACCAACGATGGCCTTATCTGAATCAGGCCGATCCATTTCGTTGAACAGATCGAGCAGCTGTTGGCCGGTGAAGCATTTGACTATCTCTATGCCCTGCTCCGGCCGCGCAACGTTCGCCACCGCGACCATCAGCATGGTTGAAGGGCTGCGCTCATTACTCGTCGCAGATAACTGACGGGCGCTAATCTGAAGTGCGGGCATAAATATCTCTCAAAATGAACACTATAGATTGTAGCTCTATAGAGCTCAAAAAGGCTTCATCATTCCTTTTGTGGATTATGCAAAATGGAACTGAAGGAAGCGTTCGCCATTGCGTTACGTAACACACGGCTTCGCCGGGGCTTGACCCAAGAAGACTTTGGAATCGTCAGTAGCAGGACATATCTCAGTACGCTTGAGCGCGGCCTTAAGAACGTTACATTGGAAAAGGCATCGGAGCTGGCCGACAGAATGGGGGTGCATCCACTCACTCTCCTCCTTGAGAGCTTTTTGCTCCTCGATCCGGATACAGATTTAGACTCGCTGTTTGAACGAATTCGGCGTGAGGTCAATAAGGACCGAAACCCTTAGCTAAGCTCCAATGAAGTCAACTGCTGCTGAGCGTTATCTGGCGTCTTGTGCTGCGTCAAGTAACCTCGAGCTCCCTGAGTAAATTGAGTGTTTTGGGGGAAGTGCCCTATTCAGTACTCGGGGTATACGGAAATCTCTAGCATGGTCCCGATCGCATACAGGCTCGGTAAACGAGTGGTTTTCCGGTGACATACCCCGATTGTGGGTGTGGACCAGCCCTTCCCCCGCGGCCTGTGATATCTACAAAAGTACCGATGCGGCACAGAATCAAAATGCAAACCCTTCTGCTGTCTGAATCAGCATCTCCTCAATCAGGCGGGTGCCCTGGGTGGTGGAAAGCATCTCAATAGGGCTTTTGCCCGAAAAGCGATATTTGGACTTGGTGAGCCAGTGCTTGGCCTTTTCGTCGTCCTCGAAGAGCGTCTGGGCCATAGCCATGATGTGTGCAACACGGAACAGGCGATCGCTCTCCTCCACCGTCAATCGTTGGCCGCGCGCCAACTTCGTTTTGAGAGCCTTAAACGGAATGATTTGGTCGCGCTCTAACGGGCTTATTGCGCCAAGTTCGCAAAGGGCTTTGACACTGTCAGCCGAGAAACCCGCCTCGATCAGTTCGTGGATGGCTTGATCTGAAGCGTCCGTGGGGATGTGGAGAAGTGCTTCCAGCCGCACCCGGTAGGCACAATAGGCATTCTCGCGCAGAACTTCAGCAAACATAGGGCACCCTCTTGATTCGGCATTTGCTTTGGCCCTTTCGCGACAGGCAGCGACCGTCGATGACCAGCGGGTAATATTCGTCCAAGTACAACTCAGCACGAGCATAATGAAACGTCTCCAACGATGGAATGAGAGTCAAACGTTTATGAGCGAAAGCGAACGCTGGACAGTCAAATGCCACGAAGCCGCGGATGGAACTGGCGACGTCATCGTAGATCTGCCGCCAGAACTGCTTGCGAAATTAGGTTTAGCCCTTGGGGACAAGTAGACCATTGAGGTGGTAGATGGCGCGATTGTCCTGGAGCCGAAGCGCAATACATCGCCATTTCCATGAACTCTGCCCTACCCCGGTGCACAGCCTAAATCCCCAGCTGGTTTACTCAGAGTCCAGCGTCTTGAAAGCAGCCCGCGCGTCTGGATTTGCGGCCGATTTTAAAGGTGCAAGTTCTGCGCAACTGAATATGGCGGTTCCACCTTTTTCCGACGTATGCCTTCCAGACTAACGTTGGGCACAGGCCGGTTCCTGAGTTAAAGGTGATACTCGATGTGTTGAAGTCGTCAAAAGCGCACTTTGGTTTGCATCTATTCAGGGAGAAAGCTGCGAGTTATCTGAAGTGCTGGCCATGGCTGAGACCCTTAGCTTGTTGGCGCTGATGCGATTTTGAACCAGGCTACCGGAATTCATTGACCCACCCGAATACTCAACAAATGATGGCCTATCGGGTGGGTTTGGAGGCAGCATATGGGTCAGTCAAAATCAGTAGCTTGGGTTAAAATCGCATCAGCGCCAACAAACCTGGCCCACAGGGCTCGGCTCCAGAATTGCCTAAATGACATTGCAGCCACACGGCCGATTAGCGTGCTGGCTGGCCAACTGACTCGGACTTACATCAGCGAGGCTCTGGCGGGACGCATGAACGAGGAGCTCACTAGGCTGGAACTTAGGCACGTTGAAGCCGGAGTCAGCTCAGCCGGTGAGGTCGGGGCAGTTCGCCTGGGAATTCAGCTGTTGGAATGCCAGCTTGCCCCACACCAAGTGCTGAGCGAGGCAGAGCAGCGTATGTGTGCGCTCGCCTACTTCTTCGCTGAGCTTCACCAGTCGGGATCGACTTCCGGAATCGTTTTCGACGATCCGGTCTCAAGCCTCGACCACAGCCACCGGACGGCCGTCGCGCGACCAAATAGCCACTCACGGGCGAGCAAGCGGCTGGATTTACGCCCTGATCGCCTCAAACAGTCCTGCTATGCCGAAGATGCTCATCATTCGTTTGAGGTTGTAGGCGAGCACATGAAGGTTCATTTCGGTGCTTACCCGCGGAAGTATTTTGGTCAGGAAATGGGTGGCTCCCATCTAATATATGAGCGTTCCAAAAGGATGTTCGACGGTCTGCCGGCGGACTCTCATTTTCCCGGGATCATGTTCCAGCCGAAGCTGCATGGCATCGAGTACAGCCTCATGTTCCCAGCGCTTCACACGGCGCTCCTTACCCGTCGTACATTGCTTGTGCATTGCGCAGGACTGGCAGCCCGAGTAGTAGTAACAATGCAATAACATGCCGTCTTCCACCGACGAATGCCGCCTGGTCAGTAACTGCCCCGCAGGGCATCGATACTCTTCCGACGCAATAAGATAGATGAAATACTGCTTACCAAATCGGCCTTCGGCTTTGCTACCAGACGTGAGAGGTTTCGGTACGAAGGTGGTGATGCCAGCCTGCTCGCAGGCATGGATTTCCAGACCTTTGTAGTAGCCTCGGTCGGCCACCACCATCAGCGATTCAGCCTCGATCTCTTCACGCGCCTGGTTCGCCATATTGCTCAGTTGCCCACGGTCATTGCCAACGTTGGTCACCTCATGGGCAATGATCAGATGGTGTTTGTCGTCGACAGCTGTTTGGACGTTGTAGCCAACCGTGCCGGTGCCTCGGCCGCTCGTGGCCATTGAGCGTACATCTGGATCGGTAAGCGAGATCTGCTGGTCTGGACTGTCGTGGAGCTGCGCCTCGATGTCCTCGAGTTTCTGCATCTGTTGTTTCAGCGTTTCGATTTTTTCTTTCAGTTGCCCGATTCGCCGAATCCATCGCCGCAAGATAACGGTCAATGCTCTGCTCGATCTGTTGGATGCGCGCCTTCACTTTGCCCGTGAAGTTACGGTCGCGGTTGTTGACGGCTTTGAATTTGCTGCCGTCGATGGCTATGATCGATTGAGAGAAGAGATTGAGGTTCCGGCAAAGCACTACGAACTGGCGGCAGACGCTGCGAATGGCTTTGCCGTTGTCCTTGCGAAAGTCGGCAATGGTTTTGAAGTCCGGGGCCAAACGCCCCGTCAGCCACATCAACTCGACGTTGCGCTCGGCCTCGCGCTCTAGCCGGCGGCTGGACTGAATCCGCTTGAGATAGCCGTAAATATAGATCTTCAGCAAGACCGCGGGATGCTAGGCCGGACGCCCCGTTGCAGCAGGATCGACACCCTCAAACCCAAGTGCACCCAGGTCGAGTTCGCAATTTCCGGCAACAGTTGCCCCGGTGTGTAGCCATCACTGAAATGAAAATGCCAACCATCGCCTAGTAGCTCACAACTATTGCTGTCTATAAGACACAGGCGACCGCTGTGCTCCAGACGGCGAATGAGTGGCGAAATGAACAAGTCGCGATCACGTGGATGGGGCTGACGCGCGCGGATCCTATGACGTTCGCCGGTGATGTAGTGAGCGTTTGGGAAGAGCAAACGAGGCAGCTCCCCTTCCCTCACCCGCTCCAACAACTCCCTGGAAAACCGTGCATGCAGATGGGGCAGCACCATCGCGTGAATATCTGCTTCGCCCAAGCCCTGTTGCGCGAGAATGTTCAGTAACCCGGAGGTCGCTGGTTGACAGCGACACGTTCGAGGTGGCGGTGCCACCAGCGCGTCGCAGCCCGACAATACGAGGATATTCATTCCGCCCTGCTGCACCAGCAACCCACGATCAATGATCTAACCTATTGTTTTAGCGCTGATATTTTACTTTTTGAAGGTGGCAAAATATCCGCGTTATTGTGGATATACAAACCAAAGCACGCGGCCTCCAGTGGAGGTTTTGCGCAAGACTGCTGTGCGCGCTCGCCTTTCAACCGTAAGCACAGAAATGTCGTCGAAGAACAGGACCAAAGGGTTCGAACGCTTTGGTCTCCAATTGGAGAAAAACAGACGCAAAAGTCTCAATTCGGACTACACCTAATACCAGGCTTATCCCATGCAGTCTCAAGCGTGTGACCTGTACGCCATCCGACTCGCGCGTAAATCCCGGGTGAAAGGACGCTTCTGAGGGGAATCTCGTCAGTTTTTTCGAGGATTCGCAGCGGGAGTGATGTTATGACACAGCACCTGAGCACGTCCGGTTCGTTCACCAAATCCCCAAAGGCAATGCCCGGTAGCGCCTTACATTCCCACACTTTACTGTCGAAAGTCGCGGAACTGGGGGGGAGTCCCGAGTGGCGCTTGCGGCTGCAGATCGCAGCCACGGTGGCGCTGCTTACCGGGATGGAGTCGCCGGTGTGGGCCGTGGATTGCCCTTCGCCGGCAGTGGCCACCAATACAAACTGCACGGTGCCGGCCGGCACCACCGTGACGGCTAACGCCGTCAACCCGATCGGCCTGAACGGTAGCGGCGCCTCGGGGCAGATTATTGGTGATGGCATCACGGTCAACCTGGCAGCCGCTAACACAATAGGCGCCCTGGCACTGCAAGGGGCCGCCATTAGTTTCAATGCGAGCACAGCCACGAACACCGCCGTGGGTGCCGTCGCCAATGGACAAATCGGATTACGTGCCTCGGGCAGCGGTAGCAATATTTCGGCGACCGGCGCCACACTCGACCTGACACCCAACACCGGAACGTCCCTGAATATGCGCGGCGCGACCGCTGACAACGGCGGCGCGCTGACGCTGACGGGTAGCACGGTAGTGATCACCGGAGGCGCCAATGGCACTGGCAACTATGGCCTGGTCGCGACGGGACCGGGCAGCCAGATCAGCTTCTCCGGTGGATCGGTCAGCACCAGTTCTCGCGGGGCCTTTGGCGTGATGGCCGAGACTGGCGGCGTGGTCAATTTATCCGGTGGCGCGCAGATCAACAGCGCCGGAGCACAAAATGCCACGACACTGGCCGGCAGCCATTCACTGTATGCAACCGGCACCGGCAGCCAGATCAATGCCACTGGCATCACGGCGAGCACCTCCGGCACCAATGCCTCCGCGGCGCTGGCTGAAGCCGGTGGCAGCCTGACCTTGACCGGCAGTTCGTTTGTGAACTCGGGGGCGAGTAACAACGACAGTTTTCCAAACGCCGGTGTGCGGGCAATCAACGGTGGCAAGATCGTGATGAGCGGCAGCGGCAGCACGATAACGACCACCGGCTTGCGTGGTTTCGGGCTGTCGGTAGAAGGTGCAGGCTCGCAAGCCCAAGTGGCGGACACCACCATACGAGTCGGAGGCAGTCGTACCTTTGGGATTTCCATCAAGGCTGGCGGTGTGGCGCAAGTCAGTGATAGCAACGTCGCGCTCAACGGTGCCACCGGGCCTTTTGCGCCGGCCGTGCAGGTCGAAGGCGCAGGCTCGTCGCTGACCCTGAGCAACACCACCCTTTCCACCACGACACCCACCGTCGCCGTAGGTGTAACGGCCCGTGACGGTGCCAGCATCATTCTCAATGACAGTTCTATCACCACCACGGGACCCAACTCTGCGGCCCTGTCTGCCAGCAGCGCGACCGCGACCCCGGGTTCGGTCACGGCGAACAACGTGTCCATCGTTACTCGCGGCGATGATAACGCGATGGGCGCGATTGCCGACCTCAATGGTACCGTCACGCTCAATGGCGGCACAGTCACCACCTTTGGCAATCAGGTCCGGCAATCGTCCTTCGCCCATGGCCTTGGCGCACGCAATCCAGGCGGCACACTGATTGCCAATAGCACGGTGGTCAATACTTCCGGGCTTTCTGCCATGGGCGCCTGGTCGGACGATGGCGGTAACACCACGCTCAATGACGTGCGGATCAGTACTTCCGGCGAATTGGGTGTGGGTGTGTACGCCGTCGCCGAACAGGTCGGCTCCCGGTTCAATGCCATTACCACGACCCATCGCACCACCGTGGAAACCACCGGCCTGAACGCCTTTGGCGCCGAGGCGCAATCGCGCAACGACCAACCGGTGGATGTCGCAACGGTAACCTTGAACGATACATCGATTACCACGCGAGGCAACGGTGCCGAGGGCCTGCGGGCGGTACTGGAAAACTACGGCTCGACGCCAACCGGTCGCGGGCAAGCCGATGTGGTGGCCAACCGCACCACGGTGCTCACGCAGGGCGACAGCGCACATGGTGCCTTTTCCCGTGACAATCCCACTTCGGTGACGCTTAACCAGAGCTCGATCCAGACTACGGGCGCGGGCGCCCACGGTGCGGTGGCGGTTATCGGTGGGCGAATCATCGGTACCGACGCCACGGTGACGGCCAGCGGCGCAAACGCCATGGCGCTCTACACCCTGGGCGTCCCCGGCGCGGTTTCTACGGCCGACTTCACCCGTAGCACCCTGAACAACAGCAGTGGCCCGATCATAGGGGTGGCCGGCGATGGCAACATCAACCTGACTCATTCGACCGTCACCGGTGCCAGCGAGTGGTTGCGCGTGGGCACGCTCAGTGACTTTCCCCTGCTGGCCTCTTCGCCACCGCCTCTCACCGGACCGGCGGACTTCCCGGATGAAATTACGGGCGACTTGCCGCCCTTGCAGTCGCCCCCCATCGTAGCGCCCGCGCCACCCGTTTCGCCTGGCCTGGCCAACATCAACCTCTCCGGATCGACCGTGGTTGGCTCAGCCTTTACCGCACCGGGCAGCGTTTCCAACCTGACGCTGAGCAACAACAGCGTCTGGCGCATGACCGGCGATTCAAATGTGACGAACCTGATCAATGACCCGAGTCTGATCGATTTTTCGCCGCCGGTGGGTGGGGTGTTCAAGACCCTGACCGTCAACACCTACAGTGGCGACGGCACAATCGGGCTTCATACGTTCCTGGGAGGTGACAACTCGCCGTCCGATAAACTGGTGATCGACGGTGGTACCGCGACTGCACTGGCCGCCGGCAACACCGCGTTGCTCATTCGCAATGCCCGGGATGCCAGTGGGGTGCTCGGGCAAGGCGCCCTGACCACCGGCAACGGCATTCTGGTGGTGGATGCGCTCAATGGTGGCACCACCGCAGCCAATGCCTTCCGTCTCGGCAACCGGGCGATTGCGGGCCCCTATGAGTACACGTTGCAACGCTCGAGCGTCGATGGCTCCAACGGGGAAGCCTGGTACTTGCGTTCTACCACCGAGCCCACACCTCCACCTAATCCACCAGTTCCACCCAATCCACCAGTTCCACCCGATACCCCGCCAGGCCCTCCCTCTCCGCCTGCTCCACCGACGCCGGCGGTGCCCAACTTCCGCCCGGAAACCTCTCTCTATGGCGCGATTCCGGCCATGGCCCTGGTCTACAGCCGCGGTTTGATCGACACTTTGCATGAGCGCGTAGCCGAAGAGCGCCGCATGCCCACCGATCCTCTGCCCAAAGAACATGAAGAAACCTACGGCCCTTCGCTCGGCTGGGGGCGGATGATCTTTCGCAATGGCGAGCGCGAGAGCGGACATAACGGCCCCTTTGGCAACTCACCGGCCTACAACTACGACATGCAGGCGTTTCAGGTCGGCCTGGACCTGTATCGCGGCGAAGACACCGATGGCAGCCACGATCAGGCAGGCCTGTCCCTGGCCGTCGGCAATATTGAGGGCGGCGTTGAGCACTACACCGGATTGGGCGCTGGCAATGATGTGTTGCGCGCCTACAGCCTCGGCGGATACTGGACACACTTCGGCCCCGACGGCGGCTATTTGGACGGCGTGCTGCAAGTGCACCGCTTCGACATCGAGGCCAAGCCGGGCGATCTCGGTGAACTCGACACTCAGGGCTGGGGCTACACCGCCTCGCTGGAGACCGGTTATCCGTTCCTGATCGACGAGGGCAAGGACGAAGACAAGTTCGAAAATCTCTACCTCGAACCTCAAGCTCAGTTGATTTACTCGCGCATCAACCTCGGCAACAGCGATGACATCGCCGCCGACGTGCGCTTCAAGGATGTCGACTCGCTGATCGGTCGTCTCGGCGTGCGCCTGGCCAAAGACTGGTTTCGCGAAAACGACAAGGGCCAGACATTGCGCACCAACGGCTGGCTACGCCCCAGCGTTTGGCACGAGTTCAAGGGCCAACCAAAGACCGAGTTCTCTTCGGCCAACGGCTTCGTACCCTTCGAAGCCGATATCGGCGGGAGCTGGTGGGAGGCCAACCTGGGCGTGGATTACCAGGCAGACAAGAAAGTGACGTTTTTCATCTCTGCCGGCTATCAGAAGGCGTTCGATGGCGACAGCCACAGTTACGAGGGAATGCTGGGGGTGAAGTATGACTTCTGATTCTGCCAACGGCAGCAATGGGTCCAGGCTGTGTGAAAACGCGCTGGATACGTCGAAAACTGAGAGTCGCGAGGCTTGTCGAAGCACTGGAAAAACAAGACGAGATTTGCCCCGCTTAGGACACGCAGATGCATTCAAGCCGCGAGCGGTGATAAGAGCCTCAATTATCGAAGCGATCGAAAGACGTGTACGGATCGAAGGGTATGTAATGTGACTGGCGGTCGCGCATGACCTTGACCAGGGCGATGTCAGGGTCTAGGGAAAAAAACAACCGTCCGCGCATGGCCACCAAATGGTCCAGCAAAACTCTTTATCACCCACCACGCATTCGGGGTTACGGTCGTAGGCACTGTTGACGTTCAGACTCAGCCATTGTGTCCCCGGGATCAGATCGCCCACAAACACGACCGGCCCTCCTGGCAGCAGGATTCTCCGGCAACAGTTGCCCGGGCGTGTAGCCGTCGCTGAAATGAAAATGCCAGCCATTGCCAAGCTGTTCGCAGGCATGGCCGTCGATCAGGACCAGGCGTCCGCTATTTTCCAGACGATGCATCAGTGGCGAGATGAACAGATCCCGGTCACGAGGATGCGGTGGCCGTGCGCGCATCCAGTGACGGCGTCCGGTCACGTAGTGCGCATTGCGAAACAACAATCGCGGCATCTCCCCTTCCATGAACCGCTCACGCAACTCATCGGAAACTGGCGCATGCAGATGGGTCAACACTACCGCGTGGATATCATCTTCGCTCAAACCGTGGTGTGCCAAGCTTTCCAGCAATCCCGTCATGGCTGGCTGGCAGCGACACATTCGCGGCGAAGGGACCAGCAGCGCGCCGGCTCCAGCCAATGCCAGGATGTTTTTCCCGTCTTGCTGCACCAGCATTGCACGTGAAGCAATGTCGACCCTGTTGTCTGGGTCCGGCGTCATCCACGGTGTCCATTTCAGCCTTGGTGTATGACCGAACAGGACCCCGCCGTCCAGTTTGCGACGGGTTCCTGCCAGGGTGGAAATGGTCCGACTCACAACATGCGCTCCCGTAATACCGGCCCATCCCGCAAGGGATTGCGATCTGCCGCCTTCGAGCGACGACCGCATTCGTGCCTTGCGTCTGGGCGCCAGCTGGGACTTCATCGACAACCATGGCGGCTGCAACCTGCTCAAAGGCGAAGTTAGCCGTGGCTTGAACGTGATGGGCGCTAGCTCGGAAAGCCGCGTCAAACCTTCATGCGAAGGGGGCGAAACCGACTTCACCAAGCTGCAAGTCGATGCCCAACGTATCCAGGATCTCAGCGCCATTACCCCCGGCCTTGACCTGTACCTGGCCGTGACCGGCCAGACCAACTTCGGCAACCGCCTGCTCACCCCTGAACAGTTCGGTGTCGGTGGCAGTCAGTTCGGCCGCGGTTATGACCCATCGGAAATTACCGGCGACAAAGGCGCCGCCGGCAAAGTCGAGTTGCCGTACAACAGGCAGCACCAGGTCAAGGATTTCGTCGTACCAACCCAGTACTACGGCTATTGGGACATCGGTAAGGTCTGGAGCGAACGTCCGGCCTATACAGGCTCGGAAAGTATGTCTTTCGCTGGTGTGGATGCCCACGTGCAAGTGGCCAAGGATCTGTTCATCTCACCGGAGATAGCCTTCCCGCTGACCCGTTCGGTCAGTGCCTAAGAGCTGGAAGGCAACAACGGCAAGGAGCCTCGCCTGTACATCAACTTCCTCAAATTGTTCTAGCAACGACGTTCATCGGTCATGTGTCGCGAGGCCCATGACCGTTCGACCAGGTCTCTAGAGAGACCCTCATGAACAGTCATTTTCGTGTGGTCTGGAACAAAGCCCGGGCGCTGGTTAGAAGCCCAGCCCACAGTAGCGCTTGTCGAAGCACTGGAAGCGCAAGAAGAGAGAAACCTCATTTGGGTTATGCAGATACACAACCAGCACCTAAATAACCGCCGCACACAGTGCCGCACGACTGAAAGGGACAGCTGATCGCCAGTGGCTGCGTTCTCCCCTTTGTATTTTCGAGATAGTGATCGATGGATACCCTGCACGAAGTGCAGCAGCTTCAGTTAAACCTCGTTAAGTCGGCTTCAGTGAACGAAGACTGTGCATCGGAGTTGATGGCCATACTTTTCAAACTGCCAGCCGCCCAGGCCGAAGATGTGCTGGAAATCATCATAGGCTGTGGAACGAGGCGCAGTTATTGCGGGCGTTTTCCAGGGCCGTTACGGCCAGTCATTCCATTGTATAATTGCGCGGGTTGCTGCACCTGGATGCTTCAAAGCCAAAGGCCCTGGCTATTGGCGTCAAGCGCTGCCCTGACTTGCTCGGTATGTTCTCCACGCGCCGGTAGGCTTCCGGGCATGACCACATGACCATCAAAACGCGGTGCAGGCCGGGCCTGCAGCATGCCGTCACGCTCGAAGTAGACATCCCTGTCGACCATGTGCGGATGCCTGGAAGACTCTTGCGGACTAAGGACAGGCGCAAAGCAGACGTCTGTTCCTTCGAGCAGCTCGCACCATTGCTCACGCGTACGACCGCTGAAGATTGTCTCGAACGCTGAACGCATCTCGCCCCAAGCACTCATGTCCCATTGCCGGGCGAAGCGCGGGTCTTTGTCCAACTCCAGCTTTTGCAACAGGAGCGCGTAGAACTGCGGCTCCATCGCCCCCAGAGAAATATAGTGGCCATCGGCGCAACGGTAAGTGCCGTAGAAATGGGAACCATCATGCATGCTCTTACCCCGCTGCTCTTGTATCCCGCCGCGGGGCACCATCGACATCAATAGCTGCATCATGTGCGCCGATCCATCGACGATGGCCGCATCGACCACGGCCCCTTGGCCCGTTGTGCGCGCATTGAGGATGCCCGCCAGCAGACCGATTGCCAAATACAGTGCCCCGCCACCGATGTCGCCGATCAGCGTGATGGGCGAAGACGGCGCTTCACCTTCGGTCCCGCAGTAATACATCGCCCCCGACAGCGAGATGTAGTTGTTGTCATGACCGGCCGCCTGGGCAATCGGGCCATCTTGGCCCCAACCGGTCATGCGCCCATAGACCAGCCTGGGATTGCGCGCCAGCAGAACCTTTGGACCCAGCCCAAGGCGTTCCATTACGCCTGGCCGCATGCCCTCGATCAAGGCGTCCGCACTATCGATCAGCTTCAGAACTGTCTCGCGCCCCTCGTGCGTCTTCAGGTCGGCGACGACGGAGCGCTTGCCACGGTTCATCGCGTTTTTCGACGCGCTCTTCTCACCTGTAACAGAGGACGCTTCGACACGCTCAACGGCAATGACTTGCGCCCCCAGATCGGCCAGGTGCATGGCACAAAACGGCCCGGGACCGATGCCGCAGATTTCTACAATTTTGATATCGCCAAGCATGGCACTTTCCTTTTCTCGACTAGCTATATGGGGCCAGTCGGGGCCGGGACATTCCCGCATCCGCGCCCCCAACCCCGCCCGACCAAGTCACCCGACATTCACTGATCGAAGACAATCACCGAACGCGCCAACTCACCGCGACGCATCTCGTCGAACGCGATATTGATGTCTTCGAGTTTGATGCGCTGCGAAATCATCTCGTCGAGTTTGAGTCGACCCTGCATATAGAAGTCGGTCAGGCTCGGCAGATCGACCGGGAAACGGTTCGACCCCATGATCGACCCTTGGATGCGACGCGCTTGCAGCAGTTGGAAGGGATCGAGTTCAAGCTTGGTGCCTGGTTTCATCATGCCGATGATAGTGGCGCAACCGCCTCGTTTAAGCATGCCGAAGGCCTGCTCGGCCGTTTGCTTGAGGCCGATGCATTCGAACGAGTGATCCACGCCGCCGCGCGTCAGCTCGATGACCTGTTGGACCGTCTCGCCATGCTTTGCATTGATGACATCGGTGGCGCCAAACTGCCGGGCCAGCTCCAGCTTCGAATCGAGCATGTCGATTGCAATGATGCGACCGGCACCGGCCAGAGCTGCACCGTTGATCGCAGCTAGGCCGATGCCGCCACAACCCAGTACAGCCACGGTTTCCCCCGGACGCACTTTGGCGGTGTTGAACACGGCGCCGGTGCCCGTGGTGACGGCGCAACCGAGCAGCGCAGCACGGTCAAGTGGCATGTCACGGCGGATGGCGACCAGCGCATGTTCATGAACCAGCATCTGTTCGGCGTAGGCAGACAGGTTGGCAAATTGTGGCATGGGCTTTTGCACGTACGTCAGGCGTGGTTCGTCGCCCTTGCTGCGTCGGGTTTCCGGCGAAACGCAGAGCGACAAGTGGCCGGTGACGCAATGGGCGCAATGGCCGCAGTAGACCGACAGGCACGTGACCACATGATCACCTGGTTTGACCGTGCGTACATCCGAACCCACTTGCTCGACGATACCGGCGGCCTCGTGTCCGAGCACCACAGGAGCCGGATGCGGATACATCCCGTCGACAACATGTAGGTCAGAGTGACAAACACCCACCGCGACCGTGCGCACCAGGACCTCACGCGGACCCGGTTTGCTGATCCCGACGTTCTCAATGGTCAAAGGAGCACCCGGTGTATGGAATACGGCAGCCTTCATGATTTACCTCGATAAAAGTTATTGTTTTTGTCTTCGCTACGTAAGCGCTGTGTCTGCTTTCGCTGTGATTGAACGAGCAAATTGTTCACAAACTCCGATCGGTCAGCCCTGCCCAGAAGCCTTCGGAACCGGCGGCAATAGCCGCCTGCCCCAGCACCGAGGCCCAATGTGCATCGCTGCCAAACTCATCTCGCCAGGACCAGAGGCGTCGCGTGGCGAAATGCAGCGTGTGTTCATGGGTAAAGCCGATAGCGCCATGCACCTGATGTGCCACCGATGCGGCCAGCGTCGCAGCTTCACCGCAACACACCTTGGCCACGGCGATGTCGAACGCCAGGGTGCCGCGACTCTCCGCTGTCCCGAGAAACCATTCGCTCGCGCTGCGCAAGGCGACTTGCACGGCCATTCGCGCAGCGCCTGTAGCACCGGCCATCTGTGCCAGGTATTGCTGCAATACCTGTTGCTTGCCGATGGGCTTGCCGAACTGCGCGCGCTCGTTGGCGTACAGCACAGTTTTGTCGACGACCGCTTCAAGCGTGCCCACCAGCGTACAGGCACGCACTAGAGCACCGAGGTGCCATACCGGTTCTTGCAACCCCGCCAGCTGCAGTTGACCGATGGCCTGACTGCTGGCGTTGGCGAAAACCAGCGTATCACGCTCTTCTTCGGCCAAATTGCTGCCCGCTGTCAGGGTAATCGCCCCCTGGCGCAAATCGACCAGTGCCAGATGTGAACCATCGGCGACGACGGCCCAGCGAGAACTGCGCGCCCACGGCACATTGACGGCTCGCCCCTCAAGGCGCGCGCACTCTTCAACCAGTCGTAGATCGCCTCGGTGGCCGGTCTGAATCAGGGTAATCGGGCCTTGCGGGACTTCCATCCCGGCGTGTGCCAGTAGTGCTGCGGCGAGCATGGTTTCTGCCAGGGGCAGCGGTGCCTGCCAATAACCAATGGCGTGCAGAACCGGACTCGCGTCGAGCCAGTTGGCACCACTGCCGCCTGCGGCTTCCGGAACCAGCGCGCCGGGCAAACCATTGTCGACGACCATTTGCCACAGCGAATCGGCACGGTGACCGTCATCGAAGCGTTCGAGTAATTCACGGGTGACCTGTTTGGCGAACAGTCGCTCCACACTGTCGGCAATCATGGTTTGCATGTCTGAAGGGAGGCCATCGTCCAGCCCCTGGTGATTGATTGCTGTATTCATCGCAGTCCAAGGCCTCCGGCAATAATGCCGCGCAGAATTTCACGGGTGCCGCCACGCAGCGAAAAGGACGGCGCACTTTGAGTCAGAAAGCGCATCACCTGATCAAGGTCGGAACCGGGTTCACGCTGATCGCCGAACAGATCGTGAGCGACTTCCGGAATGGCCTGTTCGAGCAAGGCGCCCTGGTCCTTGACCACGGTTGCCGGAATGGCTGGGTTCTCTCCACGGGCGAGCATGCCGGCAACGCCCAGCGACATTTGGCGCAACGCCGCATAACGTGCCGCCAGACGACCGAGGCTTACCGTGTGCCGAGTGTCCTGCGGGTCGGCCTCATCCAGCATGGCCAGGTACAGTTGGGTGCTACTCAGGTAGCGCTCAGGACCACTGCGCTCCAACGCCAATTCTGCTGTGACCTGCTGCCAGCCATTACCCAATTGGCCAATGACAAAATCATCGGGAACGAAGACGTTTTCCAGGAACACTTCATTGAAGTCATGCTCGCCGAGCATGTTGTAGACCGGACGCACCGTTACACCAGGAGACTTGAGGTCGATCAGCAGTTGCGACAGCCCTGCACGACGATCACCCTCCTCCTTCGGACCGGTCCGCAGCAGCGTGATCATGTAATGGGCCAGGTGGGCGCCGGACGTCCAAACCTTGCTGCCGTTGACGATCCAGCCACCATCGGTTTTTTCCGCACGGGTGCGCACAGCCGCCAGGTCGGAACCAACGTCGGGTTCACTCATGCCGATCGCCAGAAGCGTTTCGCCGCGGGTGATGCCCGGAACGATCTGCGGTGCCAATACTTCGGCAGAGAATTTGATCAACAACGGGCCGCTTTGGCGTTCGGCGACCCAGTGCGCGCCCACCGGGGCACCCGCCGCCAGCAGTTCTTCCAGAACCACATAGCGCTCCAGCGCACTGCGCTCGTGTCCGCCGTAACGCTTGGGCCAGGTCATGCCCAACCAACCGCGCTCGCCCAGTTTGCGGGAGAACTCCGGAACGAGCCCGACGAGCCCCTTGGCACGCTCAGCCGGCGAATATTGCTTCAGCTCTTCGGCAAGAAAAGCGCGGACTTCAGCGCGCAGCACTTGTGTCTTGGCGTCCAGCCTACAAGGCCTGATATCGAGTGCCTGCATGGTTTCTGCTCATTAGATTTTTAGGGACAGCGACGCATGTCGCTTGTTGGCTGACCAACAAGCGAATAAGCTATCAGCATTCTTGCAAAGGGATCAAGCGCCATCGATCCCGTTCGTTTTCCCGTCCCATTCGGAGCCACTGATGACTACCCTCACCTCCTTCACACCCGGCCGCGGCTTGACCCTTGAGCTGCAAGGACACGTCGCTACACTCGAATTCAGCCGTCCACCATCAAACTTTTTCGATCAGGAACTGATCATGGATCTGCTGGCGGCATTGGCGTATCTGGACCAGTTGCCGGCATGCCGCGTCGTTATCCTGCAGGCAGAAGGCAAAACGTTCTGCGCCGGGGCTGACTTCAGTGGATTGGCTGAGAGCGGAGAAAAAATTCTCCCTCGACAGTTGTACAAGCACGCCGTACAGCTGTTCCGTACGGCCAAGCCGCTGATCGTCGTGGTAGAAGGTGCCGCCATCGGTGGAGGCCTTGGCCTGGCCTTGGTCGGTGACTACCGTGTCACCAGCGAAAAAGCCCGTTTTTCTGCCAATTTCAATCGGCTGGGCATGCACCAGGGGTTCGGCATTTCTGTTACGCTGCCGCGCGTCGTCGGCCTTCAGATGGCCTCACTGTTGATCGCCACCGGTCGTCGTATCGATGGCGCACAAGCGGTTCACATCGGCCTGGCGGATGTGCTGGCCGAGCCCGGCGAAGAGCGTCAGGCTGCTCGAGCCCTGGCTGAAGAAATCGCCATGAGTGCACCGCTTGCGGTCATGTCGAGCCGCCAGACGCTGCGTGCCGGCCTCGCCGATGCAGTGGAGGCGATCCTCGACCGCGAGGCCACCGAGCAAGAGTGGCAGGTCCTCACCAGCGATTTTGCTGAGGGCAACAAGGCGATGCGCGAGCGTCGCGTTCCTCAATTCACCGGTAATTGATCATTCGTTTATGGACACTTCCGACCAAAGCACTCCCAGCACTACCCGTAGATCCAAAGTGGAAATGCGCACCCACGCCGAACAATGCATGCTGGAGGCTGCTCGCCAGATCGTTGCGCGAAAAGGCTGGATTGGAATCACTCTGGCAGAGGTCGGTCTACAGGCCGGTTACAGCCGTGGCCTGGCAGCGCATCACTTCGGTACCAAATCGGGCCTGCTACGTGCTTTGGCCGGGTTCGTGAATACCAGGTTCATGGACGTCGTCGAGGACAAGGCGCCCAAGCGCCAGCCCGGAATGGACACTTTGCTTGGATACATCGATTCGTACTTCCTGCGCGACGATGGCGAGTGGACCAACGCCCGTGCCCTGCTGGCATTGATGGCTGAGGGCGTGACGGTTAAGTCGGAATCCGGAGCGATACTTGCCGAGTACAATCATTCGGTTCGAATGACCTTGGCCAGGCAGGTGGAAATCGGCATCGCCAACGGCGAGATCCCTGCCGATACCGACCCGCTGGCAGCCGCTACCATGATGATTGGGACGATGCGGGGCATGATGTTGCAGCTGCTGCTTGATCCATCGACAGTTGAGCCTGCGCTGTTTCACAAACAAGTGCGTCGCCAGATCAAGGTCTTGCTGACCTTGCCCGGCGACTGACTCTCGGTCATCGAAAGCGCCCACCCGCTTTCGAGGTGAGCGCTCGATCTGCAAGCCTTAGCGTTTGATCATCGCATCAATCATTTGCCGAACCTGTTCGGTGAAGGGCGGACGGGTGATGTCCGGCCCTTCCGCCGCGCGCAGAACCGGTTTCGGATGGCTGAACGTCACAAAGCCCTGACGACCGAGATAACTGCCCATGCCACTGTTGCCTACCCCGCCGAACGGCAGGCTGTCCACACTGGCGTGGAGCGCCACGTTGTTGATCGTCACCCCACCCGAGACCGTTCGCTCGAGGACAAACTGCTCCTCGGCGACATCGCTGCCAAAGTAGTACAGGCCTAGCGGCCGCGGATGAGCGTTGATGTAGGCCACCACTTCGCGCATGTGGCTGTAAGGCTTGATCGGCAGCAGCGGGCCGAAGATCTCGTCCTGCATGATCTTCAGTTCATCACCCGGATCGCACAGCAACGTCGGGATCATCTTGTGGTGAAGCTGATCACAGAAGTCTTCCTGCGCCGGATTCACCTCGATCAACTCCACGCCAGCGGCACGGGCCTCATCGAGATACCCTTGCAGGCGCTGGAAGTGGCGGTTGTTGATCACCGATGTGTAGTCGGGATTGTCCTTGAGGGTCGGATAAAGTTTGGCGACAGCCGCTTTGGCGTGGACGATGAACGCCTCCATTGACTCCTCTGGCACGAACACATGGTCCGGTGCCAGGCAGACCTGACCGGCATTGAGTAGCTTGCCGGCCATGATCTTGCTCGCAGCCGACTTGAGGTCGGCGGACCGCGACACAATGGTCGGGGACTTCCCACCCAATTCCAGTGTGACCGGCACCAGGTTCTCGGCCGCCGCACGCATCACATGCTTGCCAACGCTGCTGGCCCCCGTGAACAGCAGATGATCGAACGGCAGGCTGCAAAACGCCTGGCCGACTTCGGCGTCACCGGTGACGATGGCGATCTCATCCTCGGCAAACGTCGCGCTGAACATCCGCTGCATCAGTTCGGCACACTTGGGATTCAACTCAGATACCTTGACCATCGCCCGATTGCCGGCCGACAGCGCACTGGCAAGGCCCTGGATCACCATGCCCACCGGGAAATTCCAGGCAGTCACAATGCCCACCACCCCTAGCGGCTGGTACTGGATCCAGGCCTCGCCTCGGTCGGCGGCACGCTGTTCTGGCTGCATCCACTCGGCGATTCTGGCCCTGGTTTTCTTCAGCGACGAGAGCGGGCCCAACACGTCAATAATGCGTGTCAGGTCATGGCTGCGATGGCCGAAGTCGGCCGCCGTCGCATCAACGATTTCCTGCTGGTATTCAACCAGCATGCCGATCAGGCGATTGAACAGCTCGACGCGTTGCTCGGCGGTCCAGATATCCTTCGACAGATAGGCCGTGCGCTGCAAGGCGAGCAGCCCACGCATGCGCACCACTTCAGGTAGTTCGGTCTTGCTCATTGGAGGATGTACCTTCTCATTGTGGGTCATTGCGACCCTTCAGAGCGGCGCGAGACACTGCCCCTCGCCGCCACCGGTCAATCGACTTTTTTCATCTTGGTGGTGTCCAGGCGAACCAGGCCGAATGCCATGCCGTACTCAATGGCGCCGTCTTCGTTGACCTTGACGGACGAATACATGCCATTGAAACGTGGGTCACTGCCGGTGTGGATCTTCAGCACGGTTTTGCCCGTGTCGAGGTCCATTCCGATGTGGTAGCGATCGTTCCACTTGCTGGCGAAGTAGCCGTCAATGATCGCCATCCGGCCGCCACCGCTGATCATCGGCACGGACGAGATCGACGAGACGTCGCCGCGCATCCACAGCTGTTTCCACGAGTCGGTCTGGTGATCCCACTTCAGCATGGCGACGCCTTTGGGCCCTGGACGGGTGGCGCCGTTGAGAATGCTCACGTAGAAATGGTCACGCGCCAGGTACGGAGCATCTTTGCTGACCAGGTTGTTCACCACGAAGGCATAGTCGCCGTACGTGGACACCGATTGCTCGGACTGCACGATCTTTTTGTCCGCGCCCATGTTCACTTCCCGTTGGTCAGCGATGCGTGCCGACAACGTTCCGGGCTTCTGCTTCCAGCCAACCGGAATCGCGTCGCGCCAAAAAGCGACCATGCGCATTTTTTGCGCGCCGTCGGTAATCACCACCAACTTGTCATCATCCGGCCCGAAGCCCATCAACGTCGGCGTGGAGCCTGTGCCGTCAGCGATTTTAGGGGCCGACACGCGAATGCCGCGGTCGTAGGCGGCTTTCCAGGCACCACTGGCTTCATCGCTGTGAATTTTGCCGTTGGCGTCCACTACCAAGCGGTACATGTTCTGGTTCGACGCGACATAGACCGCACCGCCACTCACCTCATCACCATTGGCAAAAGCGTTCAGGAACAACTCGTCCTGGCCCTCGACGGTGAAGACGTCGAGCACCTCCAAGGTTTTCGGATTGAGGGTGATCACCCGGCCGCCAACGGTGTTGAGTACCAGATAGCCGTTAAAGGTCATGCCCATGCCGAAATTGAAGTCAGCCGGGAAGTCTGTCCCACGTTTAACTTTTTCGTTGTCGTACAGCGTTTCCGGCAGCACTTTGACCAGCGGAGCGGCCATGGCCGAGTCCGGGTTTTTTGCGTCGACTTGATCAACGCGGAAGATCTGCCGACCACCCGCACCAATGAACGCGTCCTCACGGGTCAACACCGAATACAGGGCACCACCGCGAAGTTGATCAGTGATGCTGGTCAGCATGCGGTTTGGCTGTACGCGCATATAGTCGAGCAGGCCCTTCTCATCCCTGGCATCAAGGAACCGCTTGACGTCCTGGGTCTGCTTCAAGCGTTCATCATCGCTGAGCTTTTGAAAACCGGGCAAATTAAGTGGCATGTCGACCCGCGCCACTTCAACCAGTTTGCCATCGACTTTCTTGTACTTGCGCAGCCCCTGGCCGGACCACCACCACGTCATGTCAACCTCACCCACCTTGTCATCGAAGTGCGGCATACCGCCGGCTTCACTCGCAAAGTAGGTCACCGATTCCGGCGTCAATTCGTACGAACCATGCGGCACCGCAATCTCGGTGCTGTCCGTCTGCGCGCTGTTCCAATGCGCCTGGTTGTTATAGGAGTTGGCCAGATAAGGGTTCATGGGCGGCGGTGCGGCCTGGGCAACCGCCGCAACGGACATGGCCGCCAAAGTCAGGCCTGCGCCCAACTTCACGAAGCTACGTGTTGTGATTGTTATGCTTCTCATTGTGGAACTCCATGGGGAATGAACACGGTGCCAGGACGCTGATTGCGCTGGAGCAACACCAACCACGCAGAGCCTACGAAGCGCCTCACGCTCCCTCCCCCCCCCATGATGAGTAGGTCCCCTGCCTTGACCTGGCTTCAAGGCAGGGCCTGGCCTGCCAGGCAAAATCCTCCCCCCCCACCGTGGGGAGGGATGCTTTGACGAGCGCCCCGGCAGCATTCCTCCAGTCCCTCGGACACATGGCTATTCCCCCTGAGCCGTTTGCCGATCTTTTACAGACACTGGAGTCCGTAATGCACATTCAACGATCCATTTTTCGCGAAGACCATGAAATGCTCCGCGAAACCGCCCGCCGCTTCTTTGAGCGTGAATGCGTTCCACGTCAGGCCCAATGGGATGAATCCGGTAAAGTCGACCGCGAGACCTGGCTGAAAGCCGGTCGCGAAGGTTTGTTGTGCACCATGATTCCCGAAGAGTACGGCGGTGGCGGCGGCGACTTCGGTCACTCGACAGTCATCAACGAGGAAATGCACCGCGCCGGAGTTTCCGGCGTCAGTTTCGGTCTGCACTCGGACATCATCGCGATGTACATCGAGCGTTTCGGCAGCGAGGAGCAAAAGCATCGCTGGCTGCCGAGTATTTGCAGGGGCGAAACCATTCTCGCCCTCGGCATGACCGAGCCGGGCAGCGGCAGCGACCTGAAAGCGGCGCGCACAACAGCGATCCGCGATGGCGATGAATACGTCATCAACGGCAGCAAGACCTTCATCAGCAATGGCCTGAACTGCGACATGGTCTTGGTCGCCTGCCGGACCGACCTGAAGGCCGGCGCCAAGGGCATCAGCCTGATCATGGTGGAAACCAGCCGCGAAGGTTTCCGTCGTGGCCGCAAACTCGACAAGGTCGGCCAACGCGCCTCCGACACCGCGGAAATGTTCTTCGACGAGGTGCGCGTGCCCGTCGGCAACCTGCTTGGCGAGGAAGGCAAAGGCTTCATCTACATGATGCAGGAGCTGCCACAGGAGCGGCTGGGTATTGCCATTTATGCCGCCATTCACTTGGAGCGTTTGCTCGACCTGACGCTGGAGTACGTCAAGGAACGCAAGGCGTTCGGCCACACGGTGTGGGACTTCCAGAACACCAAATTCAAGCTCGCCGATGCCAAGGCCGCAGCGGTCGCGGTGCGCACCATGATCGACTACTACATCAGCGAGCACATGCGTCGCAAGCTGACCGTGGAAGAAGCGGCCATCGCCAAGCTGTTCGCCACCGAGACCCTGTGGAAGCACCTGGATGACATGGTCCAGTTGCACGGCGGCTACGGCTACATGCTCGAGTATCCGATTGCCCGCGCCTTTGTCGACCTGCGCATATCACGCGTCTTCGGCGGCAGCAACGAAACCCAGCGCGATTTGATCGCTCGCAAACTGTAATCCCCCTCCTCTTTTTCCGAGACCCATGACATGAGCGATAAAGTTATTGTTGCCGGCGTCGGCATGATTCCGTTCAGCAAACCCGGCGCAAGCCCGACCTACACCGAGATGGGCGCCGAGGCCCTGCGCCGTGCCTTGAAAGATGCCGGCATTGGCTACGACAAAATTCAGATGGCCTTTACCGGTTACGTGTTTGGCGATTCCACCAGCGGCCAGACTGCCCTATACGAAGTCGGCCTGACCGGTATTCCAGTGGTCAACGTCAACAACAACTGTTCCACCGGCTCTACCGCGCTGTATCTGGCCCGTGCCGCCGTGGCCAGCGGCCAGGTCGAGTGCGCTCTGGCGCTGGGCTTCGAACAGATGCAGGCCGGCGCGCTGAGATCGCATTGGGATGACCGTCCCCGCCCTCGTGCGCGTTTCCTGCACGTACTCGAAACGCTTACTGCCGATGCGGCAGACATACCGCAGGCCCTGCGCGGCTTCGGCGGCGCTGGCCGCGAGCACATGCAACGCTACGGCACCTCAATGCAAGCCTTTGCCGCGATCCGCGCCAAGGCCAGCCGCCATGCAGCCAACAACCCGATGGCACTGTTCAAGAATGTGGTAACGACCGAAGAAGTGATGAACGACAAGGTCATCTGGCCTGGCGTCATGACCCGCCTGATGGCATGCCCGCCGACCTGCGGCGGCGCTGCAGCGATTGTTTGCAGTGAAGCCTTTGCCAAAAAGCACGGCCTGCGCACCGATGTGGCGATCCTCGCCCAGTCGATGACCACCGATTCGGTGGTGTCTTTCGATCCACCGTCGATGATCAGCTTCGCCGGTTTTCACATGGCCCAGGCGGCCGCCAATCAGGTCTACGAACAAGCCGGCATCGGCCCCGAAGACATCCGTGTGGTCGAGTTGCATGACTGCTTCGCCCACAACGAACTGCTGACCTATGAAGCCCTGGGTTTCTGCCCAATCGGCGGCGCCGAGCGGTTCATCCTCGATGGCGACAACACCTATGGCGGCCAGGTCGTGACCAACCCCTCCGGCGGCCTGCTTTCCAAGGGCCACCCACTGGGGGCGACCGGCCTGGCGCAATGCTATGAGCTGACCCATCAGCTACGCGGAACCGCCGACAAGCGCCAGGTAGACGGTGTGCAGATCGCTCTGCAACACAACCTGGGCTTAGGCGGCGCTTGCGTCGTCACGCTGTTTGGCAAGAACTGATCGCACTGCTCGCGCGTCTGCACGAGTGCGTTATTGACTAGGAGCCGAATGAAATGGCAGACAAAAACCTGATCGGGCACAGGACTGGCGTATTCAGTGTCGACGTGGAAAAAGGCCGCCTGCGTTTCTTCGCCAAGGCCATTGGCGAAACCGACCCGATCTATACCGACGAAACCGCCGCGAAGGCCGCCGGCCATAAATCGTTGCCGGTACCTCCAACCTTCTTCAAATGCCTGGAAAGCGAAGGCCGGGACGTAGTGGAACTCCTCAACCTGGTCGGGTTCGACCTGGGCCGGGTCCTTCACGCCGAGCAGTCCTTCGTCTACCACAAGATGGCCTACGCCGGTGATGTGCTGACGTTCGATGGCTGTATCTGCGACATCTATGAAAAGAAAGGTGGTGCCCTCCAGTTCGTGGTCATGGAAGCCCGGGTGACCAACCAGGATGGCGAGCACATCGCCGATATCCGTTCCTCCCTTGTGCAGCGCTAAGGAATCGTCATGACCGTTCAATTTTCCGATATCCAGATCGGTGACGAGATCCCGCTGCTCAAGTTGCAGCCGGTCAACCGCACCACACTGGCCCTCTATTGCGGTGCGTCGGGTGACCACAACCCGATCCACGTCGATCTCGACTTCGCGCGCAAATCGCGGATGGACGATGTGTTCGCCCACGGCATGTTGTCTGCGGCGTACCTCGGTCGCCTGCTGACCAACTGGGTTGCGCAGCGCCAGGTGCGCAGCCTGTCGGTGCGATTCACCGGCATCACCCAGCTTGGCCATATTCCGACTTGCACAGGCAAGGTCATCGACAAGTTCCTCGATGGCGGTGAGCAGCGTGTTCGTCTGTCACTTCACTGCACCAACCAGTACGGCGAAGAGAAACTGGCCGGCGAGGCTGTCGTTGCCCTCGATTGATGTTTAAACCCCCACACTCTCAGGAATAACCCAATGAAAAAGCTTGAAGGTAAAGTCGCTCTGGTCACCGGTTCCGGTCGTGGCATCGGTCGCAGCGTCGCGCTGCAATTGGCCGCCTACGGCGCCAAGGTCGTGGTCAACGATCTGGACCAGGCGCCCGCTGAAGAAGTCGTTGCCGAGATTCGTGAGGCGGGTGGCGAAGCCGTGGCCTGCGTAGGTAGCGTCACCGCTGCCGACTTCGCTGAGCGTTTTGTGCAGACTGCGGTGCAGAACTACGGGGCCATTGACATCATCATCAACAACGCCGGCTACACTTGGGACAATGTCATCCAGAAGATGAACGATGAGCAATGGTACGCGATCATCGATTGCCATCTGACGGCACCTTTCCGCATCCTGCGTGCGGCTCAGCCGATCCTAAGCGCCCAGGCCAAGAAAGACGCCGCCGAAGGCCGCGAAGTGTTCCGTAAAATCGTCAACATCTCCTCGGTCGCTGCCGGTGGCAACGCCGGTCAGTCCAACTATTCCGCCGCCAAGGCTGGCATCATCGGCATGACCAAGACCTTGGCCAAGGAATGGGGGCGCTTGAAAGTCAACGTCAATGCCGTGGCTTTTGGTTTCATTGAAACCCGCCTGACCCAGGCGCTGGCCGGCAACGAGAGCAAGACCGTCAATATCGAAGGTCGTGAAATCAAGGTCGGTGTGCAGCAAGAACGTCTCGACAACGCCAGTACTGCCATTCCATTGGGCCGCCCGGGCACGGCTGAAGAAGCCGCCGGTTCGGTGGTGATGCTGTGCCTGCCGGAAGCCAACTACGTGACCGGCCAGGCGCTGGTGTGTGGCGGCGGCTACGGGAACCTCTAAGCCTCCGTTCGTCTCCCCGGGCACTCTTTCCTCCCAAGGCTGGAAGAATGTCCGGACAATCAAAAAGCGGCATCCAGGACACCTTGCCAATCCACTGCGATGACATCGACGTTCCGCCCGGCTGCCTGGCCGGCGACAGCGAGAAAGCAAGGAGTCCTTACAAAAATAAGATTGGAGGTTTCGATGTACATGACTCAAGGGCTGCAACGCCATCGACAGCAGCGCCCCAATGCCACGGCAATCCGTTATCAAGGCCGCAGTGTGACTTTCGCTCAGTTGGCTGATCGCGTTGCCCGGCTCGCTGGCGCGCTCAAACGCCTCGGCGTGGCCAGTGGTGAGCGTGTGGCAATGCTCTCACTCAATTCCCAACGCTACATCGAGTATTACCAGGCAGTGCCATGGGCCGATGCCGTGCTCAACCCGGTGAACATCCGCTGGAGCGCGGCAGAAATCGTCTATTCCCTGAACGACTCGCAGACCTGCGTGTTGATCGTCGATGATGCCTTTCAGAAACTCGGCACTCAGGTGGCCGTCGAGGCGCAGAGCATCCGGTTGATGATCTACGCCGGTGACGGCGAGACACCTGAAGGCATGCTCAATTACGAAACCCTGATCGCTGAACATGAACCAGTGGAGGATGCACACCGAAGTGGAGACGCCCTGTTGGGGATTTTCTACACCGGAGGAACCACCGGTTTCCCCAAAGGCGTCATGCTCAGTCACAACAACATCGGCATTTCCGCCCTCGCCAACCAGGATCGCGTGGGCTATGGTCCCCATACTCGCTACCTGCATGCCATGCCGATGTTCCATCTGGCCGACCTGGCCGCGATGGTCGTGCTGTTCCTCAGCGGTGGTATGCATATCGTGCTGCCGGCCTTCAAAACCCAAGAGGTGCTCGAGCAGATCAGCCAGGAGCAAGCCACCGACACCTTCCTGGCGCCGACCATGCTGCAGATGCTCCTCGACTGGCACCAGGCAAATCCACCCCAAACAGCACTGGACCTGGGCTCGCTTCGGGAAATCACCTACGGCGCCTCGCCCATCACCCCCGTCTTGCTCAATCGCGCCCGTCAGACCTTCCCGGCGGCCCAGTTCGCCCAAGGCTATGGCATGACCGAAATGGCGCCCGGGATCACTATGCTGGGCGCCGAATACCACTGTGAGGAACATCAGCGCAGCGGCAAGATGTATTCGGCCGGGCTGCCCATCAGCTGTGTGGAAGTGCGCATCGCCGATGCCGAGGACCGTGAGGTACCCCGTGGCACAGTCGGCGAAATTCTCGTACGCGGGCCTAACGTCATGCTCGGTTACTGGAACAAACCCGAGGCCACCGCTGAAGCGTTGCGCGGCGGCTGGATGCACACCGGTGACGGTGGCTACATGGACGCCGATGGCTTTATTTTCATCTGCGATCGCCTGAAAGACATGGTCGTCAGTGGCGGCGAAAACATCTTCACCGCCGAAGTCGAGAACGCCATTGTCAGCCATCCGGCCATTGCCCAGGCGGCAGTGATCGGCATCCCCTGCAACAAATGGGGAGAAACGGTGCATGCCGTCATCATCCTTAAACCAGGCGCCAGCGTGACTGAAAAGGAAGTCGTCACGCACTGCCGTGGTCTGATTGCCGGCTACAAATTGCCACGCAGCATCGAGTTTCGCGATGCGCTGCCAATGTCCAGCGTGGGCAAGGTACTGAAAAACGAGCTGCGCAAACCGTTCTGGGAAAACCGTCTCAGCAACGTTCATTGACGTAACGGCAACCGGTGAACACCTCTAATGACGATCACCTGGTAGCCAAACTAGCAACGCTTGCCCGGCTCAACGCCGGGCTTTTTTTTGGAAAGAAGAAAAAGGGTCAGCCACGTCATCAGCTCAACGCCGGACTCATCCCTCACAGAAGTAGACAATCCACTGTAGAAGTCCGGCTTGCCGGCGAAGGCGATGTTAAGGACGCCTTCGCCGGCAAGCCAGGCTCCTACAGGTGCGCTGGTGCTGGCAATGAGGGTGAATGACTCAGGAGATAAGGTACCGGGCAGCCGCTATCGCAAGCAGGCTGGGCCCCCAAGATTTGATCGGGCTTGGCCCAGGAGTCACTGGTTACACAAAACCACTAGGAGCCGGCCCGCCGGCGATGGCGTTCTTCAACAACGCTTTCTCCGGCAAACTTGGCTCCTGCTGTGGTTTTGTACGAATCGCCTTAGCGCACTTTACGCAACAGAAAATGCGACAGCGCCGGAATCAGCACCAGTGCGCCGACCATGTTCCAGATAAACATGAAGGTGAGCAAAATGCCCATGTCCGCCTGGAACTTGATCGGTGACCAAGCCCAGGTGATCACGCCCGCCGCCAGGGTAATGCCGACCAACGCCACCACCTTGCCAGTAAATGCCACGGCATTCTTGTAGGCCGCGGTCAACGACAAGCCAGCACGCTGCTGTGCCAGCTGCACGCTCAGCAGGTACAGGGCGTAATCCACACCAATGCCCACACCCAGGGCGATCACCGGCAACGTCGCCACCTTCACGCCCATGCCCAGCCACACCATCAACGCTTCACACAGGATCGAGGTCAGCATCAGCGGCACGACGGCAACCACTACGGCGCGCCAACTGCGGAAGGTGATGAAACAAAGAATAATCACCGCGCCATACACGTACAGCAACATGGTGTGGTTGGCCTCGCGCACCACGATATTGGTCGCGGCCTCGATCCCGGCACTGCCGGCGGCGAGCATGAACTGACGGTCAGCGGTGCTGTGCTCACGGGCGAAGGTTTCGGCCACCTGTACCACACGGTCCAGGGTATCTGCCTTGTGATCCGACAGATAGGCGACGATGGGCATCATCGAGCAATCGTTGTTAAACAAATCGGCGCTGCTGACCGAGGCTTGCTGTGCGCCGTAGTTCAGCACGTTCTGGTTGCGGGCGATGGTCTGCCATTTCGGATTGCCCTCGTAGGAGCCCGCCGTAATTTGCTGGACCGCGTTCACCAGCGACACCGTGGTTTGTACGCCCGGTTGCTGCTGCAGTAACCAGCCCAGGCGATCGGCTTCCACCAGGGTTTGGTATTTCAGGCAGCCTTCGGTGGGGGTCTTGAGCATGATCGCGAACTGATCGCTGGACAGCGAATAATTGGCGGTGATGTAGGCGTTGTCGCGGTTGTAGCGTGAATCAGCACGCAGCTCCGGCGCCCCAGGATCGAGATCACCAATCTTCAGATGACTGCTGACGACAAGCCCACCGATGGCCAGCAACCCTGCAATGCTCACGGCAACTGTTGCCCAGCGGCGTTCAGTAAAGCGGTCCAGAAAACTCCAGACCGCGCCCATGCCCTTGCCGCTCAGCTCTTTGTTCTGCGCTCGCAGGCTGCGCTCGGCGGCTTTGCGACTGACACCCCAATAAGACAACAACACCGGCAGCAACACCAGGTTGGTAAAGATCAGTACCGCCACCCCGAGGCTGGCGGTGATCGCCAGGTCCTGGATCACCGGGATATCGATCAGCATCAGCACCGCAAAACCCACGGCATCGGCCAGCAGCGCGGTCAGGCCGGCGAGGAAAAGCCGGCGGAAGGTATAACGCGCAGCCACCAGTTGGTGCGTGCCACGCCCGACGTCCTGCATGATCCCGTTCATCTTCTGCGCACCATGCGATACGCCGATGGCAAACACCAGAAACGGTACGAGGATCGAAAACGGATCGAGCGCAAAACCGAACAGCGCCACCAGACCCAATTGCCACACGACTGCAATCACCGAACACAAAATAACCAGCGCCGTGCTGCGCACACAGCGGGTGAAGTAGAAGATGATCGCTGTGGCGATAACTGCAGCGGCGCCGAAATACAGCATGACTTGCATCAGGCCATCGAGTAGATCGCCGACCAGTTTGGCGAAACCGATCACACGAATCTTGATCGGGCCCTTGCCCTCCTCCCCATCGACAGGCGCGCGACCTTCAAACTCATATTTATTGCGTAGCTTCTCTTCCAGGGTTTTCGAAAACTGGTGGTAGTCGATGCCCTCGCCCGAGACTGGGTCTTTCTCCAACAACGGCACAAAGATCATGCTCGATTTGAAGTTGTTGCCGATGAGGCTGCCGACGATGCCCGAGCGGGCGATATTCTGTCGCAACTGCTGCACGCTTTGCGCTGAGCCGTCATAGGAATCAGGCATCACAGGGCCACCCTGAAACCCCTCTTCGGTGACTTCGGTCCAGCGTACCGCCGGAGTCCACAGGGATTTCATCCACGCCCGGTCGACGCCAGGCGTGACGAACAGTTCGTCGTTGATGTCCTTCAAGGCGTCGAGGTAGTGCGGGTCGACAATATCGCCGTTGCTACTCTCCACCACCACCCGCACAGCGTTGCCCAGGCCGCGCAGGGACTGGCGGTTTTCGAGGTAGTTTTTGATGAACGGCTGACTTTGCGGGATCATTTTTTCGAAGCTGGCATTGAGCGTCAGTCGCGTGGTTGCGAAATAGCTCAGTGACAGTGTGACCAGCAGGCACGCCAGAACCACCCACAGCCGGTTGTTGAATATCAGCCGTTCGAGGGCGTTACCGGAGCGGACATCAAAGCCCTTGAGCTCACGGACAACCGGCATTGTGTTGCGTTCGTAATGACCCATCATGGAGTTCTCTTTGTTCTACCGAGCATGTTCGAGGGGTAACAGGCGCAAACCACGGGCGCCCGCGAGTACCAGTGAGTTATCACCGGTGACTTGCACCGCGGCGACAGGAGCCAGTGCGGTGTTCGGTTGAAGGTGGAAACTGGCACCTTCGTCAGTGCTGACCAGCACGTGGCCAGCCTGGCTGACCAGGACAATCCGACCATCGGAGGTGACGCAGCCGGTGGTAATGCTCAGCGGCAGGCCCAGATCGACTTTGCTCCAGCTCACTGCGCTGTCGGTACTGCGATAGACATTGCCGCGCAAGCCGAAGACCAGCGCGACGCCGGGTTTTCCGGTAATGCCGAAGAAGCTGCCGTTGTACGGCGTCGGCGTAGCGATGAAACGGCCTTGGGCGCGGTCCAGTTTCAGCACCAGGCCTTGCTCACCGGCGATGAACAGATCCTCCCCCACTGGACGTATCGCGTAGAGATTCAGCGCCGTCGGGTTATCGGTACGGTCCAGCCACGGTGTCCAGTGATTGCCACCGTCCTGCGTGCGGAAAATCAGGTTGAAGGCGCCAATGATGTAACCCACCCGGTCATTCTCGAACCAGACATCCAGAAAGGGTTTGTCCGCACCCTCTTGCGTCATCCGTTGCGCATCGGCCACACGGGCTTGCAGATCCGGATTATCCGGCTGCCTGGCGAGTTGCTCCTGGTAGTAAGCGAGCATGAGTGGTCCGATCTGGCGGCCGTCGAGTTGGCGGGTCCAAGTTGACCCGGCATCCGCAGTATGCAGGACCACACCGTCGTGCCCCACGACCCATCCCTGTTGCGCGGTAGGAAAATGTGCTGCAACCAGATGCGAACTAACCGGCACCTGTGCCTGCTGCCAGACCTGGCCGTTGTCATCGGAGTAGAGAATATGGCCGCGCTGGCCCACGGCGATCATCCGCGAGCCAGCGTGCGTGATGCCCGTCAGCATGCCGTGACTGGCTAGCGCACTGGGCAGTGCCGGCGTATCCAGTACATCGACAAATTCACCGGCAAACGAAGTCCGGGGGAATGGCGCCGCCAACGCAGCCGTCAGCGAAGCGAGCAGCACCCACTTGATGATTGTCATGATTATCTCGACTAAAAAACCACCGGGGACTGAATGAACAGCCCCGACGGTGTGCGACTGCTTCAAGCCCGGTTAGCGAATACCTGTGCCCGCCAGCGATTCTGGAGACCACTGGGCTTTGGACAATGGTTCGATGTAGCTCATGCCGCCGTACGCTCCATACAAACCCGTCACGCTGTAAGTGCCCGCCGCGAAGTCGTAGATCATGTGGTTAAGGGTGTCCGGCGCCTGGGCGTCATAGCTATAAGTTAGGTGGGCGAACCCCCCGCGATACAGTTGCCCACGGGTGTCGTACTCGTCGGACGCCAGAATGGTCCAGCTGTCCTCGTCAATGTAGAAGGTGCGCTTGCTGTAGATATGGCGCTTGCCCGGTTTCAGCGTGGCATCGACGACCCACACGCGATGCTGTTCCCAGCGCACCAGGTCAGGGTTCAAGTGCTTGGGCGTGACGATGTCAGCCGGATTCTTGTGATAGTTCAGTTTGTAGGTGTTGTACGGGACGAGCATTTCTTTCTTGCCGACCAGCTTGAAGTCGTACCGATCCATCGCGCCATTGAACAGGAAGGTGTCATCGTAGGTCATGACGCCAGAGGTGCCAGGGTTCGGTGTGTCATAGGCCAGGTCCGGCGCCAGCTTGACCCGACGTTGCCCCGGCAGGTACTGCCATGCCCGGCGTGGCTGTTTCAGCGAATTGACCGCATCGAGAACCAGGATCGATTCCCCGACACGTCGCGCCGGCCCGGTGTAGGCCAGTTTGAGTTTGTAGTAAGTCTCCTCCGGGGTGACAGGGCCTGCCGGGCGCTTTGGATCGTAGACCGGACATTCGATCGCAGCGACCCCCGAAGAAGCCAGCGAAGAAGAGCCGGTCGCATCATTGACCCACGTATCATATTTGTTGGTCATGGCCGCCCCTTGATAACGCAAGAGGTGGTTCCACATCGCTTCATTGCCCGTGGCAGGAATCGGGAACGGTACACCCGGCAGGGCATTTTCCAGTGCCAGACCGTCGTCGCTGGTCTTGGCCGCCAACGCATTGGCCGCTGTGTTGTCCAACACTCGCTTGGGCAGGGCAACGGTGCGGTGAGTCGGGTACACGTCTACCCGAAAGCTTGGATAACGCTTTAGCAATTCCTGGGTCGTGGCGGTCAGCTTGTCCGCGTATTCGGCAGCATTTTTGCCGGTGATCACCGCGCGGGGTTTTTCGCTTTCGAACGGGTCCGGGCGAAACGAATCACCTGCCTTGTATCCTGCAGGAATAGTGGTCAGGCCACCGGTATACGCCGGGATGTTGCCGTCGGCACTCGCCGATTTATCGGCGCCCACAGCGGTCAGGCTGGTTCCGAGCTTCGCGGCCTGTTCCGGGGATACCGCAGCATGGGCAGCACCACCAATGACCAGCGCCAATGTAACGGTTAGCAGATTTTTTGCGAACTTCATGGGTTGTCTCCTGTTTCAGGCAACACTGCGATCAGAATGTGGTTTTGAATGTCGCGGTGACCATGCCACGGTCACTGATCTGCGCACTTGAGCCAGCAAACGTGGTGGGCTGACCGACGACACAGCTGTAGGTGCCTGCGACGCCCGGCGTTGGACCATCGCCCGGCCGGCCTGCGGCACCCGGGGCATGACACATATCGAAATCGCCAAAGTTGGCCACATACTTCAAGTCGAAGCGGTATTGATCGTGAACGTCCATACCGACGCCAACCGAGTAGCTGCCGGTGCCCGTGTTACCGCCCATCTGGACAGAAGAATCACCGGCGAGCCCGACGGTGTAAGACACCGGCATGTACATGTTGATGCCGGGGAATACCTGGTACCAGGTGGGGTTGAAGTTGACGCCCAGCACGTAGTTATCCTTGGAGACCTTGTCGATGCCGTGGTACCAATCCTCGCCTTTGAACAGTTGTTCGTTATCCGTGACAGACAGCCAGCGACTGTAGGCAAGTTCGACCAGCAACGAAGAGCTGTCCCACACCGGCGTGGTGCCAAAGGTCGTCAAGCCGTTGAGCACTGCATGCACGGTATTACCGCGTGCGACAGCATTTTCGCCATTAAAGCTCGAGATGAATCCGGGTGTACCGGCGGCGGCCGCAGCCGGGCTGACGGTCGCGGCGACGCTGGACAGCGGCATGTTGTGGCGGTAGTTCACGTCCAGCCCGACGCTGACCCCCTCGATGCTTTTCGACAGGCTAATACCGTAGATATCAATGTCGTCGGCATAAAACTGGTTGTAAGTGCCCACTACGCCCGAGATCAACTGCGCGGGGCCGACTGCGGTCGGGTGCAACACCACGTTTGGCAGGATGTCGGACGTTTTGCGGTAGTAGAAACCCAAGGTGCCGTCCAGCCACTCGGGACTCCACTTGGCCATAAGGCCGAAGTCGCCGGTGTTGTCCGGTGTATAGGTATGACCGTTCTGAAGTCGCAGGAACTGATTGGCGCCTAACGGCCCTGCCTCACCGAAAAGCGGATTGGCAGCCCCGATTATCGACAGGTTGTGCCCGCCACTCTGGATGCCATCGTTAAAGCCCAGATACGTACCGGACTCGGGGATACGCGCGGCGTTCCAATCCAGAAAATACTGCGCCCCGATCGACCACTGCGGGTTGATTGTAAGGTTTGTGGACAGCTGAGCACGCGGGATAAACAACTCTTTCGCCTCGGTGCCAGGCACGGCGAGTGCCTTGCTGATATCCAACCCGGACTGACCGTAGCTGATACCGTGCGTGAAGGACAAAGCGCTTTCACCCCAGTACTGAGTGGTTTTACCCAGTCGGCCGCTTAGCAGCGACTCATCACCGATTTCCGTATTACCAAATACGAAGGCATCGAGAATTTCGGAAGAAGGACCGTTGTTGTAACGCTCGGCATAACCGCTCAAGTGGTGGGAGTCCGGCTTTCCATCGTTGAGCTGGTTGGTCGACGGATTGAAGCTGCCCACATCGTCATAGGCATGGTCGTACCAACTGTTGGCACTGACCCTGAACCCTACCTTTTTCTGGAAAGCCACATCCAGTTCAGAAAGTACGTCCACGCGCTGGGCGACAGGACTGCCGGACGAGAAGTTGCGATCGCCGTCGTTATTGTTCCAGGCATTGGCCAGTTTGGAGTCGGCACTTTGCACGCGCTGTGCGTAGTTCAGTTTGACGGTGTTATCAAAACGGACCGAAACGTCCTGATTACCGGTGTCGATCTCGAACGCCTGCACGGGCGCTATCCCCAGCCCTGTGATAATTGCCGAAGCAAGAAGACTTCGATGGATGCTGGCATGACAGATCTTATTATTTTTATTCATCTAACTTGCTCACCTTCTCTGTGGTTTTACGAAAAAGCCAGACCTCAGGCTATTGCGCCACGCACAGGCGGCCACCCCCGTCGGAGGGGGGGAATAAGGGGGGGCTGAATGTTTAGGGCACAAAAACGATGAGAAACAACAGGCCATCACCTTTGACATGACCTGGAATAACAAAGGCCAGCATCGCTGCTGGCCTTTGTTTACTTTTTTGCGGGTTCGTGACTAGTCGATATTCAGGTCGCGCCATTTGGCAATCGCTTCCACCCTGCCGGTCACGTCCAGCTTGGCGAACAGGTTCTTGACGTGCCATTTCACCGTTTCGGGCGACACGCCCAGAGTGCGGGCAATTTTTTTGTTGGTCATGGCTTGCGCCATCAACTGCACGACCTCGGTCTCTCGTTCACTCAAGGATGCGATTGGCAAACCTGCCTTACGCCCGGCGCTCTCTGTCGGTGTGGCGGCTGCAACGAGCCGTTGTGCATAGAAGGCGAGCACAGGATCGAGCGCCTTGGCTTGCAGCAGGTCGTTGAGCATTTCCGGTAACTGCGGCGCCACGTCCAGCAGGCTGCGCACCAGGCCCAACCGGTGCCCTGCGTGCAGGACCTCCATCAGGTGCAAGTGGGCCTGTTCACCTTGTCCCCGACCTTTCTCGGCAAGACAGAGTTGCAGTCGCACAATGGTCGCCAGTTGCCAATGTTTTGCCGCTTCGCACAGATCGATCAACGGTGCGGTCTGCCGGGCTGCCTGAGCGAATTCGCGCTGATACAAACTCATCTCGATCGTGGCCCGCATGGCCAACAACTGAATAATCAGGGGCGTGCCGCGCAGGATACCAGCCTGTTGGTCGGCCAGCCCCCGGAGTTGCGACAAGAGCGCTTCGGCCTGTGAGGTCTGGTATTTTTCAAGGTGCCAACGCATGCGCACATACAACTGCGAAGCAAGCAGGCGACCCAGATCGTAGCGCTGCGCATAGTCTTTGAGGCGGTCCAGATAGATCAGCGCCTGGGTTGGTTCGCCCTTGAGCCAGTAAGCCCGGCTGAGCGCCAACAGACTGTGAAGCACAATGTTGGGCAGGGATATTCGTTCCAGGATGTCGAGGCGAGGCTCCAACAGTTGGCAAACATCGGCCAGGTTGTTCTGTTCGTACAATAGACTGGCCAGGAAAGCAGCGGCAGCATGGCCGGCGACCGCCGCACTGCTACCGTGCGGTTTCACCTCTTCCAGCGTGTTGCGAAAGATATTCTCAGCCTCACTGATGCGCCCTTGGTGAACCAGGCTCACGCCATGAATACAGCGGCCGATCAGGGTTCTGCGCGGCGATGTGTTCGGGCGATCGCTGTGCTCGATGATCGCCCGCACCTGTTTGTGGTCGGCGTTGAACAGATACAGCCAGGCAAGAACGGAAGCGCGCCCGGTCAGTATCAAATCGTCGGCATCCTCAGGAATTGCTTCCAGCTCAGCCGCAAGGGACCACGCCTCCTCGGTAAGGTCGCGCTGCATGGCCAGCGTGCCACGGGTGACCAGCAGCCCCTGGCGTTGCTGGGTACTGAGCCGATCCTGATGTGCCTCCAAGTGGTCGAGTATCAGTTGCCCTTCTGCGAAGTTATGCGCGTGAAGCTGCAACTGGGCCATTACCAATTGCAAACTGTAACGTTCGCGCATCTGCTCCATGGGTAGTTTGCGCAGCAGGTTGGGCAACTGGCTCAAGGAACCACGCGCCATCAATTCGTGCGCACACGCCTCGACGATCTCGGCGGCGATCTGAAAATCGCCAGCCATGACCGCGTGTCGAACCGCCTCGTCGACATGACCTTGTTCGAAGAGCCAGTCGCGGGCGATGCCATGGAGTTTTTTCTGCTCGGTTTCGGGCTGGCGACTCAAGTGGTCACGCAGAACCTCGCGCAGCAGCGGATGGAGGCGGTACCAGGTTTCCCGGTCGTGACTCTTGATCTGGGTGATGAACAGGTTATCGCTGTCCAGTCGAGTCAACTGGCTCATCATCCCGGCGATCGCCTGCGGCTTGCCGACGAGCCTGGCACACAGCGGCGCGGTGAAACGGTTGCAGATTGAAGAACGGGTCAGCAATTGCCGGTCTGCGAGCGGCAGGTGCACCAGCACCTCTTGCTCGAAATACTGCGCAAAAGCCCCCGCACTACGGACCTGCATGCGACTGAACCCGCTGCCTTGCTTGGATTTCAAGTCAATCGCAAAAAGTTGCAGACCGGCGGCCCAGCCATCGGTCAAGTCGTGCACGACCTCGGCATCATGGGTGCTGATGTCGCCAAACTGGCGCAGGTAGCGCTCTGACTCTTCGACAGTAAAACGCAAGTCACGCAGGTCATATTCGGTCAGATGCCCTTGCGTGCGCAGGCGGGTCAGCGGAAGCGTGGTGGGTAAAACGCTGCGTGTGCCCAGCACCAGGTGTAGGTTCGGCGGGGCATAGTCGAGCAGCCAGCCCAGGACTTTGAAAATGTCGGGGTCATTGAGGTGATGCACGTCATCGATCATCAACACCAGTTCGTCGCCATGCCCTGCAATGGCCTGGAGCAAGACGATGATCCAGTGTTCGAGCGCCAACTCGCCGCCGCCTTCTCCAAGCAACTGAGCTGCCTCCCTGGCAAGCGCGGCGTCGACTTCGGCAACGCTGGCCAACAAACAATTGGCCAGTCGCGCGGGCTCGTTGTCCTCGCCCGTCAGCGACAGCCAGGCCACGTCGAAATCAATCGCTATCAGCTCCCGGCGCCAGGCGAGCAAAGTGCTGGTCTTGCCACACCCTGCCGGCCCCTGAATGATCACGCAGCGCTGCCGGCGCGCCTCCATCAAGCGGCTCATCAACGACGCGCGGGGCATCAGTTGACGGGCGCCGCGAGGCGGAATGACCTTGGTATCCGGAATGAGTTGCAGCGCTCGGTCGGCCGGCAGGTGCAACGTTTGGCCTGAGGGTGGAATGGGCATTGACTGAATTCCAGAGACAATCTTCTTCAAGTACAGACCAGCAGTCTAATACAGCGGGTATAACAGGTTGATTCGCGATGCTTAGTACAGGAATGCGTGCGCCGGCGGCAACGCACGCGAGCGACATCAGGCCCGGCCGTACAACGTGACGACGCAAGCGCCGCCCAGGCCGAGGTTGTGCTGCAGGGCGAGACTCACACCATGTACCTGACGCTTGTCGGCAGTGCCGCGCAATTGATGGGTCAGCTCATAGCACTGGGCCAAACCCGTGGCGCCTAGCGGGTGGCCCTTGGAGAGCAGGCCACCGGACGGATTGGTCACCACGCGTCCACCGTAAGTGTTATCACCGTCGAGCACGAACTTCTCGGCGCCACCGACTGGACACAGGCCCAGGGACTCGTAGGTCAATAGCTCATTTTGGGCAAAGCAGTCATGCAACTCGGCGACCAGGATATCTTGTGGGCCGACACCGGCCCTCTCGTACACCTCGCGAGCGGCACGCTGAGTCATGTCGAAGCCGACGGTCTGGATCATCGAGGCTGGCTCAAAGGAAACCCCACGGTCAGTGGTCATCGACTGCGCCAGGATCACCACGTCGGTTCGCAGGCCGTGCTTTTTGGCAAATGCTTCGCTGCAGATGATCGCGGCAGCTGCACCGCAGGTCGGCGGGCAAGCCATCAGGCGCGTCATCACGCCTGGCCACAGCACCTGATCGTTCATCACGTCTTCGGTCGTGACGATCTTGCGGAATAGGGCCAGTGGGTTGTTGGCGGCATGACGACTGGCCTTGGCGCGGATCGCGGCGAAGGTGCTGAGCTCGGTGCCATACCGTTGCATGTGTTCACGTCCGGCGCCGCCGAACTGACGCAGTGTCATCGGCACGCCGATGGCAGCAGCGTCGGCGGTCAACTGGTCCGACACCTCCAAGTGTTTGCCCATGCAGGCCGGACGATCGGTAAACACCGCCCCCAGAGCCCCGGGCTGCATCTGTTCGAAGCCCAGCGCCAAGGCGCACTCAACCGCCCCGCTTTCTACGGCCTGGCGAGCCAGATACAGGGCGGTAGAACCAGTGGAACAGTTGTTGTTGACGTTCACCACCGGCACACCACTCATGCCGATTGCGTAGAGCGCCGATTGGCCACAGGTGGAGTCACCATAGACATAACCGACATAGGCCTGCTGAACCAGGTCGTAATCCAGGCCGGCGTCCTGCAATGCCTGGCGAGTCGCTTGCGCACCCATCTCGATATAAGACCCACTGGCACCAGGCTTCAAGAATGGGATCATGCCAACCCCGGCTACATACGGCTTGTGTGACATCACATTCTCCCCAGGATATTAAGTTCGATTGGCCAGGGCTGGTGCTATCCGATAGCCCTGACCCAATGAACTGCCATCCTTGCCAAGCATCTGCTGGCTGTACCCGCTCCCTGCGGGGGGTATAAGGGGTGGCCCCCCCCTTTCCACAATCGATGTGTGATCCAACGAGAAAATTTGTCATTGCAAAAACGTGCGGTAATCAGCCTAAAATCCTGCAAACCATAACAACGCCTTCGCTCTGACAGGATCGGTACGTTGATTCGATTACTTATGCCCTGGCGAAGGATCGATGCCACTAGATGCTCCGTGTAAAGCGTATCTCCCTCACGCGGGATCGCCCCCATAGCCCCTCAGATCCGCTGCAGACTGGATTAGCCATGCCCCCGACCACCCCGCCGATTACCACTCGTTTTTCGCCGCCTCGCATCAGCAGCCATGCGGTGCTGCGGGAAATGTTGCTGATCCGACTTCAGGCTGCCCGGGGTTGCCGCCTGACCCTGATCAATGGCAGTGCAGGGTTTGGCAAGACCACGCTGATGGCGCAATGGCGCCAAACCCTGATCAAGGACGCAAACAGCGTCGTTTGGTTGTCGCTGGGCCAGGAGGATGCCGCCCTCGACTCTTTCTGCGCCAACCTCATTTGCACCCTCCAGCAGGCTGGCGTGCCCCTTGAGAATGACTTGCTGCTCTTGATCGACCGTGAGTCACTGGACGGGTTGCTGGCCTTGGCGTCAGTGATGATCAACACGCTGGCGCGAGTCAGCACATCGCTGTATTTAATGATCGATGACTTCCATTTCGCCAGCGATCAACGCATTTCACGTCTGGTTCAGATGCTGGTAGATGGCGCCCCGACCCAGCTTCACATCGTGCTCGCGTCGCGCGTCAATCCCAATCTGAAACTCGGCCGGTTGCGAGCGATGGCTGAACTCTGCGAGATCAATGCCACCGATCTGGGCTTCAATTTCAGCGAGTCCCTGGCCTTCCTCAAAACCTATCTGGACGACGCCATTGACCTGGATCTGGCGCACACCATCCACGACAGCACCGACGGCTGGCCCATTGGGCTGCAATTGATGTCCATCTCACTGAAGGCCAACCCCCGCAAACACGCGAAGATCCATCAACTGCTGCCGGGTAATACCGACCTGCGAGATTATCTCACCGAAGACGTGGTAGACGGTTTACCGACAGAGATCATCCGGTTTCTGGAGCACATCTCGATTCTGCGACGCTTCAATGTGCAAGTCGCAGCGCATGTCAGCCAGTCGCAGGCAGCGGCCGACCTGATTGCCGGCATCGAAGCCCATAACTTGTTCATCCTGCCTGTGGACATGGAGAGCGAACAGCAATGGTATCGATTGCATCCCTTGTTCGCCGAGTTCCTGCAACAACGGTTGATTGCATCGGGCACCGACTTGCCCCGGCTACACCTGCGCGCCGCGCAGTGGTTCGAACAGGCCGGGCTGGTGAACGAGGCGACCCGTCACGCGGTGCTCAGTGAAAACCTCGAAGAGCTGGTACGCCTGCTCGAACGAAAACAGCCGTCCTACCATGGCCTCAGCCATCTTGGCCAGTTCATGCGCTGGCTTGATTGTGTACCGTTGGAGCAGCTGACACAGCACCCCAATGTGCTGCTGCAGGGCGCCTGGGGTTGCTTGTTGACAATGCTGACCAGCAAGGCGGAAAACTGGATCGAGGTCCTGGAAAAAATCCCGGAGGCCCGAACCACCTGGGGGGCGCATATCGACCTGGTCAGGGCGGCCATCGCACTGCAAAAGGACGACCTTGCAGGCTGCAACCAGCTCATCGAGGGCTTGCTCGATCGGGCCTTTGCGCATCCGTTCAATGAGCGAATGCGCGTTTGCCTGTACATCAATTGCCTGGTTTACCTCGGCCAGCAGCAACAGGCCTGGGCGTTTCTCAACAGCCCAGAATGCGCAACGCTTCGCGCCAGCCATGACGAACTGGCGCTGATGATCATCGCCACGACCGCCCATGGCATTTTGATTAGCGGCAGCGTTGTCGAGGCTTCACGGCATCTCATCGATGTCCTACTCCAGGCCGAGAGCGTCCACGGGCGCCGCTCGGTCAGCGCATGCACCTGCGCGGTAGCGGTTGCCGAAGCCCACTATGAGATGGACCGTGTTGATGATGTGCGAGAGGTTTTGAGCAACCGGCTCGATCTTCTGCGCTTCGCCCCACCGTCAGTCACCATCTCGGCAATGATCAGCGTCGCACGCGCCAATTGCCTCCAGGAGTCGCCGGCCAGTGCGCTGACGTATCTGTCCAAGATGGCCATGGAATTGCGCGCCAGAGGTTTTGATCGCGCGCTCGCCCACAATCTGGCAGAACAAGTACGCATTCTTCTTGGCAATGGCGACTGGCGGCAGTGCGAAAGCCAACGAGCGAGCCTTGATGCGCTGACCCATCGCCACTCAGGCGATGCCCCTGTAGCCCATGAAGTCAGTGCCCTGGCGGCCTTGTCGCGCGCCCGCATTTGCCTGGCCCGGCGAGAGCCGGACCGGACGCTCCTCGCCCTGGATATCGTAGAGCAATTCGCCAAGCGCTACGGCCGAGAACTATGGCGTATCCAAGCCAGCCTGCTACGGTCCATTGCCCTGAATGATCTGGAGCGACAGGCACAATCGCGGACCTTGTTGCGCGAGGTTCTCGGCGAGAGTTATCGATGGGGTCTGGTGCGAACCCTGTTGGATGAGGGCCCTGCCCTGCTGGCCCTGCTGGCCGACCTGGATTGCCACGACGACCCGGTTCTGGACAGCTACCGGAGCCGGTTGGCCGCCGTACCATTGGACTGCTTGAACAAGGGGGCGACATCGACACGCGGGGCGAAAGACACAGAGACGGCTGAAACACCGCTGTTTACCAAACGCGAGCTGGACATCATTTCCCTGATCGAGCAGTCGATGCCCAACAAACGCATCGCCCAAACCCTGAATCTCAGCCAGGAAACCATCAAGTGGAACTTCAAGAATATCTACACCAAGCTGGGTGTCTCTTCCCGCTATGAGGCGCTCATCGTGCTGAGAAAACGCGCCGAGCAATAGAACCCTTGAACAAGCGCCCCGCCAGACTGGCGGGGGCCAGTAGGCCTCCTGGATCGCCCTGACGGGGCGCTTCACCCTTCAAACCTGTTCAACGTGCGGTAATGATCAAACGGTACATAGCGTGATTTTCGGTCGCGCATTATCTTGACCATCGCCACCTCGGGATCACGGGCAAAGAACAGCCGCCCCCCAATCGCCACGAGATGATCGAGCAGGTGTTCCTTTTCATCAATCACGCGCTCCGCATTACGATCCCGGCCGCTGACCACCTCAAGGTCCAACCAGTGTGTTCCGGGAATCAGATCACCACAAAACAGCAAGGGGCCGCCAGGCAGTTCGATTTGCGGCAGCAATTGGCCCGGCGTGAATCCATCACTTGTGTGAAAGCACCAGCCATCACCGAGTAACTCACAGTGGCCGGTATTGATCAGGCTCAACCGTCCGCTGCGCTCAAGCCTGTTCACGAGCGACGAGAGAAATACATGGCGATCCCGTGGGTGCGGGTGGCGTGCGCGGTGCCAGTGACTTTCACCGCAAATAAAACGTGCCCTGGGGAACAACAGGCGCGGCATCTCGCCCTCCCTGATACGCTCGCTCATTTCATCGCACAGAGGCGCTTGTACGTGCGTCAGCACCACCACATCGATGTCATTTTCATCCAGTGCGCGTAACGCCAGACTGTCGAGTAGACCCGGCACCCGCGGCTGGCACCGGCATGTACGGGGTGGCGACGCCAACAGGCTATCGGCACCGGCCATGACCAGGATGTTTTTGCCCTGCTCTTGCACCAGTAACACGCGTGCGGCGATCTCTACGGTGTTGTCGAGGTCGGGCGCTATCCAGTGGGCCCATTGCATGCGCGGCGTAGGACCGAACAACAGGCCGCCATCGAGCCTGCGCCGCCTGCCCGCTAGCGTGGAAATTCTACGGTTCAATGTCTTCCCCCCTTGTAACGAACGGTTTTCCTGAAAAAAGGGCCCGAAGGCCCTGAAAGGGGAAAATCAACTCCAATGGTGCGCTCGCGCTCAGTCGACCTTGAGCAATCGGCTGTACGTCTTGAGATGGTGGTCGTCATTGCCGAGCTGATGACTGAGCATCAGCAAGTGCTTGGCGTGATGGGACAGCACGTATTCCCAGGTCAATCCGATACCACCGTGCAATTGAATACATTGCTCTGCGATAAACCGCGCAGCGCGCACGATCAATACCTTGGCGGCGGCCAGCGTACGGCTGCGCTCGTCGCTGTCAGGCGCATCGGCTGCACACGCGGCGAGAATGGCCATGGAGGTGGCCTGATCCAGTTCGATGCGCATGTCCACCATGCGGTGTTGCAGGACCTGGAACCGGCCGATCGCCTGACCGAACTGCTGGCGCGTCTTGAGATAATCCAGGGTCAGTGCGCAAGCCGCTTCCATGCTACCCACCGCTTCGGCACATTGCGCTGCCAAGGCGCGGCCTTGTTGGTAACGCAGCGCCACCAGGGCTTGACCTGGATCACCGAGCATACTGGCGGCACTGACAAAGACGTCCTCCAGGTGGAGCTCGCAAGCCTTGCGGCCATCCATGGTCGGATAGGTGCGCCGTTTGACGCCCGGTGCCCGCGGATCGAGCATAAACAGACTGATGCCGGTTTCATCACGATCACTACCGGCGGTCCGAGCCGACACGAGGATCAACCCCGCACTGTGCCCGGCAACCACCACGGATTTGCTTCCATTGAGCGTCCAGCCTCCGTCGACAGCCTCAGCGCGAGTGCGCACATCGTGCAGTTGGTAATGACTGGTCGGCTCGTCGACGGCCACTGCCATTTGCAATTGTCCGGCGGCAACAGCAGGCAGCAAGTCGGCGCGTTGCTCGTTACTGCCCAACTGACTCAACAAGCCACCGGCAAAGATCACCGAATGCAGATAGGGCTCCAGGCACAGGCCACGCCCCAGTTCGGTCATGATCAGCTGGGTCTCTACTCCGCTGCCGCCAAAGCCACCGAACGCCTCGGCGAAGGGTACGGCGGTCAACCCCAATTCGCCCAGTTGCTGCCAAAACGCAACACTGTAGCCAAGCTCGCTCTCGGCGAACTTTTCACGCGCTTCGAACGCATAGTTGTCACGCACCAGGCGGGCGGCGGTGTCCTGCAGCATGTGCTGCTCTTCGGAAAGTTTGAAGTCCATTCGGTATACCCCTTACAGCTCTAGAATCATCTTGGCGATGATGTTTTTCTGAATTTCATTCGAACCGCCATAGACCGAAGTCTTGCGCATATCGAGGTACTGACTGAACGGCGTGGTGCTGTGCTCGCGGTACAAGACCGGTTGCTGGACATAGCCGAGTTCCTCTTCAAGAAAGGGCATGGCATACGGCCCCAGCACTTTGCTCATCAGGTAGGTAATGGCCTGGCGAATTTCACTGCCCTTGATCTTCAGGAACGAACTTTCGGCACCTGGCACCTCGCCGTCGCGGGCCGCCGCGACAATGCGCAGGTTGCTCATTTCAATGGCCATCAGCTGAATTTCCAACTCGACGATTTGCATGCGCAACTGGATGTCGTCGATCAACGGCTGGCCGTCTCGCTGTTCCTCGCTGGCGATGCGCTTGAGCCGGCCCAGCATTTGCTTGGCCTGGCCGATGCCAGCAATGCTGGTGCGCTCGTGGGTGAGCAGGTACTTGGCGCACGTCCAACCCTTGTTTTCTTCTCCGACCAGGTTTTCGACCGGCACGCGCACATTGTCGAAGAACACTTCGTTGACTTCGTGTTCACCGTCGAGCGTGATGATCGGGCGTACGGTAATGCCCGGGGATTTCATGTCAATCAACAGGAAGCTGATGCCCCGCTGCTGTTGCGCTTCGGGGTCGGTGCGCACCAGGCAGAAGATCCAGTCGGCATAATGGGCCAGGGTGGTCCAGGTCTTCTGGCCGTTGACCACGTAGTGGTCACCATCACGTATAGCACGTGTTTTTACAGCGGCCAGGTCAGAGCCGGCACCCGGCTCGGAATAGCCTTGGCACCACCAGTCTTCCGTGGTGAGAATGCGGGGCAAGAAGCGCGCCTGCTGTTGCGGCGTACCGAACTTGATGATGACCGGGGCAACCATGTTGACGCCAAACGGCATGACCCACGGAGCGCCGAAAGCGGAACATTCTTCATCGAAAATATGTTTCTCCACCGCGCCCCAACCGGTGCCGCCAAACTCCACAGGCCAACTGGCAGCCAGCCATCCCCGCTCATTGAGCAAACGCATCCAGGTGACCTGATCCTCTTTATTGAAACGCTTGCCCAGGCGACCGCGAGCGGCGATGTCGGCCGGTAGTTTTTCACGCAAAAACGCACGAACTTCCTCACGGAAAGACTGTTCGGCAGGGGTGAATTGGATGTCCACTGATGTACTCCTCACATTCGACTGAAAGTGGGCAAGGACAGCTCGACCAACCCACTGGCAGTAACGGTAGAAGATTGATCAGAGCGACCTCCCCCCCCATGGAAGGGGGGGAGGCAAATGTATTCAAACAATGGCACCCACATTGCGCAGGTCGCCGATCTGCCCAGCGTCGAGGCCCAATTGCTGAAGAATTTCCAGGGTGTGCTCACCGTTTTTCACCACCCCTCCTGCCTGCACCGGCGTGCGACTCAAGCGAGGTGCTGGCGCCGGGTGCAGCACGCCGTCGGTTTCAATGAACAGGCCGCGAGCACGATTGTGCGGGTGGGTAAAGGCTTCGCTGAAATCCAGCACGGGGGCGAAACAGGCATCGGTACCTTCAAGTAACCGGGTCCAGTCATCGCGGGTACGCTCCACGAACAGTGTTTCCAGCTTGCGGCGCAGCAGCGGCCAGTCCTGCTTATGCCATTGCTGCTTGAAGTCCGGATCTTCGATATCGCATAACTCCAGCAACAATTGATAGAACTGCGGTTCGATGGCGCCAATGGACACGAATTTGCCGTCGGCGCAGGTATAGCAGCCATAAAAGGGTGCGCCGCCATCAAGCATATTGTTCTGGCGCTGGTCGTCCCATTGGCCTTGATGGCGCCAGTCGTAATACATGCTTGCGAGTAACGTCGCACCGTCGCAGATGGCGGCATCCACGATCTGCCCCAATCCAGACTTCTGTGCCTCGAACAGTCCCGCCAGAATCCCCGTCACCAGAAACATCGCCCCACCGCCCATGTCTCCGACCAGATGTAGAGGTGGCGTCGGTGGCCGGTCGGCATGGCCCATGGCGTTAAGCACGCCGGACAGGGCGATGTAATTCAGGTCATGCCCTGCCGTGTGGGCCAGCGGACCACTCTGGCCCCAACCGGTCATGCGCCCGTAGATCAACTTGGGATTGCGTTCAAGGCAGACCTCCGGGCCCAGGCCAAGGCGCTCCATAACACCGGGCCGGAAGCCTTCGATCAGCACGTCGGCGCCGTCAATGAGTTTCAACAGAACCTCAGTAGCGCCAGGCTTTCGCGGGTCTATTGCAATGCTGCGACGCCCGCGTCCAAGCAGACTGCCATCGGCATTGAGAAAACCGGCCGCATGACGATCAACGCGAATCACCTCGGCGCCCATGTCCGCCAGCATCATCGCGGCGAACGGCGCGGGGCCGATCGCATTCATTTCCACTACTTTCACACCAGCCAAAGGTCCGGGCATTTAGGGTCTCTTTTTTCAGGGAGGTTGTTCGCTACGGTCCAAGACACTAAATGCTTGGCACCCTGGGCGATACCCCACCCCAAGGGGGGGATTTACCCCCCTCAAAAAACACTGAACTACGAAACGCGCGCTGAACGATTTAGCCAAACTGTTGAATCGACCGGTTGAACCCACAGCCAAAAGCGGACACCCAGCTTTGTCTTACTTGCCTGAAACAAGTGGGCATCTTCCCTATTTTCGGGCTGCCAGCCCTGCGCAAGACAAAGCCAATGCACCACGGCTAAAGAGCGCCGTGTGAAGCGCTGGGAGCATGAAGCGATAAGTAAGGGGGCTGCTGCCTGCTCCAGCAATTCAATGATTGCTTGGATCAGTATTTCGCACTGACGGCAGGCCCATATTCCACGCCCATGGTGCTCGACAGTGAACACTCCAGGCGTGTAATCGAGCTTCTCGCTGACGTCTTCGCCGATGCGTTGAAGTCGGCAGCCGCAGGCGCACTGGGTGTTTTCTAGCTCGTGATGGATCACGGTGCGCGGAAACTGCGGCGGCAGCGGCGGCAGCGGCGCACGCTTGGGCTTCTGACGTGGCTCGGCCGGAACGGGTGGCGGATTGACCGCCTTCAGCTCTGCTTCGATGGCCGCGATATCAGTGTCGAGCAGCTCGTCGAGCAAGCTGCCTTGGTCAGGGCTCAGCTGGACGCTTACGAACCTTCGGTACTGAGCGTTTCTGAATTGGAACAGAATTACACGGCGATTCTATAGGGGTAAGGCAAAGTACTCAGGGCCAATCAAACCGGGCACTTCCTCACGTTGGAATACCCGGTTTTAACCTGCTTTACACGGTCACTGGTACAAAAATTGGTACGAGCTTTCATTCCCTCCCAAGACGTCCTGCCTACCGTTCGTCACTTCTTAATACTGGTGCTACGCTGAAGCCTCCATGGAGGAATCGCGATGCCAAACTCAGACCTGCTCCCTTCTCTGCTGTGCAAGCTCAACGAAAACCAACTCGCCCTGGAAGCAGCCATCATGGAACTGTCGAACTGGGTCGAGCAACGCGGATCAGCCGATGTCGCCGACAACGTTCGCGGTGCCCTGGAAGCCATCGACAAGAATGAAGAGTTCATCAACATGACGCTTGCGGTGATGATGACACCCGAGTGACGGCAAGCGAGTGCCAAGCTAGGCTCCTAGCACCCCATCCTTGAAAAAGGGTGTAATCCCCAGCATTTGTTGTGTCTTCTATTGGCGCTCGCTGTAAACGGTGCCCTCCAGTGCTCAACCGAAAATAGCGAATCCCCGAAAAAGTCCCGACACCTTTTCGGCCACAGATATTATTGAGCAACAGGCTTCGAGACGGTGCATCCGTTTCATGCTGCCGAGGCAAAAGGCGGTGGGCTAAATCTCAACCTCGCCTTCAAGCAACTCTTTTATCAATTGATCAGTATCAAGCTGGACATAACCGCATCAATGGTCTGGACTGTAAGACTACAAACTACGCGCCATGGATGCAGTCCGGCATTGCAAACTTAGCTAATGCAGTGTCGAGAACACATTATGCAGCTATAGGACACGGAGTGTTCTGGTATGAAGTCATCCAATGAAGACTGCCAGTTTCTACCGGTTTTATTTCACGGCGATCCACACACGACTGCCTCAAAGTCCTGGCTCGCCCTCGCCCCTTGCTCATTAATCGTTTTGATATGGGGTAGTCCTGCGGCTTTTGCAGCCTGTCCAGCGACCGGGAGCGGTATTGCCGCAGGTAGTGGTGTGAACGTCAATGAATCGGATTGCACTATTAGCACGACGAGCACAGGAATTAATGTCGGTGCCAACGGCACAGTCAATCTGTCCAACAGTACAGTCACCATACCCAGTGGTGCTGGAATCGGTGTAGCGTCCCAAGGCGCCAATGCAAAGTTGACGCTCAACAATGTCGTCATTCGTGACGAAACCGGAACCGGGGTTTTGGTAAGTAACACCGGCAATCTGACGGCGAATAATTTGACGGTGGTGACCAATAACTCACAACAGAGTTTAGTACCGTTGTTTGTCGCATTGCCCAGTTATCCCAATCTGGGCGGTGTTGATCCCATCGATTTGGATCACGCCAGTGACCCTTTTGATTTACCTGTGTATCAGATCGCATCACCGGCCACAGGGATATCGTTGAGCAACAGCACTGCAACGCTCAACGGCAATACCACCATTAACAGTGGTGGCGCAGGCATACTGTCGACGAACTCCAATGCCTCGATCAATGGACAACTGGTAGTTAACGCAGGACCCGGTGGGACAGCGAACACCTGGATGGATGGCGTTAAAACAACGGGTGGTGCGCTCACAGTAACAACGCCTGCGGGGACCACTTCAACGATTAACGTGGACAGTATTGCCGGCTCGGGTGTTTTTGCCAACGCCAGCTCAACTATCACCCTTAATGGTTCAGGACTCTATAAAATAAGTTTGCTCAACTCGCAGAACGCCGGAATCAACAACGTCAATGAGGCCTCCGGGTTGAGAGCTGATGCCTCCACAATTTCCGTCATTGGCGATCTTCAACTGTCGGCCAACCAAGGTCGAGGTTATGGGCTATGGACAGGTACGGCCCCGACGTCCACGATCAATATTGTGGGTGATACCGCTATTGCCACTCATGGCCGGGAAGCTTTCGGGATTCGACTCGACGACGGTACGATGAATCTTCAGGGCAAACTGGCCATCGTCACCGGTGTTGATCCTTCCTCCATAGATGCACTGGCGGGAGCGGCATCACCAGGTCTGCGTGCCACCCACGGTTCGTTGTCTGTTTCCGGGCCCACCACCGTCACTACGGTCGGAGGCATTGCCGCAGTTGGAAGTTCGGGCCAAACCCGTGAGTCAGCTTATGGCTTATGGAACACCAGCTACAGCCGGCTTCAGGGGGATGGCGCAATACTGAATTTCGCGGGGCCGACGTCGATTGAAACCAGTGGGGCTGCCGCCCATGGTGTCTATAACGACAGTCGCACGGGCACCTTTACCTTTGGCGATTCGGTCAATATCACAACCCATGGCGGCCAAGGCAGCGTGACGTGGTTCCGCAACTTCAACGGCATTTTATCTTCCATCGTTAATGAAACCGTTGGAGCCTGGGGCGTCAATAACGCGATTACGGGCACCACGACGTTTCGTGGGCCGCTGTCCATCACGACCGATCAGGATGGCGCCGGCGGCGTACGTGCTACAGGTGGACTTGTCGATGTACAGGCCGCGCTGAATGTCATCACGGTCGGTGCCAATGCGTACGGGATTCAGGCAAGCAGCGCCACGGCGGGCGGTACGACCTACAACGGGACCGTCAACGTAGGAGGTCTAGCAACCATTCAAACTTCCGGCGCCGGTGCGCACGATGTTTTCGCCGATCAGAACGGCGTGATTAATTTGACTGGTGGAGCCAAGCTGCGAGTCGTCGACCCCGCTGCCAAAGGCATTTTGGCTAGTGGCAATTCTCGGGTGACCGGTAGCGGTCCTTTCGATGTCGCTGCCGATTTGCAATCGCAAAACACGGCACAACTCAACCTGAACATGGCCGCCGGTTCGGTCTTCACGGGCACCACCACCCGCACCGACACCTCGGTGTTCAATTTGACGTTGCAAAACGCTCGATGGAATCTGACCGGCGACTCGAACCTCTCGAACCTGGTCAACGATCCAAGCCTGATTGATTTTGCCCCGCCCAATGGTGGCGCCTTCAAGACATTGACCGTCAACAACTACAGTGGTAACGGCACCCTGGCGCTCAATACCTTGTTGGGCGACGACAGTTCACCGTCTGACAAACTGGTGATCGATGGTGGCACCGCGACCGGCAACAGCGCCCTCAGTATCAAGAACACCGCGGGTCGAGGCGCATTGACCACTGGTAACGGTATTCTGGTCGTGGATGCCGTCAACAGCGGCACCACAGCCGCAACTGCATTCGCCCTCGCGGCCCCCGTTTACGCCGGCCCCTATGAGTATACCTTGCATCGTTCCAGCGCTGATGGCAGCAATGGACAAGCCTTCTATCTGCGCTCGGATCTGCAACCGGAGCCACCTGCACCTCCGGTACCACCTACTCCGCCCGTGCCACCTACGCCTCCGGGGCCACCTGCGCCGGTACCTCCTGAGCCGACCCCGCCAGTACCACCCGAGCCGACGCCGCGCATTCCGAACTTCCGACCACAAACGTCTTTGTATGGCGCGATACCTGCGTTGGCCCTGGTGTACACCCGCAATATTGTCGACACGTTGCACGAGCGGGTTGGCGAGGAGCGCCTCAATAACGACGAACCACTGCCTACCGATGACGACAAGACCTACGGCCCGTCCATGGGGTGGGGCCGCGTGATTTATCGCAGCGGCGAACAGGATGGCGATCAGGGTTTGTTTCCCGGGAAAACCCCTGAATACAACTACGATATGACGGCATTTCAAGTTGGCACGGACCTGTATCGAAATGTCGAAGTGGATGGCAGCCATGATCAGGCGGGCGTTTCGCTGGCCATTGGCACTATCGACGGCGGCGTCAAACATTCCAATGTGAGCGCCGGGGATGACACCCTGCGCGCTTACAGCCTGGGTGGTTACTGGACGCATTTCGAGCCGTCCGGTTGGTACGTGGATGGGGTGGTCCAACTTCATCGCTTCGATATCGAAGCCAAACCGAACGAACTGAAAAAGCTGGAAACCCGAGGCTGGGGCTATACCGCCTCCGTGGAAAGCGGCTACCCGATCAAGGCGGACAAGGACTTCTACATCGAGCCTCAGGCGCAAGTCATCTACAGTCGGATCGACCTCGATAGCAGCGACGACCTGGCCGCCGACGTCCGCTTCGACGACATCGACTCGCTCATCGGCAGGCTCGGTGTACGCTTTGCCAAAGACTGGGAAACGCAAGGTTCCGACAATACTGCTCGGCGTACCAATGGCTGGATCCGTCCAAGCGTCTGGCACGAGTTTAAAGGGCAACCGAAAACCGAGTTTTCGTCACAGAACGGCTTCGTGCCATTCGAGTCGGATTTGAACGGTACTTGGGGCGAAGTGAACATGGGCGTCGACTACCAGGCCAATGCACGAACCACCTTCACCGTATCGACGGGCTATCGCCAGGCATTTGACAACAGCAGCCGAGGCTATGACGGCATGGTGGGTTTCAAGATCAAGTTTTAAATAGGGCGCTCTTCAAAAGAAGGCGTGATAGGCCAAAAGCAGACGTTCAAATCGGCTGAGTCAGAGAGCGTGCGGGGAGTACGCCCGACGGCTGAATGAATCGCCCCTTGTTTTGTACGCACTCGATGACCGCTTTGGGCCGATTCTGTTGAAAAAGTCGGTCATCCAAAACTGCCTAATCGGTGAAGGGAGCAGGTCTGCATTGGACATCTCAATTCCTCCTTGGAAAAGAACAGCGTAGTTCTTTAATGCCGTAGTGCTATTCCCGCTCTAGCTGGCGGGCATCTGATGTCACCGCCTCCATTATTGAGACCAGCTCCTCAAGCAGTTCTGCATAGTGGTGTGTCAGGTAGAGAGCAATGGCTTGATTTCGAAGAAGACGCATCAGATAACCTTTGGCCACAACCAAGATCAGCATCGTTTCACCCAAGGTATCTTCGACTTGTTTGTAGTCGTGCTGCAGGTTTTCCATTTCCCGCTCCATGCGTGCAATGTCTACTGCACTGACTTCATTGGTTGGCTTTTTCTTTTGCTCAATTAGCATCTCGGGACGAGACGCAGCCAACACCATTTGGGCGTAATTCCTGGTGAAGCAATTGGCCGAGATCATCATTTCAACCGTTTCGATCTGCCGGATTGGTTTCATCTGACGAAGGCAGCGAAATACATCCTGCGACACCATGCGTACCTTAAGCATTTCCGCTGCCTCTGGTGCGATGCCTCGCAGTAGATTTTCTCGTGCGTGGACTCGATCCACATTGGTCCCTAACACTGATGCAATACGAGTGGCTTCGATACCCTTTCTCAACGCAGAGACGATCATTTTATGTTCTTGGATCGGCGTTAGCCGGTTGATTTGGCGGTTGTAGGTAAAGCCTTCGTCATCCGTAGAAATCAGGCAAAGGGCCTCAGTCGCACCGAGTGACTTGAGGGCTTCTAGCCGAAGGTGTCCATCCAACAACATGAACGAAGATATCCCACCAGCGATGACCTGCTTGGGATGAACCACCAATGGTTCAATCACGCCTAGTTCTTTTATCGAACTCAATATACTGGCGTATTTTTTACTACCTGGCATCAGGTGATCGACCTTCCGTGATGGAAGAATCTGTTCCACTGGAATCGCAATGACACGTTGCTCAAAAGCCTGCTTGATCTCTGCCATTACTGCTTCTCCCCAAATATCCGGTCTGCGAGCGGCTTGGGTAAATCAGGGATTTCTTCGTTGCGAAGCAGGGTGCTGAAGTAGTCATCGGCCATCAGTTTGCGCATGGCCGTAACGATGATCAGCAGCCGTTGCTCGTTGATGTCCGATTTCTTGATCATGACTTTCTGACGCCGTACTTCCTTTTGATAGGTGTTAAGGAGCTTCTGAGGTGTCGTCTTCTCCGTGCTCGCGGGCATTTGTCCATACTGCTTGCCGAAGATTTTCCGTCTATCAATCAAACGGCGTACCTTCATCAGCTGCTCGCCTTTCAGTAGACCGCTTTCGTAGGCGTCAATCATGGCTTGTTGGACTTCACTGTCCTTAGAACGGGCGATGTCTATGGCTAGCTTTATGGACAGCCATCCTTTCTCGACGGCAGCAATTAGTCGCTCTTCTCCTTGGCGTAACAACAATAGAATTCCTTGGATGTAGCCACTATCGAGGCAGGTTTTTCCGGCTATCTGCTGGCAGGTGTAGCCGCGTTCTGAAAGAATTTGGATCGCAGTCAAAAGCTCGCGATTGGAATGTTTCCTGCGCGCCAGGTTCTCCACCAGTCCGATCAGGTATCGATCCGCCTCGCTAGCACTCACAACGATGCACGGTATTTTTTGCTCACCTAATGCTTGAAATGCCTCAAAGCGACCTTGGCCACAAACTATCTCAAACGCTTCGTTGCCATTGGTTGTGGGTGCAACCGTTATAGGACGCTTAAGGCCTAAGGCTGAGATGTTCTCGACCAATTTGGCGAAGACTTGTTTGTTGCGTGCCCGGGGATTGAGTACACGGATGTCTTCCAGTGGAATGAGGCGAATCGTCGACTCCTCCGCGACATGCATCCGGGCTCTGCGAGGCGTTTGAATTACTGTCATGCCACTCTCCTGTAATCAGCGCGGCGCGTCAGTTCCGAGAGGATGTCCAATGTCTCGAACCGGTAAATCTCGAGGCAGGCCTGATTGCTTTCCGTCAGACGTAATTGAGGGGATGCCATGTCGATGGCGGGTAGGACGTAGTAGTCCTGAGCTGCTTCTTCGAGCTCTTTCATTCGTACGGCGACGGTCAGGTCAGGGTTCAGGCCTAAGTCGAAACGAATGTTCCAGCGCTTATAGCCAGCGTTTGAAACCTGGCAGCGACATAGCACGAGAGAAATGGACAACTCCTGGTTAACCAGCATGAGGTCGGTGTTCGGATCAACCGTAACATCGCCACCTACCTCTGCTATTTTCAAAATGGTTTGCTGAAGCAGCAAAGGATGCATCTCGCGAAGTCTTTTGTTGGCTTCGATGTATTGGTAGTCGCGCGCAGGTGTGTAACCGATTAGGGAATAACAGCGAAGCAAGCTTCCAAATCGATGCTGGTAGGCACTGCTTGAAGGGCAACCCTCTGCCTCATCAATAACAAGACCCGACAAAAAACCGCGACGTTCATAGATGGCCTTCAATACGTGCAGCATCTCCTCATCGGGCATTCGATACGAGCGCGTTTGAATGATCGACTGGGCGGCTTGAAATAGGATCGAGTTGACGATAGGGCTGAAGGCACCATTCGCCCGAACCCACTCTTCAGGCGGGTTTTGGATTCGTGTCTGTTTAAGTTTGAACGAGCTATGGTTCCACACGTTATTGCCGACGTACTTCTCGTTGATCAGTACTTGGTGCACGGTGCCCCTAGACCATTTTCTAGAACGGTCATTGAGCACGCCTTGAGCATTTAACCAATCGGCGATCTCACGCTCGCTTCTGCCTTCCTCCACGAACAATCGGTAGATGTGCAACACCATTTCGACTTCGCCCGGTGGGCCAGGTACTAGAATTACGCGGTCTGTTTGAATGCTTTTATGTTCACCTAGGCTCAGTTCGTTTTTGGGTGAACCGGTGCTGTCGATTAATTGCCGCCTGAGTCCAAATCCCGCTGGCCCACCTTGACGATAACCAAGCTCGATGAGCCGAGACTGTCCTGCGAAAACCTTCACCGAGAGTTCCCGGCTGTATTCACCCGCCATCATCCGCTTCACGCTTTTGACGATGTTGGATACCGGCGAACCATCGTTGGTGAATTGCTCCGCACAGTATTGAACCGAGACGCCTGCTTGTCTGCATCGCACTTCATAGCTGGCGCTTACGTCTGGGTCTTGGAAGCGGCCCCAGCGGCTGACGTCGTAGACCAGAACTGTTGAATAGTCGGCACGACCACTCTCCACGTCGAAGAACAGTTGCTTCAGCGCATCCCGACCCTCCAGGCGCAGGCCACTTTTACCCATATCCGTGTAGACCTTAACGATCTCAAGGGCGTGGGTGGCCGCGTAAATACGAATGACGTCGAGCTGATTTTCGGTCGAGTACTGCTGGTGCTCGGTGGACATGCGGACATACGCGGCTGCCAAGGTCGCGCTTGATCCATTGTGAGCATCACCCGCGCCAATGAGCGTGTGCATCGACAACATCCTCAATCTAACCCATGGCTACTAGGGCGATTTCAAAGCCGCGATTAGTCGCCACGTTTTTCGAAATAGCTCTATTGAAGGTAGAAGACCGAGGAGAGAAAAATGTTCACGAAAACGGGCAAATCTTTTCTGGCTCCAGAGAAGTATGCAGCGGAGATTGCTAAAGCACTTCATGCGGAGCTTGGTGAAACGCATCAGGCGACAAAAACATTGATGCGTTGGACGAGCGCGAACGAGCGGACAGTTAAGAATTGGCTGGCCGGTAGTAATGGCCCGAGAGGCGAGCATTTGGTGGCACTGGTGAAGCACTCTGACCACGCCTTAGCCGCGTTTCTCGGAATGGCAGGAAGACCGCATGCATTGACTGCATCGGAGCTCCCGTTGCTCAGGCAGAAGCTTCAGATGGCGTTAGAGAGGATTGATTCGTGCCTAACGCTCAAAGATTGATCGTTGCAACCTGACGTAAAAGAAAAAGTTTTCACTTGTTGGAGTGGCTGCTTTTGGCCGATTCTGTTGAAAAAGTTGGTTTTTCCAGACTGGTCCCCTGCTGACCGCTGGAAACGCCCTTTATGCACGTCGCTACGCGAAATCTGAGCCCCGACTCCTCTGCTCAAAGTAAAAATTTCAATCTCACGCGCGTACTTTTCTGCCGAGAAAACCATGGCCGACTTTTCCAACAGAATCGGTCGATTGCTGCCCTCGCGAACGGTTGAGTCCACATCCCATACGGACTTTCGCCGCCGGATCAGTGCCCAAACGCCGCCGCTCAGATGTGCCGTTCGCATTTGCCCGTTTGAAGATTAGGTAAAGCGCGCCGGCACGATTCAGGGGGTAGCTAAGTCGCTCGACTTCGGCGTCAGAACTATCGCGCCGCCGATCACTTCAATGGTCAGTACGTCGCCGATGCTCAGTCCTAAACTGGCCAGTAGGTCCGGCGGCAAGTCAATGATGACGTCGCCACTTCCATCCGCAGGGTCTTGGCATTTCACTGTCCAGCGCTGGGCTTCGGTCATGACGTTACTCACACTTTGGTCTTGGCGGGCATGATTCATTATGCTCGCAATGTCTTCGCCAGTTGAAGCGTGATGCTGACTGCTGATGGCCGCTTCGTGCCGGTCGTGACAGACAGAAATCGACCCATAGCGGACTTCGATGAAAAGAAGCTGCTCGTCTGGTGCAAGTAGCAACTTTTCCTCAGGCGGGATGCCGGTAACACTACTATTATTTCAGGGTTATCCAATCCATTTTGACTCCGGGGACGTAAGTCATGATCTCAATCCTCGAACTACGTAGCATCATTGAGCGCGGTTTTTTACCGCTTTCATGTACCTGCACCGCAAATCCCGATGGGTCATTGATGATCAGGGTGTTTGATCCGTCGTCTGGCAAGGTTGAGTTACTGGTTACAGCCGTCACCACAGAGAAACTGACATCGAGTCAAGCGATCGCGAATCTCATCGGTGAGTTACGTAGTGAGATGGCCATTAAAAACACGAATTTTACCTAAGGCCGCTTAGAACCTCTCCCGAGAGCCAAAATGTCGAATGAAAAATTTCAAGAAGACTTGGCACGGGCCGGTGCGGAACTGGGGGCTGCGACCGAGGACGTCATGGCGTTGGTTAGATCGGGGAAGGCATTCGGGGAGCGATGGGACGCTGCAGTTGATCGTGAGTCCAAGGCGCATAAGAAAATGAAGTGGGTGCTCAGCAATCCATTGGCGTCATCCGTGACTGGGAAGCAGGAACCCTAAGCCTTTTAAAAAGCCACTCGCCGCGGCACCAGCCACTTGGTTGTTTAGCTACTTGAATGAGAATCATAGGCAGTAAGTGCTTGGTTACGTTACGGGCTTTCTAAATTCAGGATCTTGACCACACTTGAACCAGAGGAATAACGGTTCGAAGTACCGAACCAGTCCCGTCCGAACGTGTGACTTCATGGTCGACATCGATGATTTTCGATTCAAATCTCACCAGCTCTTGCTGGACCTCGATGCAGCGACCAACCACTTGATGATGCTAGTGGTAGCTGCGGAGGTATCAGGCCCTAGATGGAATGAAGCGGCGATGCGCCAGAAGGTTGCATATGACGCGTGGGCCGCGCTGCTTTATGCGGTGGAAACAGATCCTATGCCGTGCCTCGATGGCCGTCCGCCCGGCGGTCTTATACCACCCGCAGAATAACCGGCAAGGAGCAGCGGCTTTCGGCCGATTACAGCCAGTCTTGAAGGCTGGACTCGACCCAAAGGAGACGCTCGCAAGCGTCTCCGGGCTCTGGATCGTTTTACTGATAGTAGGGTTTGTCGCCGATGATGGCCGCGCGCTCCATCTTGCGATGGCAGGGTGGATAATCCATGACCGCATAGTGTTGGGTGCAGCGGTTATCCCATATTGCCACGCTGTTTTTCTTCCACCGCCAGCGCACTTGGTACTCGGGGTTGTAGGCTTGGCTAATCAGGTACTTCAGCAGGTCGACGCCTTTCTGGTTGTAGTCCTGGCCGACACGGACACGTCCTTGGGCGTGGTAATTGACGAAATGCGTAGCGTAGGCATTGACGAATAGTACTTTCTCGCCAGTTTCGGGATGGGTACGAACGACCGGATGCTCGGCATCCGGGTATTGCGCCTTCATCGCCAAGCGCTTTTCCTTTGGCATGGCGGCAGCGAAGGAAGCATTAAAGCTGTGACTGGCGATCAAACTCTCGATTTCCTCCTTCACATCTGTGGGCAGCTTGTCATAGGCCAGTACCATGTTGGCCCACATGGTGTCGCCCCCTGTCGGTGGACATTCGATGCAGCGCAGCACGGCCCCCATCGGAGGCGATTCACGCCAGGTGGCATCGCAGTGCCATGCATTCTCGTAGCGATCCGCCGGGTTTTCCGGGGTCTTGTAGATCTGCACAAGACCCGGGGCCTCTGGGTGGCTGGGGAGCATCGGGTGGGTTTCAAGCTGGCCAAGGCGCATGGCGAACGCTTCGTGATCGCGGCGTGAAAGCTTGTCCAGATCCTGGTCACGCAGAAACAGCACCTTGTATTTCAATAATGCTGCGTAAATTTCGCTAAACAATCCGTCATCACGCACTGCGTCGCCTAGGTTCACGTCGTGCAGTTCCGCGCCGATGGCACAGGTCAATTGTTCGACTCGCATTGCGTCTCCATTCGATGGTTCTTGGCCGGGCCGTGGACGTGGCAAGTGAAGTCGTGCCTCGATGTAGGGCGGCGCTTTTTTATTGTTGATCCAGAGTGTTCGGACACGCGGGGTGGGATTAGCGATCCGCTGGCGATACTAAAGGGGAGCGAGATCGAGATACTGTGCATTGCGGGACAATATCTTCGCGTGCTGGGACAGTGCGGGAAGGGTGACCTTAGGCAAGTCGACGATGTGCTCTTACGGTTAACGCGACTCGGCCATGCTCAGGCCGACGGTCTGGCAACCGCTGGCGGTGGCCGAATCTTCCAGCAGGCGCACGGCGGCATCAATCGGAATGCGGTACTCGGGGGCTTGCAGCTGAGCCCTGTTCAGGCCGGCAACTGCCAGCACGTCACGCGGGTTGAATCCTAGGCCCTGGGGACTTCCAGGTATTTGGCCAAGACGGCGGCGAACAAGCTTGGGCATGACTAGGAGACCTTCCTCTGCCGATGGCGGCGCTTCTTTTTCATCGAGCGTGATGAGCGAGAAAACGGCGCGTGTGGACGTACTGACTGCGCTAGCGATCTTCAACCCTGGTCTGGCGTAGGGGCAGACCAGGAAGCGCGGTCACATTCTAGGGAGTACGAGCGCGACTTTATGGGCAGGGTGGAACAGTTTTTTCGCGTATTGGGACACTGCGGGCGAGCCAGGGCTGGCGGCGGAAGAGGCAGATCCACAGACGTTCGCGCTGTCCCAATTTCACAAGATTGTGTCCTGCGAAGCTCAGTGAGCGACCCGCTCTGAGAGCTACCTTCAGCCACACAACTAATAAGATCGAGGTAGAGAATGAATACGCGCACTTCAATGCGTGTCGGTCAGCCGCTCGCTGCACTGGCGCAGGTGGATGCCGATGATCCTGATGCATTCAATCACTGCTTTGCCGAACTCAATGGCATCCGCATGCATTACATCGACGAGGGGAAGGGCCCGCTCGTCATCCTGCTGCACGGTTTCCCCTACCTGTGGTACATGTGGCGGCGCCAGATCGTGGCATTGGCCGAGGCCGGCTATCGAGTGGTCGTGCCCGATCAAAGAGGGTTCGGGCAATCGGACCGACCCGATGCCATCGAAGCCTATGACATGAGCCAGGCCGTCGGTGACATGGTGGGTTTGATGGCGGCCTTGGGCGAAACGTCCGCGGCCATCATCGGCCATGACCTGGGTGCCTGGGTGGCCCAGGCGGCGGCCCTGTTACGACCGGATCTGTTCCGTGGCCTGGTGATGCTCAATACACCGATACCGCCGCGCGGCAAGGTCAAACCGACCGTAGGTTTGCAGGCCATGGCGAAAGGAAGGGTCTACCACCACCTGTATTTCCAGCAGCTCGACAAGCCGGATCGCGAACTGGCCCATGATCCGCGCAAGACCTTGAGCAGCGTCTTTTACTCGATCTCAGGCAGCGCCGTCGGTGCCGAACGCTGGCGTCTGTTCGTCGAGGCCGGTGAACCCATTCTCAATGCCTTCACCGAGCCAAAGGGGGATTTTCCGTCCTGGTTGAGCCCGCAGTCGCTCGACTTCTACATCGCCGAGTACACGCGCACGGGGTTTACCGGTGCCCTGAACTATTACCGCTGTCGCGACCGAAATTGGGAAATCACCGCGTTTCTCGACGGCGCGAAGGTAAGCCAGCCGAGCCTGTTCATCGGTGGTGCTGCCGACCCTTCCCTGGAGCCGGTCGAAATCCGTGGTCTCTACGACCAGATGGATGCCTATCTGCCCGCATTACGCAAAAAGGTTCTGCTAGCGGGTGTGGGGCATAGCGCCGCAGAAGAAAGCCCCGCGCAGGTCAATGATTTGCTTCTGGAGTTTCTTGAGCAGTTGGAGCGGTAGGCGCGAGGATTTTGCACTGTGTGTGGCCGCGATCACTCGCGGCCACACATGAATTGCTCTGGACGGATCCCCTGCAACGCTCAGCCGACAGCCTTGACCAGCAGATGATCGCCGAACTGCTCGCGCAGACGGTTCTTCAGGATCTTGCCCGTAGCACTCAGTGGAATCGTGTCGACGAAGACCACATCATCCGGCGTCCACTACTTGGCAATCTTGCCTTCGTAAAAGGTCAGCAGTTCTTCCCGCGTCAGCGCTGCATGCGCGTTCCTGACGACGATCAGCAACGGGCGTTCGTTCCACTTCAAGTGTTTGGCTGCAATGCAGGCAGCCTGGGAGACTGAGGGATGGGTCATCGCAATGTTCTCCAGGTCGATGGAGCCGATCCATTCGCCACCCGACTTGATCACATCCTTGCTGCGGTCGGTAATCTGCATGAAGCCATCGGCATCGATAGTCGCTACATCGCCGGTCGGGAACCATGTCTGGCCTGCGTGTTCGAGCAGTGGCGAGCAGTCACCTTCGTTTCGGAAATAGTCGCGTAGCACCCAAGGGCCACGCACCATCAGGTCTCCTGACGTCGCGCCGTCCCAAGGCAACTCCAGTCCATCCGCACCGACGATCTTCATGTCGACGCCAAACACCGCCCGGCCTTGTTTGGATTGCACGGCATTACGCGCTGCCGGGGCCATATCAAGGTGCCTGGCCTTCAGCATGCCAATGGTTCCAATCGGGCTCAGTTCAGTCATCCCCCAGACGTGCAGCACTGCTACGCCGAAGATCTCCTGAAACCTGTGCAGCATTGCCGTGGGGCAGGCTGCGCCGCCAATGATGGTGCGCTTCATGCTGGTGAACCGCTGTCCTGTGACCTCAAGATGCCCAAGGAGGCCTTGCCAGACCGTCGGTACGCCGGCAGACAGCGTCACCTGCTCGGCTTCGAGCAGCTCAAACAGCGATTTGCCGTCCAGCGCAGGTCCCGGAAATACAAGCTTTGCGCCGACCATACAGGCGATATACGGAAGGCCCCAAGCGTTGACATGGAACATCGGCACAACCGGCAGGATGACGTCGCGCGCCGAACAATTCAGGGCATCAGGTAGCGCCGCCGCATAAGTGTGCAGCAGCGATGAGCGATGACTGTACAAGACACCTTTTGGGTTGCCCGTGGTGCCGGAGGTGTAGCAGAGCGTACACGCGGCATCCTCATCGAGATCCGGCCAGGCGTAGTCGCAGGAATCTTGTTGAAGCAGATCTTCATAGCACAGCAGGTTGTCGATACCGGCATCTGTGGGCATGTGCGTCTGATCGGTCATGGCGATGAACGCCTTGACCGTCGTACAGCGGTCAGCGATGAGTTTGATCAACGGCAGAAAGGTCAGGTCGAAGAAGATGTATTGGTCTTCGGCATGATTGGCGATGTAGGCCACCTGGTCTTCATGCAGGCGCGGGTTGATGGTATGCACGATGGCGCCCATACCGGAAATGCCGTAGTACAACTCAAGGTGACGATAGCCGTTCCAGGCCAGCGTACCGATTCGGTCGGCCGGCTGGACGCCCAGATGGGTGAGTGCGCTGGCCATCTGGCGCGCGCGACTGTGGCAATCACGGAAGGTGTAGCGATGGATATCACCTTCCACCCTTTGGGACACGATCTGCGTATCGCCGTGATGGCGATCGGCGTGCTCAATGAGCGAGGAGATCAATAGCTGCTTGTGCATCATCAAACCGTTCAAGGCATCGCTCCGTTTTTATTTTGTGATCCGGGGGGCGAGCAGGCGGCCAAGTCCTTGTCAGATTCCACATCAGGAGCGCTAACCGTGACAGCCTGTTTTCCTCCCCTGGATTTTTGCGATCAGGTGACTGTCCCGGATCCCCCTTGAATCGAGGGATGCCGGGAGTTCTCCTGGAACTCAGATTAATTGAATGCTGTGAGATCTTTTGGCGCGATGTCATGCTCCTCGCAATAGGCGAGATAACGCTTGAGCCCGGACTTCCAGTTTTCGAGCGCGACGATGTTGTCGTTGTCGTCAAGAAACGCCAGATCGCCATTGACCTGAACCAGCGTGAGCACATAGCCGTCGCCATTGCCGGTGCTGACGACTTCCGGGGTATGAGTCGACCCGGCTGTCTCGTAGACGATGCTCCCCGGGCCGGCGACCCAGTCATGTTCCTTGTACTTCCACTGACCTTCGAAGGTATAGACCATCACCGTCCCCGTGTGGTGGTGCTTGGGCAGCTGCATGTCGATCGGCGCCTTCATCATGACGATCCATTCGCCGCGAATCGGGTCTAGCTTGAAGTACTTGAGCAGCACGTTTTCCGCATAAGGGGTAAACGGAATCCAAGGCAGGGATTCGCCATCGATTACGGCGGTGTCGACGTGTTCGTAGAGCATAGGTAACTCCGTTGATTATTGTTGTGATCGGACATTTTTCGGCGGCCGGGCTCGCCCGACCATCATTGATGGTCGGGGCGGCGGGCTGTCGGTCAGGCAGTCTGGGTCAGGTAAGCGAGGTGCCCGAGAGTGTGGCGCGCAGCATCTTTCTTGGCGCATTGCCGTAATCAGCCACCGCGTAATGCTGGACTTGTAGGTTGTCCCACATGGCAATGGTATTGGTGCGCCACTTCAGGCGTACCTGGTATTCCGGGATGGCGGCCTGGGAGGTCAGGTAGTTCATCAGGTGATGAGCTTCGGGCATGAAATCCTGGCCGTAGCGGATGTCCTCGAAGTTGAAGAAGTTCGAGAAATGGGTGGTGAATGCCGAGTTGACGAAGAGCACTTTTTCACCGGTTTCAGGGTGGATAAGCACCACCGGATGTTCAGCAGAAGGGTTTTTAACGGCCATGGCGTGACGTTCTTCGCGGGGCAATTGGGCGCCAAAGGTCTGCTCGGAACCGTGCTTGGCGTACAGACCCTCGATCCGTTGCTTAATGGCGTTTGGCAGGTTTTCGTAAGCCAACACCATGTTGGAAAAAAGGGTGTCTCCGCCGGTGTCAGGACCCATTTCGCAGCGCAATACCGCTCCGCGCGGCGGTGCTTTTTTATAGGTAACATCGGCATGCCAGAGATTTTCGCGGCTGGCCTTTTCAACATAACTCTTGGGCTTGCTCGGGTCTAGATTGCGGTACAGCATCAGCAGCTTGTCCGCATCCGGGTGGCTCGGCGCCAAGGGATGGGCTTCCAGTTCAGCGAATTGCGCGGCGAAGTGCTGTTGCTCGAGGGGAGTAATGTTCTGGTCGCGAAAGAACAGCACTTTGTGCTTTAGCCACAGAGCGCGGATCTGCGCGATCATCTCCGGATCATGGGTCGCGTCCACCAGATTGATGTTGCTCAATTCGGCGCCGATGGCGGGCGTGCACAGCTCCACCTTGATCGAATGCTGGCGCACCGACGACCGAATGATAGCCGGCGCCGAGGGCGATACTAGTGAAGGGTTGTTTGGGATGTCGGCGATTTTTGTCATTGTTGTCTCCAGTCCGTGCTTGTACGGCGGTGCGCAATATGTGCACCCGTATAGGTAACTGACTCTCGCTGAATGAGCAGAGGGTACTGGTCCTATAGTAGGTATCTTGGGCATGAGGCTATGGGCGCGGCGGGACAGTTTCTTAGCATAATGGGACATCGAGCAGACCAATTAGGACTGGCTGAATGATGTCGATGCTCCGGCGCAGTCTTCCTGCTGGGCCGATAACCCTGGTGGTTAACGGTATGCCTATCATCAGGAGTCGTAAGAGGCGCGTTTGCGGTAGCCGGATCTCTCGTTTTGCAGCTTCTTCTACACGCCGCTAAATAAATCCGATTGACTGCTTTTGGCCGATTTTTGCCTGTCGCCACCGTCAGCTTTGGATTGTTTTCTGCTTCTCATGATGGTCAGAAATCGGCCAAAAGTGGACGGTCCCCGACTGCCTACTTAATCAGAGGCGACTTAGTCGATGTTCTGCTACCCCAAAACCAATAAGCCTTACCCAGTAAGCTGGCTTTCAGACGCAGGCGACATCAGCCCAATTGAGCCTGGATCTGTTTCACCACGCCCTGCATCGCCGGCAAATAGCGGCGGGCGGCTTCCTCAATGGGCATCGCCTTAGCGATGTACACCAGATTCAGGCAGCCCATCACCCGATCCTCGTGCATGACCGGTATGGCAATGGCGGCGATCTTGCGTTCCAACCCCCAGTGCGAGTTGTTTTCGCCATACCCCTTGGTAAGAGTGTGCTCCACCAGCCGATCGACAAAACGACGATCCGCGGCCAGCGCCGATTGTTCATCTTCGCGGCTGATCATCAATTCGATCAGCTCTTCCCGCTCGGCGGGTGGACAGAATGCAAAGTACGCACGACCGGTCGCGGTCATTAGCAAGGGCAGACGCCGGCCGACCATGGAGCGGTGAAACGACAGGCGGCTGAAGCGATGAGTGGTCTCGCGAATCACCATGGCGTCACCGTCCAGTGTGCACAGGTCGGTGGGCCAGACGACTTTCTGCAGCAACTCACCGAGCAAGGGTGCGGCGAGTGAGGAGATCCATTGCTCATCGCGAAAACCTTCACTGAGTTCGCGTACCTTCAACGTCAGTCGATAGCTATCATCTGAATCACTGCGCCGCACATAACCTTCTGCCTGCAAGGTCTCCAGCAACCGTCGGACCGTGGTGCGATGCAGTCCGCTCTGCTCGGCCAGTTGCGCCGTGCTGGCCCCGCCATCGAAGCGGTTCAAGCTATTGATCAGAGCCAGGCCGCGCATCAGCCCACGGACGGACTTGTATTCTGTTTCGCTCATGAATTGCTCAATTATTGTTATAAATCAACGATGTGCACCTAGTGCACACTAACAGCTGTTGTCGTTGTCGACCAGCTTCGTGATTTCCATACTGCGCCCAACAAGAAATCCAAAAGCGCTGTACGGAGATATCCATGAGTCCTGCACCCACTCCATCCACATTGGACCTGACCACCGACGTTGCCATTGTCGGCGCCGGTCCTGTCGGCTTGATGATTGCCAATTACCTGGGCCAATGTGGTGTGAACGTCACCTTGGTGGAAAAGCTCGACAGCCTGATCAACTACCCCCGCGCCATCGGCCTGGACGACGAAAGCCTGCGCACCTTCCAGGCTGTTGGCTTGGCCGACGCCGTGCTGCCGCACACCACACCCTGGCACGCCATGCGATTCCTGACCCCCAAAGGTCGCTGCTTTGCCGATATACAGCCCAAGACGGATGAGTTCGGCTGGTCGCGCCGCAACGCCTTCATCCAGCCCTTGGCCGATCGCGTATTGTTCGAAGGCTTGCAGCGCTTTGATAACGTCAAGGTGTTGTTCGGCCGTGAGCTCGAAGGCTTCGAACAAAGTGACAGTGCCGTGGTGCTCAACTTCAAGGATCAGAACGGACGCGGCGAACGTCTTCAGGCCCGTTATCTGATTGGTTGCGACGGTGGCAACAGCCTGGTGCGACGCAGTCTGAACATCAGTTTCGAAGGCAAGACTGCGCCTAATCAGTGGATCGTCGTAGACATCGCCAACGACCCCTTGAGCACACCCCATGTTTACCTGTGCTGTGACCCGGTACGTCCGTACGTTTCCGCCGCCCTTCCCCATGGCGTGCGTCGTTTTGAATTCATGGTCATGCCTGGCGAGACCGAAGCCGAACTGAGCAAACCCGAGAACATGCGCAAGCTGCTGGCCAAGGTGCTGCCGAATCCGGATCGCATCGAATTGATCCGCAGCCGCGTCTATACCCACAACGCTCGCCTGGCCGGTCGGTTCCGTGAGGGCCGGGTGCTGCTGGCCGGCGATGCCGCGCACATCATGCCGGTATGGCAGGGTCAGGGTTACAACAGCGGTATGCGCGACGCCTCCAACCTGGCCTGGAAATTGTCACTGGTGATCAAAGGCCTGGCCGACGACAGCCTGCTCGACAGCTATGAACAAGAACGCCGCGACCACGCCAAGGCGATGATCGACCTTTCTGTGCTGGCCGGCCACGTGCTGGCACCGCCCAAGCGCTGGCAAGGCACTTTGCGTGACGGTGTGTCGTGGCTGCTCAACTATGTGCCGTCCGTCAAACGCTACTTCGTGGAAATGCGCTTCAAGCCAATGCCGAAATACGCTCAGGGCGCCTTGATCGTACCCAGCGAAAAAGGCTCACCGGTGGGCAAGATGTTCATTCAGCCCCAGGTACTGACCGAAGCTGGCAAAACCGTGTTGCTGGATGAGGTGATCGGCGAGAACTTCGCGATTATCGCCTGGGGCTGCGACCCGACTTGGGGCCTGACGCCAGCACAGATCGCTCAATGGCAAGCACTGGGCACGCGTTTTATCCAGGTGCTGCCGGACGTCCAGCTCAAAGCTGCCAGTGACGTAAGCCATGGTGTGATCCGCATTGGTGACAGCACCGGCCGCCTCAAGGAATGGTTCGCCCGCGGCTCGGCCTCCATCGCCCTGGTGCGTCCGGATCGCTTCCTCGCCGGCCTGGCCATTCCGCAAACCGTCGGCCAGGCCTGTGATGATTTGGCCCTGGCGCTCAAGGCGCTGCCGCAACCCGAAGTGGCGATCCTCGCCAGCAAGGTGGCCTGACATGAGCGCCTATCTGCACTGCTTGTCTCACACGCCATTGGTGGGCTACGTCGACCCGACGCCTGAGGTGTTGGCCGAGGTTGACGCCATGATCGCTGATGCCCGTGAGCGCATCGCGCGCTTCAACCCGGAGCTGATCGTCCTGTTCGGCCCCGACCACTACAATGGCTTTTTCTACGACGTGATGCCGGCCTTCTGCATCGGCATGGCCGCTCACGCCATCGGTGATTTCGACACCGCCGCCGGCCCTTTGGACGTACCCAAAGCGCTGGCCGAGTCCTGCGCCCAAGCGGTCCTGGATGCCGGTGTCGACGCTGCCGTTTCCTATCGCATGCAGGTCGATCACGCGTTCGCCCAACCGCTGGAGCTCTTACTTGGTGGTTTAAGGGAATGCCCAGTGATTCCGGTGTTCATCAATTCGGTCGCCGTGCCGTTGCCCGGCTTCAAGCGTTCCCGTCTGCTCGGTGAAGCGATCGGCCAGTGGGCGCAGTCGCTGAACAAGCGCGTGCTGTTCCTGGCTTCCGGGGGACTGTCCCATCAACCTCCGGTACCAGAACTGGCCAAAGTCGATGCACGTATGGCCGATCGACTGATGGGCAGCGGTCGCCAATTGCCGGCTGATGAGCGACAGGCGCGCCAAAAACGAGTAATCCAGGCCGCCCGGGATTTCGTTGAAGACCCACACAGTCTGCATCCGCTTAATCCCGCGTGGGATCAGCATTTTCTCGACACCCTCCAACAGGGCCGCCTGAGCGACCTCGATGACCTGGGCAATGACGAACTGTCGGAACTGGCCGGCAAGTCCACTCACGAAGTGAAAACCTGGGTCGCCGCCTTCGCTGCCCTTTGCGCCTTCGGCCCTTATCAGACCGAAGGGCGCTACTACCGCCCAATTCCCGAATGGATCGCAGGCTTCGCCGCCCTTGGCGCCCAGCCGCTGAACAACAACCACTGATTCCGAGGAACACTGCCATGACTGCCACTGCGCCAGCTTTCACCGAAGCCTCTACCAGCCGTTTTGTCGACATTAGCGAAGGCGAGTTGAAGCTGCAACTGCATTACAACGACGTGGGTCAGGGAGTCGAAACCGTGGTCATGCTCCACGGTTCCGGACCCGGCGCCAGCGGTTGGGCCAACTTCCATCGCAACATCGAACCGTTGGTGACCGCCGGTTACCGAGTGATTCTGATGGATTGCCCGGGCTGGAGCAAAAGTGACCCGATTGTTTGCGACAGCTCGCGCTCAGACCTCAACGCCCGTGCCCTCAAGGGGCTGGTTGATGCACTGGATCTGGACCGTGTGCACATCATCGGCAACTCCATGGGCGGTCACAGCACCGTAGCCTTCGCCCTCGCCTACCCTGAGCGCATCGGCAAACTGATACTGATGGGCGGCGGCACCGGCGGCCCAAGCGCCTTCGTGCCGCAACCTACCGAAGGCATCAAACTGATCGGCGCGCTGTACCGCGAACCGACCATTGAAAACCTGAAGAAGATGATGAACGTCTTCGTCTTCGACGCCAGCAGTCTGACCGACGAACTGTTCCAGACCCGCCTGGACAACATCCTGGCGCGCCGCGATCACCTGGAAAATTTCGTCAAGAGCAGCATTCTCAATCCCAAGCAATTTCCGGATTTCAGCCACCGCCTGCACGAAATCACCGCCCAGACGCTGCTCGTCTGGGGCCGCGAAGATCGCTTCGTGCCCATGGACACCGGCTTGCGCCTTCTGGCCGGCCTGCCCCATGCACAACTGCACGTGTTCAATCGCTGCGGCCACTGGGCCCAGTGGGAACACGCCGAAACCTTCAACCGCATGGTCCTGGATTTCCTGACCCACTGACCACCGAGGCTGACATGACCCTGACTCAACACACCCTGGAAAGACTGGCCGCTGACCTGCGCCATGCCGAGGCCGATGGCGAAGCCATCGCCCCTCTGCGCGAACAGATTGGTGAAGACAGCGCCGAGGCCGCTTACACCATCCAGCGACTCAACGTCACCCACGGCGTGGCCAACGGCCGTCGTGTGGTCGGGCGCAAGATCGGCCTGACCAACCCCAAGGTTCAACAGCAACTGGGCGTCGACCAGCCGGACTTCGGCACCCTGTTCGCCGACATGTGCTACGGCGACAACGAAAGCGTGAAAGTAGGTCGCGTGCTGCAACCGAAGATCGAGGCGGAAATAGCCTTGATCCTCGAACACGATCTGCCCCGCGCCGACACCACGTTTGCCGACGTGATGGCGGCCACCGGCTGGGTTGTCCCGGCACTGGAAATCGTTGGCAGCCGGGTCCAGGACTGGAACATCCGCTTCGTCGATACCGTGGCTGACAACGCCTCCAGTGGCTGCTTTGTATTGGGTGGCCCGGCTCGACGTATTGATGGGCTCGACCTGCGCCAGGCCAGCATGCGCATGACACGCAATGGTGAAGAAGTGTCCAGCGGCAGTGGCGCCGAATGCCTCGGTCATCCACTCAATGCGGCCGTCTGGCTGGCTTGCACCATGGCTCGCCTGGGCGATCCGCTGCGTGCGGGCGACATCATTCTCACCGGGGCACTAGGGCCGATGGTGCCGGTCGCCGCCGGTGATCGTTTCGAGGCCGAGATCGAAGGCATTGGTCGGGTTGGTATTGGGTTCACCGCCGAGTGATCGGTGACTTGCGTGCAAATGAGGCAACAACAATGAACAAACTCAAAGTCGCCATCATCGGTTCCGGAAACATCGGCACCGATCTGATGATCAAGATCCTGCGCAACGCCAGGCACCTGGAAATGGCGGTCATGGTCGGCATCGACCCGGCCTCCGACGGCCTGGCCCGCGCTCAGCGCATGGGGGTGGCCACCACCCACGAAGGCGTCGAAGGCTTGACCCGCATGGATGTGTTCAAGGACATCGACTTCGTCTTCGATGCCACCTCGGCCGGTGCCCACGTCAAGAACGATGCGTTCCTGCGCTCGATCAAACCCGACATTCGCCTGATCGACCTGACGCCGGCTGCCATCGGCCCGTATTGCGTGCCAGTGGTCAATCTGGAACAGAACTTGGACCAGCTCAACGTCAACATGGTCACCTGCGGCGGCCAGGCGACCATTCCGATGGTCGCGGCGGTGTCCCGCGTGGCCAAGGTGCATTACGCCGAAATCGTCGCTTCGATTGCCAGTAAATCCGCCGGTCCCGGCACCCGTGCCAACATCGACGAATTCACCGAAACCACCTCCAAGGCCATCGAAGTGATCGGCGGCGCCGCGAAGGGCAAGGCGATCATCGTGATGAACCCGGCCGAGCCACCACTGATGATGCGCGACACCGTGTTTGTATTGTCCGAAGCGGCTGACCAGGCGCTGGTCGAGGCCTCCATCGTCGAGATGGCGGCCGCCGTGCAGGCTTATGTGCCGGGCTATCGACTGAAGCAACACGTGCAGTTCGACGTCATTCATGAAGATGCGCCGCTGAACATTCCTGGTCATGGAAAATTCTCCGGGCTGAAGACTTCGGTGTTCCTCGAGGTTGAAGGCGCCGCCCATTACCTGCCTGCTTACGCCGGGAATCTCGACATCATGACCTCCGCTGCCTTGGCCACCGCCGAGCGGATGGCGCAGTCGATGCTGAACGCCTGAGGAGACCGAAATGACTTTCAATCCCGGTAAAAAACTCTACATCTCCGACGTGACCCTGCGCGACGGCAGCCATGCCGTTCGCCACCAGTATTCGATCCAGAATGTGCAGGACATTGCCCGCGCATTGGACAAGGCCAAGGTCGACAGTATCGAAGTCGCCCACGGCGATGGCCTACAAGGGTCGAGTTTCAACTACGGTTTTGCTGCGCACACTGATCTTGAATGGATCGAGGCCGCCGCCGATGTGATTAGCCACGCCAAAATCACCACGCTGTTGTTGCCCGGCATCGGCACGGTGCATGACCTGAAAGCGGCCTACAACGCCGGAGCCCGGGTGGTGCGCATAGCCACCCATTGCACCGAGGCCGACGTGTCGAAGCAGCACATCGAATACGCCCGCGAGTTGGGCATGGACACCGTCGGTTTCCTGATGATGAGCCACATGATCCCTGCCGAGCAGTTGGCCGCCCAGGCCAAGCTGATGGAGAGTTACGGCGCGACCTGCGTGTACATGGCCGACTCGGGCGGCGCGATGAACATGCAGGACATCCGTGATCGATTCCGCGCGTTCAAGGCTGTGCTGAAGCCGGACACCGAAACCGGCATGCACGCTCACCACAACCTGTCGCTCGGCGTGGCCAACTCGATCACCGCAGTGGAGGAAGGTTGCGACCGCATCGACGCCAGCCTCGCCGGCATGGGCGCCGGCGCCGGTAACGCACCGTTGGAGGTGTTCATCGCCGCGGCTGAGCGCCTGGGCTGGAACCACGGCACCGACCTTTACACACTGATGGACGCGGCCGATGACATCGTTCGGCCGTTGCAGGACCGTCCGGTGCGGGTCGACCGCGAAACCCTGGCACTGGGTTACGCCGGGGTCTATTCGAGCTTCTTGCGCCACGCCGAAATTGCCGCTGAAAAGTATGACCTCAAGACTCTCGACATCCTCGTCGAACTGGGCAAACGGCGGATGGTCGGCGGTCAGGAAGACATGATCGTCGACGTTGCGCTGGATCTGCTCAAGCGCTGACACCAAGCACCACACCGACTGACCGCCCACGCAGCGGTCGGGCGGCCCTGCTTTGCCCACACAACAATAAAACGGGTACTACCCATGACTGCGCTAAAACCGACAACACCGTTGCACATGACGCGGACCATCGGTCTGTGTTTCCTCGTGGCCCTAATGGAGGGCCTTGACCTACAGGCCTCCGGGATCGCTGCCCAAGGCATGGCGGCCGCGTTCGAACTGGATAAATTGCACATGAGCTGGGTGTTCAGTGCCGGAATTTTCGGCCTGCTGCCCGGTGCGTTCCTGGGCGGCCTGCTAGCTGACCGCATCGGCCGCAAGCGCGTGCTGATGGCATCGGTAGCGATGTTCGGACTGTTCTCGCTAGTCACGGCCATGGCTTGGGACTTCAACAGCTTGCTGGTTGCCCGTTGCCTCACGGGCATAGGTTTGGGCGCCGCATTGCCCAACTTGATCGCGCTGACCAGTGAAGTGGCCGGTCCGCGTCTGCGCGGCACGGCCGTGAGCCTGATGTATTGCGGCGTGCCACTGGGTGCTGCGGTGGCGGCTGGCATTGGCATCGCTCAACTGGCCGGTGGCTGGCAAGTGGTGTTCTACGTCGGTGGTCTGGTACCGCTGTTGATCGTCCCTCTGCTAGGGCTTTATCTGCCGGAATCGGCGCAGTTTCGCAGCGTCCAGGACACCGCCCCCATCGGCGTGGTCCGGGGCCTGTTCCGCGAGGGCGCGGCCCTGCCGACCGCAATGATCTGGGTGAGTTATTTCTTTACGCTCATGGTCGTGTACATATTGATCAACTGGCTGCCCAGCTTGTTGGTCGGCCAGGGTTTCAGCGGCCGACAGGCCAGTTGGGTGATGTTTGCTCTGCAGCTTGGTGCTGCGGTCGGTACCTTGCTGCTGGGTTGGGTAATGGACCGACTGCCAGCCTGGGTCCTGTCTGCCCTGATCTATATTGGCATTCTCGCTTCGCTGACCGCTCTGGGTATGGCCAGCCAACTGGAAAGCATGCTGGCAGCCGGTTTCATTGCGGGCTTTTTCGCCACCGGCGGGCAATGCGTGCTGTATGCCTTGGCACCGCATTTCTATAGCCCGTCTGTGCGCGCCACGGGCGTGGGCAGCGCGGTGGCCATCGGCAGACTCGGCGCAATGAGCGGCCCGCTGGTGGCCGGCAAGATGCTCGCCTTGGGCACCGGCACGACCGGAGTGATGCTGGCTTCGGCGCCGGGAATCGTCATCGCCGCAGTCGCGATGTTTTACCTGTCAGTGCGCCGCAACGGCGCTCAGCCTGACTGACAACTCCCGCGTAATACCCCGTGCCGGAAACGGTGCGGGTTCATCCCCAACAACAATAAAAGTGAACACCGGCATGCTCAAGACTACTCTTCGGGCGCTCAGCGCCTGCACCTGCGTTTTATACTTTGGCCAGGCGTGTGCCAGCGGTTTTGTCGATGACAGCCACGCCGATCTGACGATGCGAAACTTTTACTTCGATCGTAACTACGTGAACGCCACACCCCAGGCCGCCGCCCGCGAGTGGGCCCAGGGGTTCATTCTCAACGTGCGTTCAGGTTATACGGAAGGGCCAGTGGGGTTCGGCCTCGACGCCCAAGGTTTGCTGGGAGTGCGCCTGGATTCTTCACGCGCTCGCACCGGTACCGGCCTGCTGCCGTACAGCGCCACCACCCGTGAGCCGGCCGATGAATATTCGGAGCTGGGTCTGACGACCAAGGTCAGGGCATCGAAAAGCGAGTTGCAATTGGGCACCATAAGCACGTTTCTTCCGATCGCTTTCGCCAGCCCTACCCGACTGCTACCACAGACCTTTCGTGGCGCGTACCTCAAGTCCCAGGAAATCGACAACCTCACCCTGCACGTCGGCTGGCTGGACCGCATCAACCTGCGCGACTCCACCGACTATCAGAAAATGTCGGTAGGCTCACCCAATGGACGCTTCAATGGTGCCGCCGAGTCGGACCGTTTTTCCTTCCTCGGCGGCGACTATGCCTGGTCGCCGCAATTGACATTTAAGTACTACCACGCAGAGCTCGCTGACCTGTACCGCAAGGACTTCTACGGCTTTGTCGATAATCGCCCGATCGGCCCCGGCAGCCTGAAAAGCGACTTTCGTCTGTTCGTTACCGGTGAAGACGGTGCAGCCAGGGCCGGCCCGGTGGACAACCGCAATGCGGCACTGATGCTGACGTATGCCCTGGGTGCCCACAAATTCGGTGCCGGCTACATGCAACTGACAGGCAAGACAGCCATGCCATACCTGTTCGGCACCGAACCGTTAGTGATCACCGAAGGCACTCTGAGCTCTGAGTTCCTCAACCCTAAAGAGCGCAGTTGGCAGGTACGGTATGACTACAATTTTGCAGGCCTTGGCGTGCCGGGACTGAATGGCATGCTGCGCTATGTAAGTGGAGACAATATCGAACTAGCCAAGCTGGGAGGCTCCAACCTGACAGAGAGCGAAAAGGATTTCGAGCTGTCCTATGTGCTGCAGAGCGGCCAACTGAAAGGCTTGGCGCTGCGGTTGCGCAACGCCTGGTACCGCAACGACTTCAGCGCACAAGCCAGCCATCGAGATGACAATGAGCTGCGGGTTAACATCGATTACACGTGGAAATTATGGTGAGTTCTGGCCGGCTCCTGTGTGAGGCGCCAATACTTGCATCACGAAGATGCGAGCGCACCGTCACTGAATCAAGCCGCTTCCATTCGTCAGATTCATGGTTTTCTGGGGGCGCCAAGCGCTTGCTGCGGGTCGATTTCGGCTCTTAGTGACCGGCAGAAATCGGCCAGAAGCGGCCCTTCGTGACAGGCAAAGATCAGCCAAAAGTGTGCTTCATCTGATCACGAATGAAGCACACTGGCGTGTTGTTGCCCACGATGCTCCAGATGCCTCGTCGAGGGGTTTGTCTGCCAACGGACTGAAACAGCTTGGCGCTGCTGTACTTCCTCTACCGCTCGACTCGGAGTTTTGGCTGTGCCCGAAGCGTGATTGCTATGGCGAATTCAGCCAGTTTGCCGAAAGGTGCTCTGAGCAGGCTAGGTAGGCTCCAGCGACCTTGGACGAATATTCCCTTGGCATGGCTCATGGAGCGAAAACCCTCGATGCCGTGGTAGGCCCCCATACCGCTCGGCCCTACACCGCCGAATGGTAGATCATCCACGGCGACGTGCAGCAGAGTGTTGTTGATGCCGACATTCCCGGATGTGGTGCGCTTGAGCACAGCCTCGCTGTCGGCATCCATATTGCCGAAATAGTAAAGCGCGAGTGGGCGCGGCCTGGCGTTGATGTAGTCGATTACTTCGTCGAGAGAGCGGTAGGTACGAACCGGTAGCAGTGGGCCGAAGATTTCTTCCTGCATGACCAATGCATCGTCTTCGGCTCCCACGATCAACACCGGAGCCAATGTCCGCGGTCGCTCTGCCGCACGCTCTGGGGTCACTCCAACCTCGATCACGCCTGCTCCCTTGGCGCGTGCGTCTTTGATGAGCGTATGCAACCGCATGTAATGCCTGTCGCTGATAATCGAGGTGTAATCGGGACTGGTTGGGCCTTGCGGATAAGAACGGGCAACAGCGTCGCGGTATTGGGTGATGAACTCGCCCAGGTCGTCTTCATGAACCAGGGCGTAGTCCGGTGCAACGCAGGTCTGGCCAGCATTGGATAATTTGCCGAAGACAATGCTCTCCAATGCGCTGCGCCCTGCATGGCCTGGCGCTACGACCACGGGACTCTTGCCACCCAGTTCAAGGGTCAGCGGTACCAGATTTTCACTGGCGGCACGCATTACCATTCGACCTACCTGAGTGCTGCCGGTGAACAGCAGGTGATCGAACGGAAGGCCGCTGAAATAGGCGCCTGTCTCAGGGCCGCCGAGTACCACTGCTACCTCATCGGCAGAAAAACAGCTCGCCAGCATGCGTTGAATCAATTCACTAGTGCGTGGCGTCAGCTCGGAGGGTTTGATCATCACCCGGTTGCCAGCCGCGAGCGCAGTTGCCAATGGGATGAAGGTTAGGGAGAACGGGTAGTTCCAAGGCGCCATGACTCCGATCACACCTTTAGGCTGGTACTCCACATAGGCGCGGCCGGCGCGATGAAACGCCGCGACATGACGACGTTCGGGCTTCATGAAACGGCGCAGGTGTCGCAACAAGTAGTCAATGGACTGCACCACGCCAAGCAGTTCCATGATGTCGGTCTCATGCCTGGAGCGATTGCCGAAATCAGTACTGATCGCATCCTCTACTTCACGCCTGTGAGCGAGAACCACCGCGCGTAACTTGACCAGGTTGGCCCTGCGTCGTTTGAGGCCGGGTGGCCCGTCGTTAAGAAATGCCCTTCTTTGTTGGTCGAGCATATTGGTGGTGTCGATAACTGGGGAGTCCTCTAGAGCAACGGTCATCTTGCGTCTCCCAAGCCGTTGTAATGCGCAGACGCTTCAATCCATTTCCGATACTGGCGAGTGCGAAAGGCCATGAAGAGCTGTTGCAGGATCAGCGCGCGCAACGGTGAAACGCTCGGATCGGGCTTTTTAGCCCGGCTGAGTTTGCGCAATTGAAACTTCACTACTGCCATGTTCGCCAAGGATGCGATGGCTTTGTTTTTCCAAGTGATCGGCGGCAATTGAGGGGCATTGTCTTTGCCCTGCAACCAGTCACGAGGCAAGTGCGGATCGATGGCTAACGCCGTTCCGATGCCCACCATGTCCACACCACTCTGCACGACGCTTTCGGCCACCGGGCGGCGACGTATACCGCCGGTGACCATCACCGGCATTTGGGCAACGGTTTGGAGATCACGGGCGAACTCAAGGAAATAAGCTTCGCGAGCGAGGGTGCGACCATCGCGCGCGTCACCCTGCATGGCGGGTACTTCGTAGCTGCCTCCCGACAACTCCACCATGTCCACGCCCAGGTCGTTGAGCAACTCAACTACCTTTTTCGCGTCATCGGCGGTGAATCCTCCGCGCTGGAAATCGGCGGAGTTGAGTTTGACCGCCACTGCAAAATCCGCAGAAACCACAGCCCTGACGGCCTTGACGATTTCGAGCAACAGGCGTGCCCGGTTTTCTAGAGAGCCACCCCACTCGTCCGTCCTTTGGTTGGTCAACGGCGAAAGGAACTGGCTCAACAAATAGCCATGGGCAGCGTGGATTTCCACGCCGGTGAATCCGGCTTGTTCGCCCAGGCGTGCGGTGTTCGCAAAGCGCTGAATGACTTCTTCGATCACGCCAGGGGTCATCGCGTGAGGCGTGGCAAAACGCTTGGACATTTTGCCCAGTTCCAGCGGCACGGCTGACGGTGCCCAGGTTTTTTGCCCAAGATTGGACTGCATCTGCCGACCTGGGTGATTGATCTGCAACCAGAACTGCGCACCGCCGGATCGACCAATATGCGCCCAGCGCTTGAACTTGACCAGTTGCTGATCGTCCTGCAACACCACGCCACCCGGCCCGGTCATGGCGCGGCCGTCGACCATCACGTTGCCGGTGATAATCAGGCCTGCACCACCGTCGGCCCATGCTTGATAGAGACGCATGAGTTCTTCGGAGGGTGCCTGGTCAGCATCCGCCATGTTCTCTTCCATGGCGGCTTTGGCGATTCGGTTCTTGATGGTCGAACCGTTGGGAAGCATCAGCGTGTCGAACACATTCATCGAGCAGTCCTCAACTGGAGATGAGGCCACCTTAAGCTTGAAGTAAACTTTAAGGTCAATACCTTTTTCAAGGTCAGTCGATGTTCAACGCGCCAGACCCTGGCAAGTGCGTCACCAGATGGGCGCCCAACAACCGAGCGGGTGTGTAGGTGCCGCCAGCTGGGCGCATCTGTAGCAGGTAGTCGACCACAGCCAAGGCTGCGTCGACCGTCAGACTGTAGACGTTCGCGGTGTGCACGCGTGCGACTTTGCATTCGCCGCGAGCGTTTCTAGCCTCACCCCATACGTAGGTGCCTTGATCGGCACGCTTTTCCTGATCCGGGCCGACTACTGTCTTGCCGATGCGCGCCTTGAGCAGGCTCTGCACGAAGGACAAACCCAACAGTGGACGAATGAAATTGGCGAATCTGGCGCCGCGAATCATCCCCGCAGAGCCTGGAATAAACACTTCAATATTGGCAATACCAGTGGTATGCCAAGCTGTGGAAACGTCGCCCCAAGGAATGGTCATGGCCAATTTCTCTCCGGCGCCAAAGTCGATACGCCGTACCCGATACGCCAGCGGTACCGAGACGATTTTGCCGTCACGACGAACCTTGCCGCCCTGCGCCATGCCTTCAATCGAAGTTTTGGCAGTACCGGGTGAAAAGCTCGAACGCGAATCAAACCCCAGCGCCAGATGCGTTGCATCCGGCAGTGCGTTTTTCAATGCGGCGGCGACACAGTCAGTCGGCACCACATCAAAGCCGACGCCGGGGCAAATGACCACGCCCGCCGCACGCGCCCGTTCACTCAAGGACTGGGCGTGCTCGAATACGGCAATTTCGCCGGTGATGTCCAGGTAGTGCGCATTGGCGCGCAAGCAGGCTTCCATCATAGGGGTGGCGGTCGCTGAAAACGGCCCTGCGCAATGCAGAACCAAGCCATGGCCTTTGATCTGAGCAAGCAACCGCACCTCATCCTCCAGTCCGAACACTCGGGTTTCAAGGCCCAGCTCCCGACCGAGGGCTTCGACCTTGTCACGGTTGCGTCCCGCCAGCACAGGTTTAAGTCCACGCTTTACAGCATCACGAGCGATCAACTCGCCGGTGTAGCCATTGGCGCCATAGATCATCCATTTGAACTGCATATCCAGGTTGTCTTGCTGACTCATGCATTGCTCCTGACGGTATTGATGACGTGCGTTATTGCCTTGCCCTATCAGTGTCAGACGCTAGCGTTAAAGTCAGGTTGAGGGTCAAGCGGAAGTGAGCAACTTCCGGCGGAAATTATTTGCAGCAGTGGGGATTGACCTTAAAGCGAGGTTTAAGGTGAGCATGCACTGGCCTGCTTAATTGATGGAACCCGGATGATGCTCAAGACCTTTGTTTCTTATGCGTTGGTATTGATAGGAAGCGCTTTCATGACATTTGCAAATGCTGACACCGCCCCTTCCACAATGACTGCCAAGAATCGCCAAATTCTGGTGATTCTGACCAATCACGCCAGCTATCCCTCACGAACCGATACCACGGGGTTGTGGCTGACTGAGCTGACGCATTTCACCGATGTAGTGGAGGCGGCTGGCTACAGCACAGTTTTTGCCAGTCCCAAAGGCGGTGCGGTGCCACTGGACGAGCGCAGCCTCGGTTGGCTGTACATGGACAAGGCCGCCCGTGAGCATTTGCAGTCCCCGGCCTTTCGCGCTCGCCTGCAAAGCACGCTGCCGATAGCCGATATCGATCCGTCCCAGTTCAGCGTCATCTACTTCACCGGGGGACATGGGGTGATGTGGGATTTCCCCAATAATCCCGACCTGCGGCGTGTCGCCGAAACCATCTACAACCAGGGTGGCATCGTCTCGGCCGTCTGCCATGGCGTAGTGGGTCTGTTGGATCTGAAGGATGAACAAGGCCAGTTGATCATCAAGGGCAAGAACATCACCGGCTTCTCTGATCGCGAAGAACTGTTCTCCGGCATGAAAAGCCAGGTGCCCTTCTTCCTTGAGGACAAGTTGGTGAGCCAGGGTGCACGGTACCGCAAGGGCTGGCTGCCATTCACGTCGTTTGCCATCACGGATGGAAGGCTTGTCACTGGCCAAAACCCTCAATCGCCCAAAGCCGTAGCTGAAGCCGTGATGGCAGTGCTCTCTGGCGACAACGTAGCTCGCTGAACCCTCAAGTAGTTCCCACCACCCGGAGAAAGACCGATTGAAACTCGCAAGCGCCGTATTAACAGGATTGCTGTTCAGCTCAATTGCCAACCATGCGTTGGCGGGGACGCCTGAAATGCTCAGCCCGACTGAAACCAACACAATCGATATCGCAGGCCACACAGTGCCGGTCGTCAAGGGCGGCCTGTACGACCGTTATCGCTCGAACCCGCCCTTGTCGGTGATTGCAGCAGAACTGCCGGGTGTTGATTTGAGTTGGTTCAAAGGACTGGAAAAGCACAAGGTCGACATTGGCTTCGAGTCATACTCCCCGAACTTTTACTACCAGAACAGTCGGGTAACTGCTGTCTACACGGCCGACTTGGACGCACTTCGGGCATTGATGCCACCGGAAGTATTGGCAACCGTACACCCCCTGCAAGTCTGGCCCGGACGCGGCTTGATTGCGTTTACTGCGTACACCTATGAGCATTGTGATAACGACGCCTATAACGAAGTGGCCGTGTCGATCATTACCAACAAGCCAGGCAAAGCCAATCTGGGTCCGTTCACACTGATTGGACAGTCGACGTCTGGTGACTTCTGGGGCTATGTGCTCAAGCTGCCGGTCAATACCGAGCTTGCACGGGTGCGCGGTGTCGTCGGTTACAACCTGCCTAAATGGCTGACCGGTATTGACCGCAAAGAAGATGCCCAGTCTGTGGTCTATGACATCACCGACAGCCAGACCGGAAAAGTCGACGTGTCCTTCAAAGCGAAGAAACTCGACAACCTCTCTCGTGATGTCGATATCGTCACCAGCAGCTTCACCAACCTCGATCATCAGGGCCAGTTGGCATACGGTTATGCGGTTTCCCGCCAACTCAGTCACGGCTCCAGCCGCGACGCTGATTCGGCCACCCTCACGCTAGGCGATGGCAGTCTGTCGAATTACCTGCGCGCCCTGAAGCTGGGGAAAATGATGAAGTACGAATACGTGCCAGAGTTCCAGAGTGCGCTCTATGCGCCCAAACCACTCGCCAGCCTGATTGGCGAGCGCTGAAACCTTTTACGCCTGTCAGGCCCCGGATGCCTGGCGGGCGTTTTTTCTCTTGGAAGATGCTGTCGCACGCTTGCCTGGAGCTTGGCCAACCCCATCTTCACGCAGACGATTTATCAGCATTTGCGCATTGTCCGCACACGCCATACCTTCGGGCTTACCCTCGATGCCCTTGATGACGAGCAGAAGTTGCGCTTTGTTCTGGGCTAGCCGTTCCTGTAGAACACCGATTTCCTCAACCTTTTGCTTGAGTCCACTGAGCAATTCATCGTGCTGCCAGCCGCTGGCATTCATCGGCATCAATTGCCGGATTTCTTCCAACGAAAAACCCGCCGCCTGTGCTCCGGTGATGATCTCCAGGACCCACTCGGTATCAGGCGCGTAGTCCCTGTAGCCATTTGCTTTGCGTTCGACGGATCTGATCAGGCCGCTTGCCTCATAGAACCGGATGCGTGACGGCGCCAATCCGCTGATTTTCGCCAGTTCGCCTATTCTCATAACCCACCCTGAAAAATCTATTGACCTTAAAGTTGACTTTAAACCTAAAGTCATCGGGCGGCCAAGCAGCACAAGTGCAACGTGTTGCTCAGCAGTTATGGAAGTCATGGGGCAGGCGCAACTTTCCACAAACGCGCCCTCTGAACCGCCTATCGGATGGGCTGCACTTTGTTCATTCAAGGCCATGTTCCGAACGCGATTCGGTATAGGCCTTCACTTCATTCTGGAGATACGAACATGGGGTATGTCACTACGCGAGACGGTGTTGAAATTTTTTACAAAGACTGGGGGCCACGCGATGCCCAGGTAGTCTTTTTCCACCACGGATGGCCGCTTAGCGCGGACGATTGGGACGCGCAAATGCTCTTTTTCCTGGCCAACGGTTTCCGGGTTGTAGCACACGACCGACGTGGTCACGGACGATCCAGTCAAGTCTGGGATGGGCATGACATGGATCACTACGCCGACGACGTCGCGGCCGTGGTTGATCACCTAGGCGTGCAAGGCGCCGTCCATGTCGGGCACTCCACCGGCGGTGGCGAAGTCGTTCACTATATCGCTCGTCATGGCGAAGACCGAGTGTCAAAGGCAGCCATCATCAGCGCCGTGCCACCGCTAATGGTCCAGACCCCGAGCAATCCTGGCGGTCTGCCGAAGTCAGTGTTCGACGACTTGCAAGCACAACTGAAGGCCAACCGCGCTCAGTTCTACCACGACGTTCCAGCAGGACCTTTTTACGGCTATAACCGCCTGGGTTCAAAACCGTCCGAGGGCATCATCTGGAACTGGTGGCGACAAGGCATGATGGGCTGTGCAAAGGCACACTATGACGGGATCGTGGCGTTTTCTCAGACCGACTTCACCGAAGATTTGAAGAGCATCAAGATCCCCGTGCTGGTGATGCATGGTGATGATGACCAGATTGTCCCTTATGAGAATGCCGGGGTTTTGTCAGCCAAACTTCTGCAAAACAGTACGCTGAAAATCTACCCCGGCTTCCCGCACGGAATGCCTACAACCAACGCCGATACGATTAACGCTGATCTGCTCGCATTCGTAAGGAGCTAATCAATTATAGGGCGGTGGGTAACCCCGCCCTATATTTTTCAAAGCCACCAAATCGACGCGTTTAAATTCAGCGAAATGCCGTCAAAACTGTGCCATTTGGATAACTGCTTTTTAGCCCAAAGCGGTGGTTGGCGAGCGTCTCCTTTGGGTCGTTCTCTGCCGGTTGTGTCCACGAATCATGCCGGTCAAATCCGATGCAAATGACTGGTCAGGTCGAATGCAAATGGGTGGGCAAGTCCGTGCAATTACCCAATTTTGTGAGCGGGAGTGTTTTCAGGTTTTAGCGTTCGTTGACGCCGTTTTTTTTTTCGGGTCCCAGGCTTGCGTTTCGTCTCGGACAACTGACGCAACTGAATCAACTGCTGCCCCAAAGTTTCAGCCCGGGCCAACTGTGCTACTGCACGTTGCTGCGTTTCACTGAGGTCGCTCTGTGCCGACTCCAGTTTTCGTTGCAGCTCATCGCTTCTTCGACTGGCCACTTTTAACTGGCTTGCTACGGCTTTGCCCTCCTCCCGGGCTCGATCAACCTCACGGTGAGCCCGATCCTCAACACCGCGCACATAGGCCTCTTGCGCTACACGCTCCTGCTCGGCTTTGAGGCGCAACGCCTGCGGTTCCTGCTGCAATTCCTGGTTTCGCAGAAGGGTCTCGCGGCGCTCGTGCGCCACGCTCTCCCGTTGCTGTTGCAAATCTTCGACCTGCGTCTGGCGCTGGGTCAGCAATAGCTCCAGATCCGCCAGGCGCAACTCGACTGCCTGGCGCCCCGATACTGCGTCCGTCGCCTGTTGCCGAAACTGTGCCGCGTCCTGACGCGCCTGATCCTCGACAGCGACAACTCGCTCGCGCTCGGCAGCTAAGACCTGACGTTGCTCAGCCAAGGCCTGCTCGGCCACGCCTTGGGCCAGATAAATGGCCTGCTGCCACACCGCGATAAAAGCCTGCGACACCTCGGCCGGCAACGCTGGTAGGCGGGCTTCACCGGTCAGGCGCGCGGCTAAGCGCTCCCACCATTGATCCAGCAATCCGCCGACCCGCGCCGGGCTGCCGCGGCCCAGCTCCAGGCGCACGCGTTCCACCGTTGGCCGTTCGCCGTTCGCCGCGGGCCAATACCGCATCCGCGGCGGCAAACACCTCGTTTTCCGGCACCCCTACTGCCATGGTTTACCTCCGGTTATATTAGGTCTGATAATAGAATGTTATCCGACAGTAATTTTTGGGCAGTTAAATTAAAATACGTCGCACGTGATAGATCTTACAGATCAGATGCGACTGGTTACCAATTTTAAAAAATATCCACCAGGTTGATATCAAGTGAGTCGGCCAGCCATCGTACAAGACCGACAAAATAACGAACAGTTTACATTAAAGTACAAAATAGTGAGCCAGAGCATACTGACAGTACACTAAAGCGTACGATGGTAGTTTGGGCGACCACTGATTTTTATCTATTGGGAATTGCAGTGAACGACGTTAAACTGTGTACTGTAATAGGTTGACGCTAATGTGGTATGAGGCCTAATTTTTACGATGTAACTCCCCCCAAATAGCATCAACCCTACATAGAGCCGCTGTTGCTCACATCCATGAGCACTTATGGTAAGATATTCCTTGGACTGGCGGTGGATGAAGTCATGCGACCCATTATTAGTGAAAAGATGGTTGAACAAGCCTTATTCAGACTAGAACAGAATGGCGCCAAGCCAACTTTGGATGCTATCCGTGCGGAGCTGGGTAATCATGGATCAAAAACAACTATAGTAAAACATTTGCGAGCCTTGAAAGATAAAAAAACAGACAGTATTTTAGAACAATCGCGTATGACCTCTAAGCTCAATACTTCTGAGGTTCATTTCAACACTGCCCCGGACTCGTCCGGTCGGAGCAATGACTTCGTTCGCCTGCTAGAGACCATTAACAAGCTGGGCGCTGTTACTTCGAACCCTCAGGTGATAGATGAAATTACCAGGATATTTGTCGAGCTAAAGGAAGAGAACATGAAGTATCAAAACCTTTTAAGTACATTGCAATTTTTTCAGCAGCAGATTACTGAACTGCTAAATAAATCTGCCAAGACTTAACTGCGCACCCAGCGAAAAAATTGAGAACTTGCGTGCTTTACGACTAAGTTTATATCGACGATCCCTCACTTTCCTATAGGTCGTTATTCGCTCAATCCTTTTCTCTTCGGGGTCGCAAGTCGTAGAGCCACCTATATAATCTAAATATATTTTCCTCTCTAGCCAATCCAAACGAGATACCGAACTGCACCATAGCGCCCATACTCCGGCTCCGTCGCCCCGCTGATTGTTTCTGTAATCATCAAAAATAGCGTTCCAAAATTCATTGTTTGATTCATTGTTGGATGCCCTGAACTCAGCAGAAGAAAACCAAGGAATGCTTTCAAACCTTAACAACATTAAGTTTGATAATGCACTGCTCAAATAAACCCATTCGGTCTCAAGTCTAAGTTGACCATAGCTGTCGGCCAACCAATTAGTCACCGTAGAGACAACGTATTGATGATCAGCGGCGGACAGGATCATTAGTATGAATAACGCAATACGATCCAGCGCCGGCATCTTGCCAAGATCGTCTTCGAGTGAAGATAAAAAAAATGTTTTCTTAGGATAATATTTATTTTTTAGAATAGAAAAAACATCTCCTAAATCGGTCTCATCCGCCATAATATTCCACAACGGATGATCCAATAATTCAATTAGTTCCGGCTCTAATTCTAGCAATGTAGCCAACCTGGCTTTTTTGGGCATTGAACCTCCAAGAAATCTTTCCCAAGTTCTATTCAATTCTGATTCATGGGGCAATCCCAGCGTCCTCTCATACCACCTCGCGAGTTGATACCCGTTAGGCTTCACCCCTGCAAGTACCGCAAGTAGGTGCGCTAAAGCAGATGCTTTTAGTACCTGTAGTAACGTCTTTTTTCTGCGTCCCATCGACTGGCACCATATCGAAAATCTAAAAAACATCATTCCGTACGAAATGGTACTGAATCAAGGATTTTTTTTCGTCGTCGATGCGTAAACATTTTATCGCCGCTGCAGCCAGTAATTACTGGGGTTAACGGTGAAAAAATATTTATATATTGACCCTAGACCGCCCCCAAATTCGTTCGTTAGCATTTAATGACGGCTACAGTATCAGTGGACAACCTAGTGACAACGTACCGTATGAATGTGCATCAAAACCTATTTCGCTGATATTAGTATCGTTGGGAGCATATAATTGAGGATCGCTATTAAAATAGGCCACCTAGTGGTAGCCAATGGATTACTATCAACAGTCAGGAATATAGGAAAAGAAGGGGAAGTTACAGTCAGCGGCTTTGGTTGCGGCACCATATCGGTTGTTAACGTCGCGAACATTCAACCTATCCCCCTGTCTCGCAACAGTCTCGAAAGCCATGAAGAAATAGAGGGGTTTATTACCGAGCATAACGCTTCACAAATCATATTAGCTAGCGAGCGTTCAGCAGTTATTGAGCTTCACTTAAGTGACACACTTTCCGCTAAACAAGCCGCCGATAAGCTTGGGTTAAAAAAAACTGCTTTTTACGAACTGAAGAAAAAATATAGCCCCGAACTAGGCCCTATCACACTGATAAAAAATAATCCCGGACCGCTTAAAGGGAGCATGAGAGTTACTGATCAAATTATATCCATTATCACGGATTGCTACATTAAACATTATCACGGCAGGTCAGCCTCTTATTCGTATGTGTGGAAACAAGTGCAAAGCGAGTGCTTTGCACAGGCATTGAATTCACCGAGCAGAGAAACAGTAAAAAAATTAATCAAGAGTTTTGATAAAAAAACCACCCATAGAATGAAACATGGAGTTGACTCTGCTAATCAAATTTTTCAGCCCCGGCCAGGCATTGCTCATACTGATTATCCGTTACAAGTAGCTCAAATGGATCATACGCGCGTGGACCTCATCCTCCGTGCCGAGCATGACCGCACAAAAATAATAGGAAGGCCGTGGCTGTCGGTAATAATGGATTTGCACACGCGTGTCATATTGGGTTATTACTTAACAATGTTTGCACCATCGATTATATCAGTGCAACAGACAATGGGTATGGCGATGCTACCTAAGAACACTGGTTATTTCCAACTGGCTAGCGAATCAAGCAATTATCCGTATTTTGGATTCCCCGAACGTTTATTGATGGACAACGCTGCGGAGTTTAGATCTCCTGTTGTTGAAGCAGCAATGCGCAAATATAAAATAAATCCTGAATGGCGAATAATAGGCAAAAAACACATGGGCGGCCACGTGGAGCGGCTAATAGGAACATTCATGACTACAGCTGTCCACTTTCTACCTGGCACTACATTCTCTAACACTCAACAGCGTGCAGACTACAATAGCGAAAAACAGTCATCATTAACATTCAGAGAGTTTTGCACTTGGTTTGCTGGGCAAGTCCTTATATACCACGGTACGGTCCATTCCGAGCTAGGCGTATCACCGAAAGATGCATGGGAGAAGGCGTTCGAGAAAACTGAAATTAAGTTGCCAGAAGTAGCAATAAATCCTCGAGCGCTTTATTTGGATTTTTTGCCAGAGGCGATAAAACCAGTTAGAAATAATGGCATATCGTTGAATAAAAGACGATATTACTCCAACAAGCTAAACCACATACAGGCGCGCGCTAGAGTCATTGTAAAGTTTGATCCTTTTGACATGACAATAGTATGGGTGAAGGTAAATGGAGAATACGTTCGAATTCCACAGGTTTCATCAGAGCAAAACTACATAAGCTACGAAGAGTATCGATGCGACCGCCAGCACAATAAAAAACTACCGCCTGGAACAATCACAGACGATAACGCGTTAAGACAGATGCGCACCAACAATGCATTGGTAAAAAATAGCCAGCGGAGCACTCGAAACGCCAAAATAGCGCATAAACATCCGGAAGCAATGGCTCATCACGCCGAGAAAAATAAACACGGTATACCTAAACCTATCTGGGATGCTCATACGATCCCTGTCAACGAAATCGACTTTGACGAAACCGAAGTTAACTTTTCTTTAACTCCTAGGCTGTTTGACGAAAATGACTGACACCCCTATTGATATAAGCCATGTACGTCAGTCAAGGCAACATTTGTTGAGCCTTCCGAAAGAGGAACGACTCATGATTTGTCTGCAAGACGTGTTTATCGAGTATCCCAATTCCCATGCGATTTTAAGCGCAATGCACTACATGTTGCGCACTGAAAACAAGGTCCAGGCGCCGTGCATGCTAGTCTGGGGCAGTGGCGGTTACGGCAAAACAAGCATTATCAACAAAATCAAAGAAATCAACATAAATCAAGAACACAAACTGATTTTCATGAGCTTCAGGCAGAACCCCAATAATTATAACTTTAGAGAACTGTTGCTCGAAGCATTTGGAATGGAGGTGACCCGCAAATTCAGCGGATATAATGCTTCTAAAGAGTTTGCACGTACTGTGGAACGAAATAATATTAAAGGCATTGTCATTGACGAGATTCACGACGCCGTGACGCTGTCCACAATGCAACAAAAAATCAACCTTTCTTTGCTGAAAAATTTATCCGGTGACCAATATAATCTTAGCGTTTTCGCCTTTGGTGTAGATCAGGCAAGCGAAGCTCTTCGCCTGGACCCACAACTTGAACGTCGATATTTGCAGTGGCCTTTAGAAAAGTGGAAATTGTCTGAAGACTTTAGGGGATTTATTGCAGCCTATGAGCGAACACTTCCCTTAAAAAAACCCTCCAATTTGCACGGTAAGGAGTTAGCTACGGGAATACTTAAGCAGGCAGACGGTGTGATGGATAACGTGGTGAAAATTATTCAAGCATGTGCGGCGGAAGCAGTTTTTTCTGGCGTAGAACACATCACGCTGGAAATGGTAAGTGCTTCACCGTTCTTGGCTGCAAAATACGGAATTTCTTTGATGCGGCCTAAAACGGAAACGTAGATGACAACACAGAATCTATCTGGGAAAGTCAGACAAATCAATAATAAATTTAACTTACTCACCCCTCAAGTGGAAAACATTGCCAATACTATTGTATCGACACTATCGTGCAAAATTGAAACCGGCTCACTTCACATTATTTTAGGCAATGTCGGCTCCGGATGCTCGTCGGCAATTGAAATATGCCGCAAGCGGTTGCGACATAAATTCAAGAACATATTAACGTTGCAACCCCCAATTCTGAGCGAAGGATTCAATCCCTGGAGCCTCATACTAGAATATTATGGTTTTTACTACAGTACGCTCGCTCTAAAAGTAAAAATGGGTTCAATTCCTCGCCCAGTTATGACTTTAATCGAACACGCAGAAATCGACTGCATTATTGTTGAAGATTTCTTGGATGGCCTTGATCGTCCGAAAGAAAAGCAACAAGCAGTTGATGCTTGGCTGAGCTTGGCCCGTCATCCCACGCGTTTAACCGTCATACTCACAACGAACAATCATGCATACTGCAAAAATTTGGAGGATAACAATTTGGTTACAATCCATCGCCTACAAGAATGGGACGATGATGAAAAATTCTCCTTATTCATTGACAAGCTTCAAGAGTTGCTGCGTCGAGACTTCTACATCCGGTTGAATTTAGAACAAAAAAAACTAATTTATAAACTATGCAACGGAAATACAGGGGATCTTATTCGATTGATTCGGGAGTACGCAGTGGCGATGCTGCTCGATGCCAAATATCAAAAATGCCGCACGACTGAATATTTACCGTTAGTGAGTGCCATTAAACAAAATGCCATTTTATTCGTTGCTCAATCCAGTCAATGATGAAACTTTTACATCTTGGATCACGAGGTGCGAGCTAAGGCTTTCACCGCGCCGTTTTTCGTCCAAAAAAATACAGGCTAGTTATAGCGAAAATTTACATCGCGCCCCTACTCTGGACCCGGACTTCTCAATAGAAATATTAGCGTCAACTACAATTGGCGACACCATTTTAGTTAATCCGCAGATAGTGTTAAGTATTTTTCTACCTCGATCAACGTGGACATTACCTTACGCTTATTCGAACAGCGTATGCATAGATTGCTTAATGGAATCATTAAAAAAACATCGATGTTTTGTATTTTTAAAAAGCTGGCGATATGTTGCACATCCTATTTGCCCTTTTCATCGATGCCTCTTAAGCGACATTCCATATATGCAAGGCAAAGGTTTACGAACGCTTCCAGACAAGCTTGATTCGACTAATAAATGCAATGTCGATCGCCAGCAGATGAAAAGGCTTGTTTTGCTCGCTCTGAAAATACAGCGACATATGTGTCGACTGGAGGATAATCCGACAAATGACGAAATAAAAATTAAGGGCGCATTCCGCTTTTTAATGGAGCTATTTATGGCGGATGGCGAATGCAGAGGGCTCGCCTGCTTTTTATTTTCAAAACCCACTCCAGAACGCGGCGCGTTAAAACATTCCGGGGCCAGAGTTTTGATGTTATTAGGTGCGTTCAATAGTTCCTCATTTGAACGTATGTGTTCATTGATTTTAACAGGATATGTCATAGGTTTTTTATCGGAACGAGAATGCCATATCTTTGAAGATATCTTGAAAGAACGAAGCTTGCTTCACCAGTGCAGTACGTTTGAAATCGGCCAACGCAGCAACGTTTTTTTCGAAAAAGAATTTCCTCCTATTAAACGCCGACTTGAAGCGCTGCGATCTGTATTTACCTGCCAGAGATTTATCGAGTTTGTAAAGGGGTTTGAAAGTGCCTGATTTATACTGCAAAATTAATTTTCTTTATCACAAAACTGGATTAATCGTCACTGACAGTTATGGCATTGCTTACGCGGAGCTATACATAATTTACGCAACGGCAAATAACCGAATAATTGGCTATCACCTGCTGAACAGAAAGCCTTTATATTTGTCGCTAAATCTTCTGAAGTTCCAGATCGTTGAAAATATAAAGAATATTGCAAAATGGCTCGATAATCCAATTAGTCACAACCCATTCTTCAAAACGTCTCCATTTTTTCTTTGCTTGCCAAATTCATACATTCGAGATGCAAAGCAGCATAACAGATTAGAAAAAAACTTAACGGAGGGTACAGATATTTTCCTGGACATCCTCCTCGATATTCCATCCGAATACATCAGCTCAATGGCAGCGCGCTGGGTACTTACGCCAAGCCAAGCGCTGTTATTAATCCGTGATCAAATAAAACGCAACCGATGTTTTATACAATCGAGAGGTTTATAAGTGAGCGAGATACAGTTGGATATATTTTCACGCGTAGCGCTGTGAACATGGTCATCTGTCCGGTTTTGCTTTACCAACACTCTACCTACACATCCGTTATAGGTTCATGGGTTACTGACATACCAGCTTGCGCGACAAAAAGTTAATACAGTACTAAATAATGACTAGCAAATATCTGTTGGTTTTAGAGAACGGCCTTAACTACAATCAGCCAGAAAATTTTTAAAACAATCTCTATTGTTCTCCAGTTCATTACCGAAATCAAACGGAAAAGCTCATTACCAATAGGTAGGCTGCTTCCAGTTAATAAACGATGTTGTCAAAAAAACACAAATATGGAAATCTCATGGCCGCGAAGCTGATCCCTTTATTTGAATCACATGACCGATTTCTTGAGCTGAATCACAATGCACTAACTCAAGAACAACCTGTAGTCGTCAGCTATCTTGAATCATTCCCGGATCACCTATGCGCCATTGATGGGTATAGAGCCGTCCGGAGCTTCCTTCACTCTTACGAAGGTAACGCCTCGACTTACAATTCCTATCGCACCCATGTCGAGCGCTTGCTGCTTTGGACGCTGCTGGTGTGCAAGAAGCCGCTATTGGAAATGACACGCCAGGACGGCGAACTCTTCATGGAATTTTGCTTGAAACCGCATCCAGACTGGATCGGGCAGGTAGTCAAGGCGCGCTATCAGCGAGTCGGCGGTCGTACCGCCAAATCCACTGATACTTACTCGGTCAATCCACTATGGCGGCCATTTTTCCTCACTGTTAAAAAAGCCAATCTCAAGCTTGCCCTAGAACAAAACAAAGAGCCTGAGGTGAAAAGCTACACGATCAAACAGGACTCCTTTGCACAGATTTTTGCTGTATGCGGCCGCTTCTTCCAATGGGCTGCCGAGGAAGGCTCGTCAAACAACATAAATCCTATCCGAGCGATCAAGCAAAGATCTAAATATAAACAGAGATTTGTTGCCGACGAAAAGGCCAAAGCCCTGACCACACTTCAATGGAATTTCGTTCTTAAGACAGCCAAATTAATGGCTGATCAAGTAACAGACGAAACAAACGACGAATTAGGCGCGGGGACTCAAAAAGTTATAAAAACAAAAAACAATTTTTACGAGCGTACCCTTTTCATTATCGCCACGATTCACTCAATGTATCTCAGGGTTTCCGATATTGTTGGCCGGGATACCTGGGAACCCATGATGAGTGACTTTCATAAGGATGATCACGGCAATTGGTGGTTCCACGTCATCGGCAAGAACAGCAAAGCAGCGAAAATCAGCGTCAAGGATGAGTACATGAACGTTTGGATGGCCCGCTACAGGCGATCCCTTGAGTTGACGCCGACGCCCTCCCCTGATGATTCAGCGCCGCTCCTACAATCTCTCAAAGGTCGACCAGGTTTATCAGAGGGCCATATCAGGAGCCTCGTACAGGAAGTCTTCGACTTCGCTCAGGAGCGCATGCGTAAGGAAGGCTTCTCAGAAGGCGAAATCAATAACCTTCGATCAGCTTCGGTCCACTGGCTTCGACACACATCAGCAACGGCCGACGCCAAAGTGCGAAATAACAAGGATCTGCAGGCCGATCTTCGGCACCAGAGCTTGGCCACCACTGTTGATACGTACTACAAAAGTAGTGACGAAGAACGTCATCGATCAAACAAAAATCTTAGAATTGAGGATCATTGATTGGTGCTGACCGGCCAACGAATCCTTGGTGTAGGCACCACCTACACCTCTTCGTACAGCCTCACCCCCATGCGCCTATCTGATAGTTTTGGAGGAAGGTTCACTAGCGGTAATTAACCGGAAAATTTGCGAAATAATCGTTATTTTTTCCGGTTAATAGCCGAAATTAAACGGAAACACTTGATTATCAATAGGTTGGCTCGTTCCGGTTAATTAACGATGCTGACAACGCTTCCTGTAACGGATGGCTAGAGCCACGTCTCGACATCTTGATGGGCCGTGCAGCGCGTTGCGTGGATTGATCTCAGTCTACAGCCCCCCGGCAGCAAGGCCGCTCAAGTTCCTGAAGCTACGCCAGTGTTGGTCGCCGCCGCTCGGAATGGCAAGGCGAGTAGTAAAAACCGTTGCGCTTGCAGTCAGTCGTCGGTAATTCGGGGCTGAGTTCGTTTTATTCCTAATACTTCGCTGCGATGTATACCTGTCAAAAATCTGCTCCCGCCTGACAAAAAAGAGCCTTTTGTCAACGTTTGAACGATACCTGCAAATTCCGGACGCGCGCCTTGCTTCGATCAAGCGCGTCATGCGTAGCGAATTACGCTCCATTCTGAATTTATTATTTAACTAGATAGTTAACCATCTATATAATGCAGGCATCATTTCAACGGACATTTAATGTGAAGCAGAGTCAGCGCCTCTCGGGCATATCAAAATTCATTCTGGTCGGGCTGGGCGTGATCATCGCCCTCCTCGGCTTGGCACTTGCTGCTGGTGGCATGAAATTGGTCAGTCTGGGAGGGTCCTCGTACTTCCTGGTGGGCGGGCTGGTGATGGCTGTTTCCGGTTTGCTGATCGCTCGCTTCAAAACGGCCGGTGCCTGGCTGTTCGCTGCGTTCCTGGTGGGCACGGCGATCTGGGCTGTGAGTGATGCCGGGCTGGTTTTCTGGCCGGTATTCTCGCGCCTGTTCATGTTCACCGCCGTTGGCCTGGCGGTGACGCTGGTCTACCCGCTACTCAAGCGTGCCAATGGTCACGTCCCAGGTCGCGGAGCCTATGGCATCGCTGCTGTGTTGGCGATTGCGCTGGCGGTGGCCGCTGGCAACATGTTCGTTGCGCACCCGACTGTCGCCGCCACGGGCACTGGCCCCGGCCTGACGCCCGTCGAGCCAGCAAACGCGCAAAAGGACTGGGCTCACTACGGTAATACCGAGGGCGGTAGCCGCTTCGCTGCGCTGGATCAGATCAACCGCAGCAACGTCGACAAGTTGCAGGTAGCGTGGACGTACCACACCGGTGACGTCGCCGAGAGCGATGGCAATGGCGCCGAAGACCAGCTCACCCCGCTGCAAATCGGCAACAAGGTGTTCATCTGTACCCCGCACAACAATCTGATCGCGCTGGATGCCGACACCGGCAAGGAGCTCTGGAAAAACGCGATCAACGCGAAGTCGAAAGTCTGGCAGCGTTGCCGTGGCATGGCTTATTTCGATGCCACAAAGGCCATGGCTCAGCCCAGTCACTCGACCATCATTGAAGCCAAACCGGCTCCGGCAGCCAATTGCCAGCGCCGCTTGCTGACCAATACCATTGATGCCCGCCTGATCGCGGTCGATGCCGACACCGGCGAGTTTTGCCAGGGGTTCGGCAACAACGGCCAGGTTGATCTGAAGACAGGCCTGGGTGATGTCCCGGACAGCTATTATCAGTTGTCTTCCGCACCGCTGATGGCGGGCACCACCGTGGTGGTGGGCGGTCGCGTGGCCGACAACGTGCAAACCGACATGCCGGGCGGCGTGATCCGAGGGTTCGACGTGATCACCGGCGCGATGCGCTGGGCATTCGACCCGGGCAACCCGCAGGATCGCAAAGCGCCAGCCGACGGCAGTACGTATGCGCGCAGCACGCCGAACAGCTGGGCGCCGATGTCCTACGACCCGGCGACCAACACGGTGTTCCTGCCGATGGGCAGTTCTTCCACCGACATCTATGGTGTCGAACGCAGCAAACTCGATCACACCTATGGCGCCTCGATCCTCGCGCTGGACGCGACCAGTGGTGAAGAACGCTGGGTCTTCCAGACCGTTCACAACGACCTGTGGGACTTCGACCTGCCGATGCAGCCAAGCCTGACCGACTTCACCAAGGACGGCAAAACCGTACCGGCACTGGTCATCGGCACCAAGGCTGGGCAGATCTACGTCCTCGATCGTACCACCGGCAAGCCGCTGACCAAGGTTGAGGAAGTACCGGTCAAAGCCGCAAACATCCCCAACGAACCGTACTCGCCAACCCAGCCAAAATCGGTGGGCATGCCGCAGATCGGTGCGCAGCACCTGACCGAATCCGACATGTGGGGCGCAACGCCGTACGACCAGCTGTTGTGCCGTATCGATTTCAAATCAATGCGTTATGACGGGCTGTACACCGCGCCGGGTACCGATAAATCGCTGAGTTTCCCAGGTTCGCTGGGAGGCATGAACTGGGGCAGCATCTCCACCGATCCGGTACACGGTTTCATCTTCGTCAACGACATGCGCCTGGGCCTGTGGATTCAGATGATCCCGTCGCAAAACAAAGCTCAAGCCGCTTCCGGTGGCGAAGCGCTGAACACTGGCATGGGTGCCGTGCCGCTCAAGGGCACGCCGTATGCAGTGAACAAAAACCGCTTCCTGTCGGTCGCCGGCATTCCTTGTCAGGCGCCGCCGTTCGGCACGCTGACCGCCATCGACATGAAGACCCAGAAAGTCGCCTGGCAAGTTCCGGTCGGCACCGTTGAGGATACCGGTCCACTGGGTATCCGCATGCACCTGCCGATCAAGATCGGTCTGCCGACCCTCGGCGGCACCCTGTCGACTCAAGGTGGCTTGATCTTCATGGCCGGGACTCAGGACTTCTACCTGCGCGCCTTCAACAGCGGAAACGGTGAAGAGATGTGGAAAGCTCGCCTGCCAGTCGGCAGCCAAGGCGGCCCGATGACCTACGTCTCACCGAAGACCGGCAAGCAGTACATCGTCATCACCGCCGGTGGTGCGCGCCAGTCGACCGATCGCGGCGACTACGTCATGACTTACGCCCTGCCATAAGCCACTATGCGCGCCTCACTGGCGGCCAATCTCTCTGAGCTCGGCACCTGCGGGTGCCGCGCCGCTTTGCGAAATCATTCAAGTTTCCACCAGGAAGATTCACATATTTTTGGCTGTTCCTTTTCTTGTACAGGCTGGGGCTTGCTGTTGGGCCTGACCTGCAGCGCCACCCTTCCCGCTTTCGCCGATACCGATTCAAACGTGTTGACCCGTAATACCCTGACGGTCTCAGCGTGCGAGTCAATAACGCCACCAACCGACGCAGTTTCAACGTGACTTCGATCAGACCCGCGTAATCGTCAGCTACCCACTGTCATTCTAGGCCTTGCCGCCCCGGCATCTCCCCTTTCCTTGCGGTACTATGGCGCCCTCCCCTCTGGAAGTCGCCTGCATGAGCAAACCGGGTCAAATGGTGCTAGTGGCACTGCGCAAAATGATCGCCTCGGGCGAGTTGGCGGCCGGCGAACGGCTGATGGAGATCCCGACGGCGGAGCGATTCGGCGTCTCGCGAATGCCGGTGCGCATGGCCTTTGTGACCCTGGAGCAAGAAGGATTGCTGGTGCGCCATGGCGGACGTGGCTATCAGGTGCGCTCGGTGAGTGCCGACGATATCGCCGGCGCCGTGGAGGTGCGCGGAGTGCTGGAGGGGCTGGCGGCACGGCAGAGCGCTGAACGTGGCTTGAGTGAGCAGGCGCAGGCGGCGTTGCGTGAATGCCTGGTGCAAGGCGATGCACTGTTCGACAAAGGTTACGTGACAGAAGAAGACATCGAGGTGTTCCATGATCTCAACATGCGCTTCCACCAGGTAATCGTCGAAAGCAGCGCCAACCCGGCGATTGCCGAAGCCCTGGCGCGCAACGACCATCGCCCTTTCGCTTCAGTGTCGGCGCTGGCGATCGATCGCCAGGACATGGTGCGCGAATACCGGCGCTTCAACTTCGCACACATGCAACACCACTCGGTGTTCGACGCGCTGGTCAGCCGCCAGGGCGCACGCGCTGAAGCCATCATGCGTGAGCACGCCAATGCGACACTGCGCTACGCCGAGGTATTCGGTGCGATCAGCAACGGCGACCGGATGAAAGTGATCGCCCGCGGCGAGTGATCGACGGGTTTAGAGGTCCAGCACCAACAGCTTCGACTTGGCCCTCGAACAACAAGGCGTGAACTGATCATTGGCCGCTTGTTCTTCTTCGGTGAGGAACAGGTCACGGTGCTCAGGCACCCCTTCCAGCACACGGGTCAGGCAGGTACCGCAGATGCCCTGCTCACAAGAAAGCGCAATCTCGACGCCGTGACTTTCCAGCACCTGAACCACCGTCCTGTCGGCCGGAATGTCGAACACCTGCCCGCTGTTGGCCAGCTTGACCTGGAACGATCCATCGGCACTGGTATCCACCGGCGCCGCGGCGAAGTATTCACGGTGCAAGTGCTCGTCGCTCCAGCCCTGGGTCTTGGCGCTGTCGAGCACATGCTGCATGAATCCTGAAGGGCCGCAGACATAAAGGTGCACGTCAGGCTGCGGATTGGCCAGGACCTTGGCGGCATCCAGGCGCGAATCGACCTCTTCGTCGAAATGCAGGTGTACGCGATCGGCAAAGGACGCCCCCTTGAGTCGCTCGACAAATGCCGCACGCTCACTGGAGCGCGCACAATAATGCAGCTCGAAATCGGCACCACCATCGGCCAGTTGCTCGGCCATGCACAGAATCGGGGTGATACCGATGCCTCCGGCGAACAACAGGCTGCGCCGTCCCTCGGCGACCAGGGGGAAAAGGTTGCGTGGCTCACTGATCAGCAGCCGATCTCCGCTGTTGATCTGCTCATGCAGGCTTTGCGAGCCACCGCGTGAGGCAGCGTCCTTGAGCACGCCGATCAGGTAGCGATGGCGTTCTTGCGGGTGGTTGCACAGCGAGTATTGACGGATCAGTCCGCCGGGTAAGTGCACGTCGATATGGGATCCAGCACTGAAGGCGGGCAATTGCCCGCCTTGCGCACAGGCCAATTCGTAGCTGCAAATATCCAGCGCTTCGTTGTTGCGGGATGTCACGACGACTTCAATCATGGCGCACCTTCAAGACCGGCCACCGCAGTGGCTGTGAGCAAGATCAATAGGAGTGGACTGGCATAGCGCTCAGGGGCGCTGCCTTTGGCTATTGGGCTATGGCAATCAGCTCGACTGTCGGTGCTCGCTCAAGGGCGATGATTCGCTCCAGCACGCGTCGGGACTGCACGCCACCGGCATCGATATTGAGCTTGAGCAAGTTGCGCTCGGGATTGGCCAGCAGGTTCCTTTGCTGCTGTTCGAGCATGTCGAGGTCTTCGCTGAAAATTTTGCCCTGGCCCTCGCGAATGGTGGCGGTCAGGGTTTCGTCGTGGGGATTGAAATTGCGAGCCATGCCCCAGAAGTACCAGATCGACGTCTCGGTTTCCGGGGTAATGAAGTCGACCACAATGCTCGAGGCCTTGTGTTGCGGCTCGGCGTTGTAACCACCCTTGCCGGCATGGGCTACGCCCACCTCGATCAAAACGTGACTGGGTGGGCTGAAGCGGCAGATTTGCCACCGATCTACTGGCACGTCGTCGGCCAGGTTGTTGCCACGCAGGGCCATGCGCCAGAACGGTGGCGCCATGATGTTTTCCATGTGCCGCGCGGTGACCACCTCGTCACCCTGTACGGTGGTGATCGGCGCCGCTTCATCGATCTCTTTCTGTCCGATGCTCGAGGCGTGCACGTAGGTTTCGTGGGTGAGATCCATCAGGTTATCGATCATCAGTCGATAGTCGCAATTGATGTGGAACAGCCCACCGCCGTAGGCCCATTCATCGCTGACAGCCCATTCCAGATGATGGATCAGTGCGGGGTCGGCTTTGTCCTGCTCCCCCGGCCAGACCCAGATGAAACCGTAACGCTCTTCAACCGCGTAGGTCTTGTTGCACGGAAAACCCCGTACGCGTTGCCCCGGCATTTCGACAGTCTTGCCGTCACAGCCCATGACCAGGCCGTGGTAGCCACAGACCAGATTGCCGTTTTCCACATAACCCAGCGAAAGAGGGGCACCGCGGTGTGGGCAAAAATCCTCGACGGCAGCAACGCGCCCCTCCTGCCCTTTATAGAAAACGATTCTCTCACCGCATATCTGCCGCCCAAGGGGCTTGGAAGCGATCTCGTCAAGGGTGCAGGCGACATACCAGGTGTTTTTCGGATACATAGGATTCTCCGGAACAGGTTTGTTTTTATGGATCCATTAAATCGGATCAATGTGATTACAGTCAAGATACCTGCAAAATCATTGATGGCAATGGATCCACAAAGGCAAAAGCAGTGACCTCCAGGCTTCATTGGCCCGGGGTGAGCGTTCGAGAAATTCCAGGGGAAACTAATGCCGTCGAACTGAAAACCAGACGGCTTCCCTGCCCTCAGTCTCAGCTAAGTTTCGCTGCGTATCGTCTCCCTTGCGCCATTTCGGCGCGGCACAGGAGAGGCAACCCGCCCATGAACCCCACGACAGCCCGATGGCTCAACAAAGTACCCGAGGTGACGCTGTCATTCTGGGTGATCAAGATCTTGTCCACGACCGTGGGTGAAACCGGAGCGGACTTTCTCGCGGTCGATGCCGGCCTCGGCCTTGGCTGGACCAGCGTCGGCATGGCGGCATTGCTGGGCATCGCGCTGTTTATCCAGATGCGCAAGACCGCCTATTCGCCCTGGATCTACTGGTTGACCGTGGTGCTGGTGAGCATCGTCGGGACCCAGCTCACCGACATCCTGACCGACGTGCTCGATGTCAGCCTGTACACCAGCACGGCGGTGTTTTCTGTGCTGTTGGCACTCAACTTTCTGGTCTGGTTCCAGATGGAACGCAACCTGTCGATTCGGGAGATCGTCACGCCGCGCCGGGAATGGTTCTACTGGACGACCGTGCTCTGCACTTTTGCCCTGGGCACTGCGGCTGGCGACCTGGCCACCGAAGCTCTCGGCCTGGGCTTCACCCTCGGTGCCGTGATTTTCGCTGCGCTGATTGCTGCGACCCTGATTGCCTGGCGCCTGGGGGCCAGCGTGGTGCTGACCTTCTGGATCGCCTACATCCTGACCCGTCCGTTCGGTGCCTCGCTCGGCGACTTGCTGACCCAATCCAAGACCTACGGTGGGCTCGGCATGGGCGCGACCTGGACCAGCGCGATCTTCCTCTGCGTCATCGTCCTGTTGGTAGGCGCCGCACAGATCAGCGTCGGCAACCGCAAATCCGTCACTCAATAATCTTTCAAACACCCTAAGGAATCGTCATGCGCCCTTTTCAAAACATCATTCGCCACGTCGCCATCGTCTCCTCGATCTTCTTGCTCAGCATCGCTGCCGGTTGCTCCAAACCTGCCGACAAGCCTGCCGCCGGTGCGCCTTCGGGCGCGATGAGTGCACAAACCCAGTCCGGTTCCAAACTGGGTGATCTATCGGAGTTCCGTACCATCGCCGCTGACGTCACCGCGCTCGTCGACAAGAACGACCTGCCGGGCGCCAAGGCGCGGATCAAGGACCTGGAAAGCGCCTGGGACAATGCCGAAGCCGGTATCAAGCCGCGTGCCGCCAGCGACTGGCATGTCCTGGACAAGGCCATCGACCGCGCACTCGACGCCTTGCGCGCCAGCAATCCTCAACAAACCGAGTGCAAGGCGCGCATGGACGAGTTGATGAAGGCCTTCGATTCGATGAAAGGCCAGTAATCGTCGGGCGGACAAACGCCGGTACAGGTGCTTCAATACAGGCGCGACGGTCATGACCGTCGCGCCTTTTTTTTCGGAGTGGGACATGCGCATATTGCTGGTCGAAGACGACCCGATGATTGGAGACGCGATCCAGGGCGCACTGATGGACGCGAGTTACGCCACCGACTGGGTGAAAAACGGCCTGACCGCACTCTCGGCACTGCAGACCCAACCCTACGACCTGGTGCTGCTGGACCTCGGTCTGCCAGGCAAGGACGGGCTCGATGTGCTCGACAGCATCCGCGCCAGCCACAACCCAGTGCCGTTGCTGATTATCACTGCACGGGACAGTCTCGACGATCGCCTGCGCGGGCTCGACGGCGGCGCAGACGACTACGTGCTCAAACCCTTTGACATGGCAGAACTGCTGGCCCGCATGCGCGCCGTGCTGCGCCGCAAAGGCGGCAGCGCCCAGTCCTTGCTGGACAACGGCGTGGTGACACTGGACCTGGTGTCGAAACAGGCGAGCACGGCGGACAACCCCGATGTGCAATTGTCCAGTCGCGAATTTGCCCTGTTGCAGGCACTGTTGATTCGCCCGGGTGCGATCCTCTCGCGCAGCGAACTTGAAGATCGCCTCTACGGCTGGGGCAATGAAGTGGAAAGCAATGCCGTGGAATTTCTGATTCATTCGCTGCGACGCAAGTTGGGCAACCACGTCATCAAGAACGTCAGGGGTATGGGATGGATGGTTTCAAAAAGCGCTTGAGTGACTCAGTCCAGGTCCGGCTATCGGTTGCACTGGCGCTGGCTATTCTGCTCGTGGCCGCGCTGGCCGGGATGTTTGCGTTCGTCTCGGCACTGGGCGAGGCCCACGAAATGCAGGACGACACCTTGCGCCAGGTCGCCGTGCTGTTCGACCGACAGCAGATGACCCTGAACTACCCCGCCGCGGACAAAATCGCCGGCGACGACGAAGAATCCAGGGTCATCGTGCAATACCTGTCCGACAGCAGCCGCGCCATCGGCGCCAACGACGACAACCTCCTGCCACTGCCCTTTCCCACCACCCTGCCTGACGGCTTGTCGACCTTGAACATCGCTGGCGAAGAATTTCGCGCATTGGTGCGTACCATCGCCCGCGGTGAGCGCATCGTCGTCGCCCAGGAAACCGGCGTGCGCGACAAGGAAGCACGCGAGAGTGCCCTGCGCAGTCTGTTGCCGTTTCTGATTCTGTTTCCGGTGCTGTTGCTGGTGGTCGGCGATCTGGTGCGCAAGCTGTTCCGACCGATTGCGACGCTCTCCGACGAAATAGATCGTCGGGACCAACAGGCGCTGCACCCGATCAACGAACACCGCCTGCCGACCGAGATCCGCCCGTTCGTGGTGGCCATCAATCGCTTGCTGGCGCGGGTGGCGCAAGCGATGGAAACCCAGCGCCGCTTCATCGCCGACGCCGCCCACGAACTGCGTTCGCCCATGACCGCCCTGTCGCTGCAAGCCGAACGACTGAAGGCCACGCCGATGCCGGAGCAAGCCGTCGAACGCCTGCTGCCGTTGTCCCAAGGCATCGAGCGCAGCCGCAAGCTGATCGATCAATTACTGGCTCTGGCCGCCGCGCAATCGAACAGCGAGCGCCCGCAAACCAAAGTGTCGGTGCACGCGATCTATCGGCGGGTCCTGGAAGACCTGTTACCGCTGGCGGAATGCAAGGACATCGACATCGGTGTTGAAAGTACCGAAGACGTGCACGTCGTTATCAACGAAATGGACCTGCTGATCCTGGTGAGGAACCTGGCGGACAACGCCATCCGCTACACTCCCGGTGGCGGTCGCGTCGACCTGTCAGTGGAACGGGTGCAAGACAGCGTGATCCTTCAAGTCAGGGATTCCGGCCCCGGCATCACCAACGATGAACAAGGCCGTGTGTTCGACCCGTTCTATCGCAGCGTGGGCACCGAGCAAGCCGGCTCAGGGCTGGGCCTTTCGATTGTCCGGGCGATTGCCGAGCGCACCGGTGCCCGCGTAAGCCTGGGCTTCACGGACGAAGTGACCCGGCGCGGGTTATGCGTGTCGATCGAACTGAAAAAAGGCTTGTGTTAAACCCATTCAGCGCACCACATGCAAGTAATGCAAATGACGCTCGTACTGGTCGAGGATGTCACCGATGACATCCTCGCGGCTCCAGCCCATGAGGTCATAGTCCTGGCCGCCTTCGCGCAGGTGCACCTCGGCGCGGAAATATTTGCGGGCATCGGAGCCGTCATCGGATTCCTGGACGACAAAACTCGGCGTGGTGAACGCGCGTGGCCGCACCTCATAGAGGAAGCGACCTTCGCCAGAGTGAATCACCTCCAGCGCTACCCAGCCATCGGCATCCTCATTGATCGTGACCTCGTAGCCTTGCTTGCGCAATTCGACGGCCACTTCCTCACACGCAGGCTTGACCACTTCTTCGATGAAACGCCTTACATGCGCGCGCCGGGGCAGCAAGGCGATATTGCGCAGGCGCCGTTGCCAGCCGCCCTGGGGCTGGCGCGCATGATGCTGGCCCGGCATCGCCTGGGTACGCAATCCACGTCGCGTGGCGTCCAGGCTCAATGCCTTGAACAGGCCCCAGATCGACGCCAGCAGAATGATCGAGAATGGCAACGCACTGGCAATGGTCGCGGTCTGGAGTGCTTTCAGTCCATTGGCTAATAGCAGGGCAATCGCCACTACACCGATGGTCACTGACCAGAAGATTCGCTGCCACAGCGGCGAATGGTCATGCCCGGACGACGCCAGCATGTCCACCACCAGTGCGCCGGAATCTGCCGAGGTGACGAAGAACACTACCACCATCAACACGGCGACCATCGACACCACGCTGGAAAACGGAAAGTGCTCGAGAAACGCAAATAACGCCAGTGAACTGTCCTGATCGATGATCGTGGCCAGGTCCTTGACCCCCTCGTTGAGCACCATGTGAATCGCCGAGTCGCCGAATATCGTCATCCACAACAACGTGAAGCCGGCTGGCACGAACAGCACGCCGCAAACGAACTCGCGAATGGTCCGGCCGCGGGAAATGCGCGCAATGAACAGCCCGACAAAGGGTGACCAGGACAGCCACCAGCCCCAGTACAGCAAGGTCCAGCCGCCGATCCAGTCGGTGGGCTCATAAGCGTAGAGGTTGAATGTCTTGTTGACGATATCCGACAGGTAGGCGCCGGTGTTCTGCACGTAAGCCTGTAGCAGGAAGACCGTTGGCCCCAGCAGCAACACAAATACCATCAGCACCACGGCCAGGCCGAGGTTGATTTCCGACAGGATGCGAATGCCCTTGTCCAGGCCGCTGGCCACCGACAGGGTCGCCAGTGCGCAGGTCGCCGTGATCAGGATCACCTGCACCGTGGTGTTCACCGGCAGGCCGAAAAGATGATGAAAGCCGCTGTTGATCTGCAACACACCATAACCCAGCGACGTGGCGACCCCGAACACCGTGCCGAGGATGGCAAACACGTCCACCGCGTGGCCAATGGGGCCATAGATACGCTCTCCGATCAGCGGGTACAACGCCGAGCGCAAGGTCAGCGGCAGGCCGTTGCGGAAACTGAAATACGCCAGGATCAGCGCCACCATGGCGTAGATCGCCCACGCGTGCAGGCCCCAATGGAAGAAGGTGATTTTCATCGCTTCGCGGGCGGCGGCCACCGTACCGCCCTCACCCACGGGCGGCGAGGTGAAATGCATGACCGGTTCCGCCACCCCGAAGAACATCAGGCCGATGCCCATCCCGGCAGAAAACAGCATGGCGAACCAACTGCTGTTGCGGTATTCCGGCTCGCTGTGGTCCGGCCCAAGCTTGATATCGCCGTAGCGACTCACCGCCAGAAACACCACGCTGATCAGGATCAGCGCGACGGACAAAATGTAGAACCAGCTGGCGTTAGTGTTGATCCAGCGCTGGATACTGTCGAATTGCGACTGGGCCTGGGCTTGAAACACGACCGCGTAAAGCACCAGCAGCGCGATGAGTATGGCGCTGGTGTAGAAAACCGGCGGATTGAGCGTGCTCTTCGGTTTGGTCGGAATGTCCATGACAGTGTCGTCTCCTCTGCAGCAAGGCGTTCGTATGTTCAGCCCACAGGCGCGGGCCACACCGGCCCATCGAGTGTAGTTGCTTCTTCGCAGCAGGTAGCGCAAGCCTTTGCGCTCATCCATTGCTCAGTCCCCGTCTATGCTCGAACCGCTGTGTATCACAGTGTGTCGACATGACCATTCGATACACAGACTTTCACCTGGCCTGGGAACAGACACAGGCCGGATACGTTGGCGCGTTTCAATGCAAGCAAGGTTTGAAGGGGCTCAGCCAGAACTCCTGACCCATGGCTAGTAATGGAGACATCCCATGAAGATGGCACTGCGCAACCGCAACAACAGCACCACTGGCCGCCAGCTGGTTGGCCCTTCGCTCCTCGCATTCTTGCTACTCGGCGGATTTGGCGCCGCCCAAGCGCAAACGACGACCACCGTTCAACCAGCGTCTGCCTCTGCCACGACCACTTATGCAGCGCCCTCGCCCTTCGGCCCACTCAAGCACATCAACGCCGGGTTGCTGGACGTGGCCTACGCCGAAACCGGCCCGGCCAATGGGCCGGTGGTGATCCTGCTGCACGGCTGGCCCTACGACATTCACAGCTATGACGAAGTCGCGCCGTTGCTGGCGGCCAAGGGCTATCGGGTGCTGATGCCGTATGCTCGCGGTTATGGCGACACGCATTTTCTCTCTGGCAAAACCGTGCGTAACGGCCAGCCGGCGGCACTGGCCAGTGATGTCATCGACTTCATGGATGCCTTGAAGATCAAACAGGCGGTACTCGGTGGCTATGACTGGGGCGCGCGTTCGGCGGACATCGTCTCGGCCTTGTGGCCAGAGCGGGTCAAGGCGCTGGTGTCGGTCAGCGGTTACCTGATCGGCAATCAGGCCGCCGGCAAGAACCCGCTGCCACCCAAGGCGGAATTGCAGTGGTGGTATCAGTTCTACTTCGCCACGGATCGCGGTCGTGCCGGCTACGAGAAAAACACCCATGACTTCGCCAAGTTGATCTGGCAAACGGCGTCGCCGAAATGGGCCTTCGATGACGTGACCTACGACCGCAGTGCCAAAGCCCTGGACAACCCGGATCACGTTGACATCACCGTGTTCAACTACCGCTGGCGCCTGGGTCTGGTCCAGGGCGAGAGCCAATACGAGGCGCTGGAGCAGAAACTCGCCACCGCGCCATCGATCAGCGTGCCGACCATCACTCTGGAAGGCGACGCTAACGGCGCACCGCACCCGGCGCCCGAGGACTACGCCAAGCGCTTCACCGGCAAATACGAGTTCCGCCAGATCAACGGCGGCATCGGTCACAACCTGCCGCAGGAAGCACCGCAAGCGTTCGCCAACGCGGTGATCGATGCCGATCATCTTTGAGAGGACAGGCGTGCCCTGACCGTTTACTCCACCTCAACGGCTTGTTTTGGCTAACAAGCCGTTTTTTTGCGTGAAAGGCAAAGGGTTGGCGCCCCCGACAATCATCGCGGCGGCAAAGATGAGCTATCTTTCAGCGAAACACCTGCATTGGGTGACTGCCATCAAGTAAGGACGCTTTATGATTCGTTTGCCAAGGCGTTATGCCCTCCCTGCCCTGACCCTGCTCAGCCTGTTCACCGCCACAAGCGCACTGGGCGCAAAGAGCCATCCGCCCGTCACCACCGTCGCCCCCCTCGTTGCAAGCCCCGTTACCGGCCCCGTCGCAGGTACCAAAGTGACGGAGCCCTACGTGCGCATGATGGCGCGCGAAGCCTACTTCTGGGGTTGGCCGATGGCCAATATCTTCAACCGTCGCCAAGCGTTCAAGGATCTGCCAGAACCTGGCTTGATGGGCGGCATCGTGCCGGTGGCGCCCATCAACCGGTTGTCGATGCTCAGCGATTACATCGACCCGGCCGAGCGGTTGGTGGCCTGTCCGAACCAGGACGTGGTGTACGGCGCCGGCAGCATCGCCCTGGACATTGAGCCAGTGGTGCTGCAAGTGCCGGATTTCGACGGGCGTTTTTGGGTGTATCAAGTGGTGGACCTGCGATCCGATAGCTTTGCCGAGCTGGGCAAGATGTATAACACCCAACCGGGGTTCTACCTGCTGGTCGGCCCGGACTGGAACGGCAAAGTGCCTGCTGGCATCACCAAAGTGTATCGGGCGCGGACCAACACCGGGTTCGTCATCCCCCGCGTCTTCCAGGACGACACCGCCGCCGACCGACTGGCGATCCAACCGACCCTCGCCGGAATCGACATGTACCCGCTGTCCCAGTACGACGGCACGGTCAAGAAGCGCAACTGGGCCAAACTGCCGAAATTCCCGGCCCAGGCGTCGGACGGCAAGGCCGAAACCAAGTGGGTGGTCCCCGAGAAGTTCTTCGACGAACTCCCGGCCCTGCTCAAGGACGCCAAGCCATTGCCGGGCGAAGAAGCCCGCTACTCACAAATGAATGCCCTCGCGGCCATCGCCCAGGCCAACCCGCAACTGCGCGCCGCGATGATCGATGAAGCGAAAAAGGCCGACAGCGAAGTGATCGACCCGCTGTTGCAATTTCGCAACTACGGTCTGCAATTGCCCAATAACTGGAGCACCGTGAGCAATGGCGCCGCGTTCGGCACCGACTACTTCACCCGTACCGCCGTGGCACGCTCGAACATTTTCGTGAACCAGCAAAAAGAGACCAAATACTTCTACCAGGACCTGGACGAAAACGGTGTGCGCCTCAACGGCCAGTACAACTACAGCGTGACGTTCGCCAAGGGCAAGCTGCCGCCGGTCAAGGGTTTCTGGTCGTTGACGCTGTACAACGAACAACACTTCTTCGCCCCCAATGACCTGAAGCGCTATTCCATCGGCACCAAGAACAAGTCCCTGCAAACCAACCCCGATGGCTCGCTGACCCTTTACGTGCAAAGCGAATCCCCTGGCAAGGACAAGGAAAGCAACTGGCTGCCCTCGCCACAAGGGGCGGAATTCTCGCTGTACATCCGCGCCTATTGGCCGCAGGCCGATGCCCTGGACGGCGACTGGATACCGCCGGCCGTGGTGAAAGCCCATTGAAGAAAGAACTGCTGTTCCAGCGCTTGCCGGCGAAGACGGTCTTGGACATTGCGTCAATCTTGCGCACGCCTTCGCTGGCAAGCCAGCGCCTTCAAGGGGGCCATCGGCACCTTCAACATTGGATGGTATGGCGCGATCTGGCCGTTGACCCGCAACTGGTCTTCAGATCGACGCAATCCTTCCTCGAGGGTGCGCTTGGGACTCTGTGAACGGCGGGGCACGACCGATTGCATGCAGGCCACCGAATAACCGCTGCCGCAAAGACAGCACACCGCTTCAATATTCCCCAACCGAACTACGTAACCATGGCGTCCTCATCCACCCGGTAAGGGACAGCGCCATGGCAACCGGCTGCGAACGCACACCCGTAGGAGCGAGCCTGCTCGCGAAGGTCGTTAACGAGAACGCGTGCTCACAGGCTGAACGCAGCACTTTCGAGGCCTTCGTGAGTAAGTTCGCTCCTACAGGGAACCGCTTTCCCCTGTGCCGGTGGTGAGCGAATGATGATGAGTGATTCACTCCGGGCCTGTTTGTCGCTGCTGCTCGCCAGCACGGCCGCCAACGCGTTGGCCGATGAAGCGGCACAAGGTTTTTTCGACGGCGCGTCCCTTGGCGTGCTCAACCGAAACTTCTATTTGAACAGCGACTATCGATCCCCCTCGCCAACCGGCAAGAGTTACAAAGCCGAATGGGCTCAAGGGTTTATTGGCTCTTTTGAATCCGGTTTCACGCCCGGCACGGTTGGCTTTGGCCTCGACGCCCATGCCTTTCTAGGGTTGAAACTCGATGGCGGCCAGGGTCATTCTGGCACCGGTCTATTGCCGGTAGGCAGCGATGGCCGCAGCGAACGCGATTACTCCAGCGGTGGCGGCGCGATCAAGCTCAAGGCATCGAAAACCACCCTGGCGTTTGGTGAAATGATGGTTGAAACCCCGGTGTTCGACACCGCGGACAAACGCCTGCAACCGGAGTACGCCACCGGGTTCCTGCTCAACAGCCGCGAATTCGACGGCATGAACCTGCAAGCCGGGCACTTCACCGCGTTCAAGAATCAGGACAGTGCCTCCGGCAAGGGTGACTTTTTCGGCTACGGCGCCAACACCGAGGCTGGCGGCATTTCGTTTGTCGGCGCCGACCTGTTTACCCAAAGTCCGGTCGGCGGCGCCCTGTACGCCTCGGAGCTGACCGATACCTGGCACCAGTACTACGGCAACCTGCACTTCAAGCAGGACGCGGTCTTTCTCGACGCCAACCTCTATCACACAAACGACACGGGCCAGGCGTTGGCCGGCGCCATCGACAACACGGCGTATAGCCTGTCGGGCAAGTACACATTGGGGGCTCACGGATTCACCCTGGCGTACCAAAAAGTCGACGGCGACACGCCTTTCGATTTTGTCGGTGGCGACTCAATCTACCTGGCCAACTCGATCAAATACGCCGACTTCAACGGCGCCCACGAACGCTCTTGGCAAGTTCGCTATGACCTCGACCTCGCGGCCTTCGGCATACCCGGCCTGAAGTTCATGACCCGCTACGTCACCGGCGACCAGATCGACGGCACCCATGCGCCACAAGGCGGGGCCTACAACCCGTTCGACCCGGCAACCGGCACCTACGTGCCGCAACAAGGGGATGGCGGCAAGCACTGGGAACGCGACATTGATTTGCACTACGTCGTGCAATCCGGGGCGGCCAAGGGCCTGTCGATGCAACTGTCCCACGTGTCGCACCGGGCCAACGCCGCGCAGGCCGGTGATGACATTGACCGGGTGTACGTGGTTATCCAGTACCCGTTGGACTACGGGCCGTTCTGAACGGAAAGTGGCGGAAGGCAGCCGGAGTCGAACCTGCCCGGGAACGGGTGCCGTCCCCAACCGGGTTTGAAGCCCGGCCGCGCCACCGGGCGCGATTGCCTTCCTTGAAAGGGTTGATCAGGGGTTGCTGCGCTGGGCCAGCGCGTTGTCCGCGCGAATCTGCCGACGGTCACCCAAGCGTCGTGTCAGGCCGATGCGGTCGAAATACTCCAGGATCTGAATGCTGCGCTTGCGCCCCAACCCCACTGCATCGCGAAACGCCGCCACCTGAATCACCGGGTCGGTGTCCGCCATGTGCACAAGCATAGCCGCCAATCGCTCAATCGTGCTGTCGGTGTAAAACAGGTCGCGCACCACCTGATGCATCAAGCCCAGGCGCGCCATTTTGCGCAGCAGGGATCGAACGCTGGCTTCATCATGCCCGAGGTTGCGCACCCACGGCGGGTCGAATCCGGCCTGCTCGTACAACGGATGCAATCGTCGCCACAGGATTTGTTCTTCATCGCTCAAGCGCACCTCATGCCCGGGCAGATGCAGCCATGGGCCGTTGCTGGCCATGTCACCATCGGCTAGCAACTCATCGATCACACGGATAAACGTCGAGCGCTCCAGCGCACTGCCACTGAATCGGCGCAGGCGGTCGCGGTCCGGTCCCATCTGGTCCGGTTCGAGTTGATGAAAGCGTGCCAGGTGATCCAGCACTGAGGCCTTGAGCGCGTTCCATCGGCTGGCACTGAACAGCAACGCGCCCTGGCGGGTGTCGATCAGGCGCACACCGTCGGGTAACACCCAATGGCTGCGCGGTCGGTTGAACTGCCGCTCCAGTCGCTGCGGATCAACGCCACTGTCGCTCTGGGCCAACAGCACCGGCAAGACATCTTCCAGTGTCGCGCTATTGGCCAGCGCGGCCAGTTGCGCCAACCGCTCCGGGCTGCGGCGCTGGCGTGTCGGCGCAAACGGGTCGAGCACTCGGCCGCCGCCAAGGGTGCGTTGGGCGCTCTGGTCACGCAGGATCAGCGGATCGCCGTTCACCGCCTGCACCGGCGTGTTGAGCAGCAGTTGCGCGAACATTCGACCACCTGGCGCCAGGCTGGCACCTTCGAGCAACGCGACGCGGCCGATGACGTCCTGGGTGCCGAGGTGCACATGCACCGGTTGAAAGTGCTCGAAGGCCCGGGTTTCGCTCGCCAGCAACTGCAGGTCGATGTCCAGGCGATGGGTGGGCGCGTACAAACCTTCGGCCAGCAACCAGTGGCCGCGATGAATGTGTTCCAGCGCGAGCCGTTCGGCACTCAGGTTCAACGCCACGCGCTGGCCCGCGATGGCGTGCTCGGCTGCCTGGTTTTGTGCGTGCAGGCCACGGATGCGAACCGGCTTGCCTTGCGGCCCCAGCCACAAGGTATCGCCTGCCCCGACCCGGCCAGACAGCGCGGTACCGGTCACCACGATTCCCGCCCCGGCGACGCTGAACGCCCGATCGATCGCCAGGCGAAAGCCCCCTTCTGTGCTGCGTTGCTGCACTTCACGCTGGGCTAGCAGCAGGTGCTGGCGCAGGGTATCGATGCCCTCGCCGGTCACGCTCGACAAGGCAATCAGCGGAGCCTCGGCATAAGGCCCGGGTGCCAACAAGGCACGGACCTGATCGCGGACCTCCTGGAGCCGTGTGCTGTCTACGCGGTCGCATTTGCTGATCGCCACCAACGCCCGCGGGATACCGAGCAACTCGACAATCGCCAGGTGCTCGCGGGTCTGCGGCATCACCCCGTCATCGGCGGCCACCACCAGCAATACCAGATCGATGCCCTGCGCCCCGGCGAGCATGTTGTGGGTGAAGCGTTCATGGCCGGGCACGTCAATGAAACCGGTCAGTTCTGCGCCCGGCTCCAGCGCTGCGTAGAGGTAGCCGAGGTCTATGGTCATGCCGCGCTCGCGCTCTTCGCGGCGACGGTCGCCAGCCTGACCGGTCAACGCCTGCAGCAGCGCTGTCTTGCCATGGTCGATATGCCCTGCCGTGCCAACAATCACCCTGCCCGGTCCTCCACGTGTAATTGATCGAGTTGCGTCAGCCAGGCCGGCTCGTCGTCCAGTTGCCGCAGGTCCAGCCACAAGGCGTCATCGTCGATGCGCCCGAGCACGGCAATCGGCAAGGCGCGAAAGGCTTCTTCCAGATTCAACAGCGAGCGCCCGCGCAAACGCTTGGACGTCAGCGGCCGCAGGCACAGCGCGGCGCTGGCCAGCCGCGCCACCGGTTGGCTACCGCTGCCAATCATGCCCAGCGCCGGCAGGGCACTGACACTCCAGCCGTCACCCAATACCTCCGCCAATATCGGTCGCAAACGCTCGGCCTGGGCGAGAATCTCGGCTTGTGGCCGGGACAGCAGGCGCAGGCTCGGCAAGCGCTCGGCGAGGCGATCCGGATTGCGGTACAAACCCAGTACCGCTTCGAGGGCGGCCAGGGTCATTTTGTCGACCCGCAGCGCACGCTTGAGCGGGTTCTTCTTGATCCTGGCGATCAGATCCTTGCGCCCGACGATCAATCCGGCTTGCGGCCCGCCCAGCAGTTTGTCGCCACTGAAAGTGACGATATCAGCGCCATCGAGCAGTGCCTGGCGCACCGTCGGTTCGGCGGGCAAACCCCAGCGGGTCAAGTCCAGCAGGCTGCCGCTGCCGAGGTCTTCGAGCAACGGCAAAGCGTGCCGATGAGCCAACTCTGCCAACTCAGCCGTCGGCACGCGGGTGGTGAAACCCTGAATGCTGTAGTTGCTCGCATGCACCCGCATGATCAAGCCACTGCGCGGGCCAATGGCGGCCTCGTAGTCGCGGGCGTGGGTGCGGTTGGTGGTGCCGACTTCATGCAGCTTCACCCCGGCGCGGGCCATGATGTCGGGAATGCGAAAAGCGCCGCCGATTTCAATCAGTTCACCACGGGAAATAATCCCTTCCTTGCGTGCCCCAAGGCTGTTGAGACACAGCAATACCGCGGCGGCATTGTTGTTGACCACGGTCACCGCTTCAGCGCCGGTCAGTTCGCGGATCAAACCTTCGATCAAATCGTCACGGTCACCGCGCTTGCCGCTGCGCAGGTCGAATTCGAGGTTGAGCGGATAGCGCGCGGCCATTTGCACCGCTTCAATCGCTTCTTCAGGCAACAGCGCCCGCCCAAGGTTGGTGTGCAGCACCGTACCGGTGAGGTTGAACACCCGGCGCACATGGCTGCGATGCGCGGTGAACAAACGCTCGCCCACCCGGCCCGCCAGCACGTCGGCACTGACTTCCACCGGTTCAAGTGCGCCCTGTTGCACCCCGTCGCGTAGCTCATCGAGCAAACGTCGCAAGGCCGCCAGCAAGGCGTCGCGCCCGTAGCGTTCGGCCAATGGCCGACACGCCGGGTGGCGCAACAAGCTGTCGATGGAAGGTAGACGCAGGGGCTGGTTGGCACTGCGGGCAGGCATCTGGCGCTCCTGAAAACGAATGACCGTCGCGCCAGAGTGTAGACGCTATGGTCATTCGTCTCCGGGGGCCAGTAATAGATTCGGTGCCAGGCGCTGATAACCGTCCTGGGCCAGGCGCATGTCGAGCAGCAGGCTGCCGAGGTCCGCTGACAGCGCTTCGGCGTGCGCATCGTTCTCCAGGTAGAGCAATTTCAGGTAGCTGTTGCAGCTTGGGCACACTTCGGCCCGCAGTGGCGCCTGATTCGCGGCGTGGCGATCATCCTCGAGGCTGACGTAATCCAGGCCCTTGCTTTGCTCGCAATACACACACTTGACCCGCACCACGTGCCATTCGCAGGCACACAAGGAGCAGACCAGATAACGCAAGCCGTTGTGTTTGCCGCGGTTGCGGATTACCCCGGCCATCGCCGGCGAACCGCAGGCCGGGCACTGGCTCAGGCTGTCGCCAGGCGTCAGTGCCAGGTTGGGCGTATTGAGCAACCAGCGGCTCCAGGCGGTTTGCAGCGCCGCGCCGAGGAACGGCACCAGTGCCGCCGGCACCCGCGAGTATTGACCGCTGACCAGCGCCACCGCCCAGCTTCGGCGTTGCCCCGCACCGGCCAGGCGCAAGGTTGCCACGGCGTCGGCCACGGCGGCTTGGATCGGTGCGCCATAGCGCTGTAACAAGAGGTCGAGGTAAAGCTGCCAATCGTCCTCACGTGCCAGGCTGTCGGCCGCGAACGGCGGCAAGCCGTGTTGCAGGCACAGTTCGATGCGTTGACGGTCGAGCGGTTCACTCAGCGGCGGATCGTCCATGACCTGTTGTTGCACCCGACACAGCCCGGCAATCAAGTTCAGGTAGTTGGCCAGTGGGTGCCCATCGGCCAGCGCATCCAGGCGCTGGGCGCGCAGGCTGAACAGATTGTGCGGTGGCAGGTGCAGAAACGGCGGCGAACTGGCCGCCGCTTCGATTTCTCCGGGTTCAAGGATGGTTGGCAACGGTCAGCCCTTTTTGGTGATCGGTGGTTGCGGCGCTTCTTCGCGGGTGACTTCGCGGTACCACAGCTCGTGGTGTTTTTTGGCCCAGGCGCGGCTGACCCAGCCATGCATCATGGCGCTGATGGAACCCTTGATCCAGATGCCCGCGTAGATGTGGATGATGATGCTCAGGATCAGCACAAACCCGGCCAGGGCATGCAACAGCATCGCCCAGCGGATCATGGTGATGCCGAAATACGCGCTGAAATACGCACGCCAGATCACCAGGCCAGTGAACAACAGCCCAAGCATGCACAGCAGTAAAGTCCAGAACAGCAGCTTCTGCCCGGCGTTGTACTTGCCGACCGGGGGCACCTCCTCTTCATCATTGACCAGCACCCGGTCGATGCGCCTGAGCCACACGCGGTCGTTGGCGATGAAAAAATTGGCGCGCCAGAAGCGAAACACCAGGCCGAGGAACAACAGGAACATCACCACGCCCATGAACGGGTGCAGGATGCGCGTCCACGGACCGCCGCCAAACAGGTTGCTGAGCCAGAACAGCGCCGGGTGGAACAACGCCAGGCCGGACAACCCGGCCATGAAAAACAGAATCGCCACCAGCCAGTGATTGGTGCGCTGGTTGCTGGTGTAGCGCAGGATCGTCTTGTTGCTCATGGCCTGCCCTCCCCGCGTGGATCGAAGGTGTGCACCGCCGGATCGACCTGATGCACCGACGTATCCGGCGGGCTCGGGTGTTCATCTTCCTCGACCCGGTTCGGACCAATGCGCACAGAGTGGAAGAACCCGGCCAGCACCGCGGCGCCCATGGCCAGCAGCGCCAGCGGTTTGCTCACGCCCTTCCACAGCCCCACCAGCGGACTGATCACTGGGTCGACGGGCAAACCGGCGTATAGCTTGGGTGTGTCGGCGTGGTGTAAGACGTACATGACGTGGGTACCGCCGACGCCCTCGGGGTCGTACAGCCCGGCGTTATCAAAGCCGCGGCTCTTGAGGTCGACGATGCGCTCGGCGGCGTGCTCCTTCATGTCCTGCTTGGAGCCAAACACAATGGCCCCGGTCGGGCAGGTTTTCACGCAGGCCGGTTCCAGCCCGACCGCCACCCGGTCCGAACACAAGGTACATTTGTAGGCCTTGTGGTCCTTCTGCGAGATGCGCGGAATGTTGAACGGGCAACCGGTGATGCAATAGCCGCAACCGATGCAGTGGTCCTGATCAAAATCGACGATGCCGTTGGCATGCTTGATGATCGCCCCAGGGCTGGGACACGCCGCCAGGCAACCTGGCTCGGCGCAGTGCATACAGCCGTCCTTGCGGATCAGCCATTCGAGGTTGCCGGCGTCGGTCTCGTGCTCAGTGAAGCGCATCAGCGTCCAGGTGTCGGCGGTGAGGTCCTGGGGGTTGTCGTAGGTGCCGTGGTTGTGGCCGACCTCGTCACGCAGTTCGTTCCATTCCGAACACGCCACCTGGCACGCCTTGCAGCCAATGCATTTGGTGGTGTCGATCAGCTTGGCGACTTCCTCCACGCCACGCACCGAAGGCGCGGGTGTGGTGGTGGCCGAGCGGGCAATGATGTCTTGGCTGGCCATTTAGACTTTCTCCACGTTAACCAGGAATGACTTGGATTCCGGGGTCTGGGTGTTGCCATCGCCGAGGAACGGCACCAGGGTGTTGGTCAGGTATCCGTGCCGCGTGAGGCCGGTAAAGCCCCAGTGCAACGGAATGCCGATCTGGTGCACCACCTGGTTGTTGACCTGCAACGGACGTATCCGCTTGGTCACTACCGCCACCGCTTCAATGAAGCCGCGCTTGCTGCTGACCCGCACCCGGTCGCCAGCGACGATGCCTTTTTCCTTGGCCAGCACTTCGCCGATTTCGACGAACTGCTCCGGTTGGGCAATCGCGTTGAGCTTGCAGTGCTTGCTCCAGAAGTGGAAATGCTCGGTCAGCCGGTAGCTCGTCGCGGCGTACGGATAATCCTTGGCCACGCCGAGGGATTCCCACACCGAATCGAAGATCCGCGCCGCCGGGTTGCTGGTGGCTTGTTTGTTCTGCGGGTGCAGCGGGTTGATGCCGATCGGCGTCTCGAACGGCTCGTAGTGCTCGGGGAACGGGCCTTCGTTCATCTTGTCGACGGCGAAGAAACGCGCCACACCCTCAGGGTTCATGATGAACGGGTTCATCCCCGCTTCCGGCGGCACATCGGCCTTGTAGTCCGGCACATCGGTGCCGGCCCAGGCTTTGCCGTTCCACCACACCAGGCGTTTTTTCGGGTCCCACGGCTTGCCTTGCAGGTCAGCCGAAGCGCGGTTGTAGAGAATCCGCCGGTTGGCCGGCCAGGCCCACGCCCATCCTTGGGTCTGGTGCATGCCGTATGGGTCGCTGTTGTCGCGACGCGCCATCTGGTTGCCCAGTTCGGTCCAGCTGCCACAAAAAATCCAGCAACCCGACGCGGTGCTGCCGTCGTCCTTGAGTTGGGCGAACCCGGCCAGTTGTGAGTTGCCCTTGATCGCCGCGCCAGTGGCGTCAGTGAAATCAGTGGTGGCGTAGCCGTTAATTTCCTTGGCCAGTTCCTCTGGTGAAGGTTCATCGGGGATCTTGTAGGCCCAGGATAATTTGAGCAGCGGCTCGGGGTACTTGCCGCCCTCGGTCTGATAACGCTGGCGCAGGCGAAGGAACAACTCGCTCATGATCCGGATGTCGGTCTGCGCTTCGCCCGGTCCGTCGGCGCCTTTCCAGTGCCATTGCAGCCAGCGGCTGCTGTTGACCAGCGAGCCATCCTCCTCGGCAAAGCAGGTGGTGGGCAGGCGAATCACTTCAGTCTGGATGTCGGCACTCTTCACATCGTTGTACGGCCCGACGTTGCGCCAGAACTCCGAGGTCTCGGTAGCCAGCGGGTCCATCACCACCAGCCATTTCAGTTTGGCCAGCGCCGCCATCACCCGGTTTTTGTCCGGCAGCGCGGCAATCGGGTTGAAGCCCTGGCACACGTAGCCGTTGACCTTGCCTTGGCCCATCAGGTCGAACACCTTGAGGATGTCGTAGTTGGGGATGTCGAGTTTCGGCAGGTAGTCGTAGGCCCAGTTGTTTTCGGCCGTGGCGTTGGCGCCGTACCAGGCTTTCATCAGGCTGACGTGGAACTTGCCGTAGTTCTGCCAGTAGGACAGTTGCCCTGGCCGCAGCGGTTTTTGCGTGCGCTTGACGATGTAGGTGTTGTAGTCCTGCTCGCCGTCCGATGGCAGCGTGAGGTAGCCCGGCAGCGAGTTGGACAATAGCCCGAGGTCGGTCAGGCCCTGGATGTTGGAGTGCCCGCGCAAGGCGTTCACACCACCGCCCGGCATGCCGACATTGCCCAGCAGCAGTTGCACCATCGCCGCGCTGCGAATGATCTGCGCGCCAATCGAGTGTTGGGTCCAGCCCAACGCATAGAGGATGGTCATGGTCTTGCCCGGTGCCGAGCAAGAGGCGATTTCGTCCCAGATTTTCTGCATCGCATCGACCGGCATGCCACAGATCTGGCTCGCCAGTTCCTTGGTGTAGCGGCTGTAGTGCTGCTTCATCAACTGATAGACGCAGTGCGGGTCTTGCAGGGTCGGGTCGACCTTGGCGAAGCCGTCATCACCCAGCTCATAGCCCCAGCCGGACTTGTCGGTGTAGCTGCGCTTGGCTGCGTCGTAGCCACTGAATATCCCGTCCTCGAAGCCATAGCCGGCTTTGACGATGAACGACACGTCGGTGTAATTACGCACGTACTCGTGCTGAATCTTGTCCTCGGTCAGCAGGAAATTGATCAGCCCGCCCATGAAGGCAATGTCGGTACCGGTGCGGATCGGCGCGTAATAGTCGGCCACCGAGGCGGTCCGGGTAAAACGCGGGTCGACCACGATCAACCGCGCCTTGTTGTGCGCCTTGGCTTCGGTTACCCATTTGAAACCGCAGGGGTGCGCTTCTGCTGCGTTGCCGCCCATCACCAGGACCAGGTTCGCGTTAGCGATATCGGTCCAGTGGTTGGTCATGGCACCACGGCCGTACGTCGGGGCAAGACTTGCCACCGTCGGGCCGTGTCAGACACGTGCCTGGTTATCAAACCCCAATATGCCGAGACTGCGAATGACCTTGTGGGTGATGTAGCCCGCTTCGTTGGACGCCGCCGAGGCCGCGAGAAAACCGGTGGTCAGCCAGCGGTTCACCGTTTGGCCTTGGGCGTTCTTCTCGATGAAGTTGGCGTCGCGGTCGGTCTTCATCAGGTCGACGACGCGGTCCAGCGCTTCATCCCAGGAGATACGCGTCCATTCAGTGCTGCCGGCCTTGCGCACCTGCGGGTATTGCAAGCGGTCGGGGCTGTGAATGAAGTCCAGCAGGCCCGCGCCCTTGGGGCATAGGGTGCCGCGGTTGACCGGGTGGTCGGCGTCACCTTCGATATGGATGATGTTTTGCGCGACATTCTTCGCCGTATCGCCCTGGCTGTACATGATCACGCCGCATCCGACCGAGCAATACGGGCAGGTGTTGCGGGTTTCATGGGTATGGGCGAGCTTGAAATGACGCACCTGTTCGGCAAAGGCAAGCGTCGGGGCCATGCCCAACGCGCCAAGGCTAGAGCCTGCAAGGCCGATACCGGCGACCTTGAAGAACTGACGACGGCTGAGATCCATCGTGCACTCCTGATCAGGTGGAACCCGGTACATGGCCGGGCCTTTTTGAACAACCACGGTCGCGGCAATCTGGCTGCCGACACTTGAAACTGTAGCCAACGGCTTGGCGCTCTGTGTGAAAACCGACCGTCGGCGGAATCCTGCTTGCCGCGAAGAGCCTTATGGGAGCGAGCCTGCTCGCGAAGGTGTGTCAGTTGACATCACCGTATCTGACACACCATCGCGAGCAGGCTCGCTCCTACAGTGGATTGGCGATTATCATGGTCTGCATTCCAACCCCGCTTTCATGAGACTGCGCATGACTTTCGATTTTGATCAGGTGTTCGACCGCCACCACACCGGCAGTACCAAGTGGAGCCGCTACCCGGCCGACGTGTTGCCGATGTGGGTCGCCGACATGGATTTCGCCGCGCCGCCGATGATCATCCAGGCCTTGCAACAACGACTGGAACACCCGATGGTCGGCTACAGCGTGGCCCAGGACGATCTGCGCGAGGCCATCGTCACCGACCTCTGGAGTAAATACGCCTGGCGTGTCGAGCCACAGGAGCTGATCTTTCTTCCGGGTGTCGAATCGGGTTTCAACATGGCCTTGAAGGCGCTGGTGCACGCGCCGCAGAACGTCGTGGTGCAGGTGCCGAACTACCCGCCGCTGCGCCATGCGCCGGGGCATTGGGGCTTGAGCAAGGTCGAGCTGAGCTTCGATGCGCAGGCCGACGGCACCTACAGCACGCCGCTCGATACCTTGAGCCAGTCATTGCGAGGCGGCGGCGCCCTGCTGCTGAGCAACCCGCACAACCCGTTAGGCAAGGCCTTTCCTCGTGCCGAACTGCAAGCGATTGCCGACATTTGCCTTGAGCACGATGCCTGGATCATCTCCGATGAGATCCATGCCGAGTTGTGTTTCGACGGCCGTACGCATATTCCAATGGCAACCCTGAGCCCGCAAGTCGCCCAGCGCACCATCACCTTGATGTCGGCGAGCAAGGCGTACAACATCGCCGGCCTCAAGACCTCGTTCATGATCATCCAGGACCGCGCCCTGCGCGAGAAGGTCAACCACGCTCGCTGCGGAATGGTCGACAGCGTCAACCCGCTGGGCATGGAAGCCACCCGCGTCGCCTACAGCGAAGCCGCCCCGTGGCTGGCCGAGTTGAAGGTGTACCTGCAAGGCAACCGCGATTTCCTCGCCGATGCAGTGCGCACACGCCTGCCGGGCATCACCATGAACCTGCCGCAGAGCACGTACCTGGCGTGGCTCGACTGCTCGGCGCTGGGCCTGGACGACCCGCAACAGTTCTTCCTGGAGCAAGCCAAGGTCGGTTTGAGCGCTGGCTTGGACTTCGGCGACGACTGCAAGCAGTTCGTACGCCTGAACTTCGGCTGCCCGCGGGCGCTGCTGGAAGAAGGCATTGCGCGGATGGAACGCAGCCTCAAGGCCTGACAAACCGCTGTTCGTCTCGACGATGACCGATGAAACCATCAAGAACTTCGGGGCCAACACCTCGCTCGGTCGCCCCGGTCAACCGGTGGAAGTCGCGCCGATCTACGTACTGCTGGCCTCGGATGAAGCCAGCTATATCACCTGCCAGCGCTACGGTGTCACCGGGGTAAACCGATCCTTTGACCGGTTGGAAAAATTGAACCCGTGGCCCCTCCAGGGCTCCACACCCTATAGTTGCGGATACCTGGAGGTCGTCATGTCTGCCCCCACTACTCAATTTTGGTTCAACTTCCTCCCCCCAGAAATGCTCGGTTGATGAGCTTCACAGTCTGGGTGGCGGTGCTGGGGGCCGTGCTGTTGACCCTGGCGCTCACATCGTCCTATCTGCGCTGGTTGCCCGTGACCACCTCGGCGGTGTGTCTGGTGCTAGGCGTGATCATCGGCCCGGCAGGCCTGGGTTTGCTCAGGCTGGATATCAAGGAATCGGCGTTCTGGATCGAGCACCTGACGGAAGTCGCGGTGCTTTTTTCGTTGTTCGTCTGCGGGCTCAAATTGCGACCGCCCTTGCGTGATCGCCAGTGGCGTGTGGCGTTTTCCCTCGCGGGACCGGTGATGGTGCTGACCATTGTCGGCGTCTGCCTGTTCCTGCATTTCGGGTTTGGACTGGCCTGGGGGCCGTCGCTATTGATCGGGGCGATACTGGCGCCGACCGATCCGGTGCTGGCCTCGCTGGTGCAGGTCAACGACGCCAGGGACGATGATCCGGTGCGATTTGGGCTTTCAGGTGAAGCGGGATTGAACGATGGCATCGCCTTCCCGTTTGTGCTCCTGGGCCTGTTGTTTCTGCAGCAAAACGGCCATTTCGCCAGCGCCCTCGATGATTGGGCCGTCAAACGCCTGTTGTGGGCTGTACCCGCCGGCTTGCTGACCGGTTACTGGATGGGACGCGGCCTCGGTCGCCTGACGCTGATACTGCGCACCCGTCATGCCGACAGCACCGCTTCCCCCAACGATTACCTGACCCTGGCCTTGATCGCCCTGGCTTACGTGGTGGCCGAAACCATTCAAGGCTATGGTTTTCTCTCAGTGTTTGCTGCCGGCCTTGGCTTGCGTCAGGCCGAGGTCAAGACCAGCGGCGACACGCATCCCCCCGCCGAACATCTGGTGCAAGCGGTGGTTGGCCACCAGAACGTCGAACCCGAAGCTGCCGTGCGCGGCAATGTCGACCACCTGGAAGACACCCAAGTCGCCGCCGGTATCATGATGGGCGACATGCTGTCGTTCGGCAGCCTGGTGGAACGGGCCATGGAAGTGTTCCTGGTCACCTTGCTCGGCGTGGTACTGGTGGCCCATTGGGACTGGCGCGCTTTGGTCATCGCACTGGTACTGTTCGGGGTCATTCGCCCGCTGACCGTTTGGCTGATGCCTTGGGGTACCTTGCTCAACACCCCGCAACGCTGGTTGATCGGCTGGTTCGGCATTCGCGGCATCGGCAGCTTCTACTACCTGTTCTACGCCTTAAACCACGACCTTTCGCCCTCAGTGGCAACGCTGTGTGCCGACCTGACGCTGTCGGTGGTCGCCCTGAGCATCCTGGTCCACGGCATCAGCACCCAGCCGATGCTGGCCCGGTACGAGCAGCGCACCCGCCGCGTCATTTCATCGCCAGGGCAATGATTTCCACCAGGTTGAGTTGGGTAAAGGGTTTCGACAGGCGTGGCAGGTGAGCGGCAAACCCTTCCAGGCGTTCGGCGTAGCCGGTGGCGAGGATGATCGGCAATTGCGGCGCAATGATACGGATAGCATGGGCCAACTGCGCGCCGCTCATTTGCGGCATCGCCATGTCGGTGATAACCAGGTCGATATCCGGGTTGTGTTCAAACAACTCCAGAGCCCGGGAACCCGATGCCGCGCTCAAGACCCGGTGCCCAAGGTCCTCCAGCAGCAGGCTGGTGCTGGTCAACACCAGGCTGTCGTCGTCCACCACCAGTACGCACAGGCGCGGCACGGTCACGGGCTGGGTTTTGACGACTGGCTGGAGGACTGCGCCACGGGTGGCGACCGGCAACCACAATTGCGCCGTCGTGCCATGGTCCTTGCGGCTCTTGAGGATAAAACGTCCGCCCAGTTGCTCGATAAAACCGTGGACCATCGACAACCCCAGCCCTGTGCCCTTGCCCACACCCTTAGTGGTAAAGAAGGGGTCCATCGCCGAGGCCAGCGTGGTTTCATCCATGCCTTCGCCACTATCGCTCACGCTCAGACAGACGTACCTCCCTGTTGCCAGGGCGGTATCGCTGCTTTCGGTCACGTCATGGGGTCGGGCACTGAAGGTGATCGTCCCGCCATTGGGCATGGCATCCCTGGCATTGGTGGCCAGGTTCAACACCGCCAGCTCCAATTGATTGAGGTCGGCCATCACCGGCTCAAGACCCTGGGGAAAACGCGTTTCGATTTTCACCGAAGGCCCCAGGGAGCTGCGCAACAGCCCGGAGATACCGTCCACCAAGGCGGGTATCTGCACCGGTTCCGACTTGAGTTCCTGGCGTCGGGCAAAGGCCAGCATGCGCTGGGTCAGGGACACTCCGCGCAAGGCGCCCTGGGTGGCGTTGTCGATCAAACGGGTGATTTTCGCATCGTCCGTCACCCGCTTGCGGACGATTTCCAGGTTCCCGAGGATCACCGTCAGCAGGTTGTTGAAGTCATGGGCAATCCCGCCACTGAGCTGGCCGATGGCCTGCATCTTCTGCGCCTGGAACAGTGCTTCCCGGGTTTGCTCCAGCGCCTGCTGGGCCTGGGTGACTTCGGTGATATCGCGGGTGATCTTGGCAAAACCGAGCAAGGTGCCGGTGTCGCCCCAGATCGGGTCGACAATGACGTGGGCAAGGAACCGCGTGCCATCCTTGCGCAGTCGCCAGCCCTTGTTTTCAAATCGTCCCTCACGAACGGCAACGTCAAGCGTGCGTTGAGGCTCTCGGGCGTCACGGTCCTCCGGGGTGTAGAACATCGAAAAATGCTGGCCGATGACTTCTTCCGGCAGGTAGCCCTTGATGCGCTGGGCCCCCGGGTTCCAGTTACTGACCCGCCCGTCCGGGGCGAGCATGTAGATCGCATAGTCCGTGACGCTCTGCACCAGTAGGCGGAACTGCTGTTCGCTTTGCTTGAGGGTTTCCTCGGCCATTTTGCGATCGGTCAGGTCACGGGTGATCTTGGCGAATCCCAACAACGTACCCGACGCGTCGCGAATCGGATCGATCACCACGTGGGACCAGAAATGCGTGCCGTCCTTGCGCACCCGCCAGCCTTCCCCTTCGAAACGCCCCTCGTGGATCGCCGTGTCCAGCGCCCGTTGCGGCAGCCCGGCCAGGCGATCGTCTTCGGTATAGAAACGCGAGAAATGCTGGCCGAGGATCTCGGCTTCCTCATAACCCTTGAAACGCCGGGCCCCGGCGTTCCAGCTGGTGATGATGCCGTCGGGGTCAATCATGTAGATCGCGTAGTCGATCACCGCATCGATCAGCAGTCGAAAACGGCTGTCATCGATCGCGCTAGACTTGATTCGATCTTCACTCATTGATTACGCCACCTGATTGTTTCAGTGAAGTATGCGACAAACAGGAAATTTGGAAAGCCGCAAAAGCTGCGTGTTGCAGTTGTGCTTGCCCTCGGCCGCTATCGGTTCACGTATTTGATGACGTGGCCGTACAGCTCGTGATAGACAAAATCGGGCACCTGGTCAGCATGCGCGGTGGTTTTCGCCAGCAACCGATGACACTCCTTGATTATCTCGTCGCGCTCCGCGAGAGAGTAGACAAGCCGGTTGACGATGGCACTGTAGGCACTGAACGAATACGCGGTCGCCGAGCTGCTGACCACCATCGAGCCATCGTAGGCCTGACTGAAGGTGCTTTGGGCGCGCAAGGTACGTTCTTTGAGATAACCGAAACCGCGTTCGTACAAGCTGATTTGCGAGCCGGCAACGGTTTTTGCTGCCGATTCGAATGCCAGGAGAATCGCCTGCGCATTGCCAAGGCTGAAATGCAGCGTGTCGAGGCTGACAAAGCGTTCCAGTTCGCGATTTTCCAAGCTCTTTAACGCTCTCTTGATGCTGGAGACATGGGCAAACTCACGATTGCAGCCAACCACGTGAATGTCGAATTGATAGCCGGCGGCTTTTGCTGACGTGGGCACGTGCACGAAATCGATGGCGTCGAAAGCGCACTCCATGATGATGTTCAGTTTGCGCTTGAAGGCCTCGCCAAAGATTCTCTCGCCCAGTTCCCGTACAAAGGCTTCAGTGTGTTGATAAACGTGCAGCACGCCCACCTTGGACATTTCGGTGTAATGCGGGTGTTGGGTGCGGTATTCGGGCAGATACAACCGAACGAAGTTCTCGTAACGCCCGGAGGGCAGTAGGCTCTTTTCCAGCAGATAGGTTTTGCCGGAACTCTCCACCCCGGCGGTGACCAGCATCTTGGGCAGGGTGTCGGCCGTTTTACCGGCAAACAGCGTAGCCACGATTTCATTCAGCGCGTTGTTCAACTCGGTCGAGGTGTAAGGGTATAGCGGTGCATCTGACATATCTTGATTTCCTTATCAAAGAGGGTTTGAAGTTTTGCCCTTCCCCTTTGAATAAAGGATGCAAACGCCGATTGTTCAAATTCACGATTGAATCAACATATGTCTTTATTTTTTAAGGTAAAAATTCCTACTCGCAAGAAAGAAAATTCGATGGCGCAATGGCCCACCAGCGCGGCAGTAACTGCTTGACCTTGCTCTCGCCAAAACGGTCGTCGATCAACATCACCACGCCTTGATCCTGTTGCGTGCGAATGACCCGGCCAGCTGCCTGCACCACTTTCTGTACGCCGGGAAACAGGTAGGTGTAGTCATAACCGGCGCCAAAAATGGCAGCCATGCGCCGCTTCAATTGCTCGTTCACCGGGTTGAGCTGTGCCAGCCCAAGGGTGGCGATAAACGCGCCGATCAAGCGGGCGCCCGGCAAATCGATGCCTTCACCAAAGGCCCCGCCCAGCACCGCGAAGCCGACGCCCTGGCCATCCGCATGAAACTGATCGAGAAACGCTTGGCGTTGCGCCTCGCCCATGCCTCGGGACTGCGACCACAGAGGGATGTGCGGATGCTTCTCGGCGAGTAACTGCGCCACCTGTTGCAAGTAATCGAAGCTGCTGAAAAACGCCAGGTAGTTGCCGGGGCGCTCGCAGAACTGCCGGGCGATCAATTCCACGATCGGTTCCAGCGAGGCCTGGCGATGCACGAACCGGGTGGAGATGCGGTTGACGATGTGCACTTGCAATTGATCGGCGTGGAACGGCGACTCAACGTCGATGCACACCGTGTCCGCCGGGGTTCCCAGCAAATCGGCGTAATAGAGCCGGGGGCTGAGGGTCGCGGAAAACAGTACCGTGCTGCGTGCCGCGGTCAGGCGCGGGCGGATGAACCCTGCCGGCACCACATTGCGCAGGCACAACTGCGAGAGTGGGCGCTTGCGGTCGAGGTCGCGCTTGCTGATGTCGAACAGGAACTGCTCGTCGAACAGTTCGGCGACCCGGCAAAAGTGCAACATGTCGAAGTAAAAACTCTGCAGCGCGCTGTCCACCCCTTGAGGGTGATCGTTGAGGTAGTCACCGATGCTGGCGTTGCACGATGACAAGGCTTGAAGCAGTTTTTCCGGTGCCTTGTCATAGGCCTGATATGCGCCCAATTGCGTGTCGTGCAGGGCGTTCCATTCGCGACTGACCCGCTGCATCGGCTTCTTGAGCGCATCGGGCGCGGTTTTGCGCACGCCGTTGAAGGTCGCCTGATCGAGGATGGCGCTGTACATCTGCCGGCCGCGCTCCACCAGGTTGTGGGCTTCGTCGACCAGCACCGCAACGTTCCAGTGGCTGGCCTGGGCCAGGCCGAACAGCAAGGCGCTGAAGTCGAAGTAATAGTTGTAGTCGGCCACCACCACATCGGCCCAGCGTGCCATTTCCTGGCTCAGGTAGTACGGACACACTTCGTGTGCCAGGGCCACCTCGCGCAAGGCGTTCTGGTTCAACAAGCTCAATTGGCTGGCGGCCTGCCGTGCGGCGGGCAATCGATCATAGAAACCCCGGGCCAGCGGACAAGACTCGCCGTGGCAGGCTTTGTCCGGGTGTTCGCAGGCCTTGTCCCGGGCAATCATTTCCAGCACCCGCAATGGCGGTGCATCGGCGCCGTTGAGCACTACTTGGGCGGCGTCGAGCGCGAGTTTTCGACCCGGGGTTTTCGCCGTGAGGAAGAACACCTTGTCCAGCTGTTGTGGCGCCAGTGCCTTGAGCATGGGGAACAAGGTGCCCAGGGTTTTACCGATGCCGGTGGGGGCCTGGGCCATCAGGCAGCGCCCAGTGCTGACAGCCTTGAACACCGACTCCGCCAAATGACGCTGCCCCGGTCGAAAGTCGGCGTGGGGGAAAGACAGGTGCTGCGCCGCAAGGTTGCGTGCGGCACGGTGGGTGACTTCCTGCTCGGCCCATTGCAGGAACCGCGTGCAATGCTGCTCGAAAAACTGTTGCAGCTGCACGGCCTCGAAAGACTCGACCAGGCAGGCCTCCTTTTCGCTGACGATGTCGAAATACACCAGCGCCAGATTGATCTGCGGCAGATCCAGTTTGCGGCACATCAGCCAGCCGTAGATTTTTGCCTGGGCCCAGTGCAGTTGTCGGTGATTGGCCGGTTGCTTGCTCAAGTCGCCGCGGTAGGTCTTGACCTCTTCCAGGCAGTTTTGCCCGGGGTCATAGCCGTCCGCCCTGCCCTTGACCGTCAAGGTCTGATACTGGCCTTCAAGGGCCACTTCACTCTGATAGCCCTCGCTGCGCCGCGATGCCACCGTCCGGTGCCCGACGATGCCCTCCAGCGCGGACGGCGACGGCGTGAAGCGCAGATCGAGGTCGCCGACCTTGGCGGTGAACTCACACAGCGCCCGTACCGCAATGCTGTAGCTCAAGCGCCATGCTCCGCCCATTGCACATAACACACGGCAATTGGCATCTGATGTTCATGGCAGAACTCGAGCCAGCGCAACTGGTTATCTTGCAGGCGATCACCCGGGCCTTTGACTTCGATCATGCGGTAGGTCTTTTGCTGCGGCCAGAACTGGATCAGGTCCGGCATGCCGGCGCGATTGGCCTTGATATCGAGCAGAAGACGATTGAACCAGTGCTTGAGGTGCTCGGCCGGGAGGCAATCCAGGGCCTGTTCGAGCAACTCATCGCTGAGCACACTCCAGAAAACGAACGGCGATTGTATGCCCCACTTGGCGGCATACCGTTCACGGAGGGTCTGCCGGTAGCGCCCGTCGTCGAGTTCGGCCAGGCAGGCCTGAAACAGCTCTGCCCGGCGGCCATGGAAGTCTTCGTTGAGCAAATCCACCGGCCCGCGCTGGAACGGGTGGAAAAACGCCCCCGGCAGCGGTGCAAAAATCGCCGGCCAGCAGAGCAAGCCAAACAGTGAATTGATCAGGCTGTTTTCGACGTAGTGCACCGGTGCGGATTCTTCGGCCAGGTGCGCCTGCACGTAACACTCCACGGATAGTTCCAGCTCCGTCCTGGGCAGGTGCAGGTCAAGGCGCTGCATGGGCCGAGGCGCCGCACGCTTGATCGGTGGCCCGCCGAGCTTGCGCCGCAGGCGTGGCAGTATGCGCAGCAGATGCTGTTGTTCGGCGGCGCTTTCCGGCGCCTGTTCGGCCTGTTCGGCCAGCTCCAGCGCCAATTCGAACTCACCGCAGCGTTCCAGCACGCGAATCAGCCGCGAACGCGCCCCCGGGTAGGCGCATTCGCGGTAGAGGTTCAGGGCCATGGAAAAGTCGGCGATGCGTTCGCAATACTGGCCCATCTGGAACAGCAACTTGTCACGCCGCCGTTGCAACCACGGGTTATCCAGTGCCAGCCCCTTGATTTGCTCGACTACGTCTTCCAACGCGTCACCGGCCTCGAATTGTTGCTGGTACAGGTGCAGCAGCAGGCAGGCATCCACGTCTTCACGGCTGCGAAGGCCTCGGGACTCGACACAGAATTCGACTTTTTCGTAGGTGTAGATGCCGAGATCGGCCAGCACAAACTCCGACCAATCCTGATACAGGTTGCCAAAGAACATCAGCCGCAAACGGTCGCACAACGCCGTGATGGTCAGGCTGAACAGGCGTTCGTCGAGGTCCGGGCACCAGTCGCTGAAACTTTGCACCTGGGGCAACCGCTCGCACAGCGTCGGCAGCCAGTCGGCTTTTTTGCCTTTGGGTTGGTCGATGTCGGTGGCAAAGGCCTGGAGAATTTCGGCCTTGAGCAACACCTCGAACACCGTTTCGATCGAGATCGGCAGGTGCTCATCGATCCAGCCCAGTTCCAGCAACGGGCCGGCCGCTTGGCCGATATCGCCGATTTCCTCGTAATGCAGCTTGCCCGCCCGGAAATGATCCCCCTTGCGCATGACCATCCTGACCAGCAACGCCCTCGACTCGCGGGGCAACGCCCTGAAGGCCTGGATGAACCGTTGCTCTTCGACGCTCAATACATCGGCATAGCGTTGCTCAAGCCAATCAAGCACTTGCATGAAGTTATTGAGGTAATAGAACGGATTGTCGAGGGGGTTTGCGGTCACAGGAAAATAAGCCATGGCGAGCGGATACTGGTTATGCGTACAGATACCAGTTCCACAACACCGGGTGCAATCGGAAAAGGATAAATGGCGGCGCTGTGTGGTTTTTTGCTCAGGCCGTCGAACTTTCCGCGCCCAGACGGCACCAACCGCCATAGAGGTGCAGCAAGCATCACCGACCCGATGGCGCTGCTGCAAAACAAACGGGAGACGATAATGGACATCAAGACACTGGGCTTGCCCCTGGCTGTAGCCGCCCTGCTGACACTGGCCGGCTGCTCGACGCCAACGGTCGTAACGCTGCAGAACGGCACGCAATACCTGACCAAGGACATGCCGAAAACCAAAACCAAGGACGGTTTCTTTGAATTTGAGGACATTTCAGGGGCGAAAGTAAAGGTTCGCGCCGACGAAGTAGCGACCGTTCGCCAGGAAGACGACTGAGTCCCAAAGGATGCCACTGGCCCCTTCACCTTCCCCCTCGGTGGCAGGTTTCCAGCACTGCCTTACACTGCGTAGACCCAGGGCAACGAATGACTGTGCAGCGGTATGATGGAGTCCGCTGCAACACGGGCATCACGTCATGATTCAGGTGAAGCCGAAATGAAGATGGCCACGCCACTTTTGGTCTCGATCCTTGCTGCCAGCGCGTGCCTGACAGCCAATGTATGTGTGGCTGCCAAGAAGCCCGTGCCCACCTACAAAACCACCTTTGACTGCACCGGCAATTCAATCGCCGTCGAAAAGCTCATCTGTCACGACCCCCAGTTGGCGCAGATGGACCTTGAACTCAATCGCCTTTATCTCCTGGCACTCACGGATGAAAAATCCGTGCCGCGCCCGGACAAGGTCGAGGTCGATCAACGCTTCTGGATCGAGGCTCGCAACCAGTGCGGCAGCGGCCCCCAAGCCAAGGCCTGTGTTGTTCGCAGTTATGCCGAACGCGCGCATCGATTGCGCCAAGGCTCGGCCATTGCGCGAACCAAGGATCCCAGCCGACGCACCGAAGGCCCCGTTGCCTACCATTGCGCAGGTTTTAGCCCGCTGGTTGCCGCGACGTTCTTCACGGTCGAACCGGGCGTGGTGTTTTTGCAATGGGCGAGCACCTCTGTCGCCCTGACCCAGGTGCCGAACAGTTCGGGCACCCAGTACACCGGCAAGGATTTCAAAGGTAATTACAGCTTCTGGCAGATTGGCAATGACGTGTTCTTGCAAATACCCGGCTCAGGCCAGATGAGTTGCGCAGCCGAACCGGTCGGCTGAAGAAGGTGGCATCGGGACGTCCTGTCCCGATGAACACTCAACGCACTAGCTACCCGTGCGAATCTTGTTCCACACGCGCGTACGAATGCGGTCGATATTCAGCGGCATGGCTTCGAGGGCAAACAGCTTGCCCATCATTTCCGGGCTCGGGTAGACCTTGGTGTCGTTCTTGATGGCCGGGTCGATCAGGCTGTCGGCCTGCTCATTGCCGTTGGCGTAATGCACGTAGTTACTGACGCCCGCCATCACATCCGGGCGCAGCAGGTAATCCATGAAGGCATAACCGGCCTTTTCGTCCGGCGCGTCAGCCGGCATGGCGACCATGTCGAACCAGATCGCCGCGCCTTCCTTGGGAATCGAGTAGCCGATATCGATACCGTTGTTGGCTTCCTTGGCGCGGTTTTCCGCTTGCAGGATGTCACCGGAGAAGCCGACCGCGACGCAGATATCGCCGTTGGCCAGGTCACTGGTGTACTTGGACGAGTGGAAGTAGCTGACATACGGCCGCACTTTCATCAGCAGCGCTTCAGCCTTTTTGTAGTCTTCCGGGTTTTTGCTGTGATGCGGCAGGCCGAGGTAGTTCAGCGCCGCCGGCAGCAACTCCGGGCCATTGTCGAGTATGGCCACGCCGCACTTCTGCAACTTCTCCATGTTTTCGGGCTTGAAGATCAAGTCCCAGGAGTCCACCGGGGCATTGTCACCCAGCACGGCCTTGACCTTGGCAATGTTGTAGCCAATGCCGGTGCTGCCCCACAGGTACGGGAAGCCGTGTTCGTTGCCCGGGTCGTTGACCTGCAGCGCCTTCATCAGCACCGGGTTGAGGTTCTTCCAGTTCGGCAACTGGCTCTTGTCGAGCTTCTTTAGCGCCCCGCCCTGAATCTGCCGGGCCATGAAGTGGTTGGACGGGAAGACCACGTCGTAACCGGATTTACCGGTCATCAACTTGCCGTCCAGGGTTTCGTTGCTGTCGTAGACGTCGTAGGTAAAACCGATGCCGGTTTCTTTCTGAAAGTTTTTCGTGGTGTCCGGCGCGATGTAATCCGACCAGTTATAGATCTTGACGGTGTCGGCCGCCTGACTGATCGATGCAGCCAGCATCAGCGGGGCCAGGGTCAGTGTCTTTCGCAGCATGAGTCGATTCCTGTAGTTTTTTTTGTTGGCAGGCAATCAAAGGGATCAGTGTTCTATTGTTTTGAATTCAGAAAATCAGCACGTAGGTCTTGCGCACGGTTTCCTGGATGTCCCAGATACCGAGGGTGTTGGCCGGCATCATCAGCGCATCACCGGCTTCGATGTGCAGGGTTTCGCCGCCGCCATCCGGGGTGAAGGTGCAGCGACCCTGAATGAAGTGGCAAAACTCCTGGGCGACGATCTGCCGCCGCCAACGGCCGGGGGTGCACTCCCAGACGCCGGTCTCGACGCCGTCGTCGCGCTCCACACTGGTGGTAGACGCCACGGCCACGGGTGTACCCAGCGGCACGGCGACCGGATTGGACTCGTCCAGCTTCAGGGTTGCGGTGTTCTTGAATTGCGTGATGCTCATGGGAATACCTGTTGATGTAGAAACGCCATTTAGTGCATGAAACCTTCCATAAAACCGGCGACCCCGCTGGCGAGCTTGCGCCGCCACGGTGCGGTGGCCGGGTTGGCCAGGGTCTGGTCTTCATGGACAAAGCTGCGGATGATCGCGTTGTAGCCGAGCCAGCGGATCGGTTCCGGTTCCCAGGCCCGCAGTGCATCAATGCCACGCTGCGGCATCACCCAGGGCTGGCGGACCAGTTCGGTGTCGCGCCCCAGGATCAAGTCGGCCAGGGTTCGGCCGCCCAGGTTGCTGGCACCTACGCCCTCCCCGCCATAACCGCCCGACAAGGCAATGCCATTGGCCCGGTCGCAGAGCATGTGCGGCTTGAAGTGCCGGGACATGCCGAGGTTGCCGCCCCAGGCATGGGTGATCTGCACGTTCTTCAATTGCGGGAACAACTCGCCGAACAGATAGCGCCGCAGCTGTTTCTCGCCAGCAGTCAGGTCGAAGTCGTGGCGCAGTTTGCCGGCAAACTGGTAGCCGCCTCGGGCACCAAAGATCAAACGGTTGTCCGCGCTGCGCTGACCGTAGGTGACCTGGCGGCTGGCTTCGCTGAACGCCTGGCCACGGCTCAGGCCGATTTCGTCCCAAGTGGCCGCCGACAACGGCTCGGTCGCGACGATCAGGCTCTGCACCGGCATCTGGTAGCGCCCCAATGGCGGCAGCGTGACGGAGTAACCTTCTACCGCCGGCACCAACCAGCGGCTGCGCACCGAGGCTTTCGCCGTGCGCAGGCTGCCGGACTGCCAATGGGTAACCGGGCTGTTTTCATAAATCTTGACGCCCAGGCGCTCCACCGTGCGGGCCAGGCCGCGTACCAGTTTGGCCGGGTGAATCGTCGCTACGTGCGGTGCGTAGATCCCGCCATAGGGTTTGGCGACACGAATCTGCTGCGCCAGTTGTTCCGGGGTGAGCCAGCGATAATCGCTGTCATTGAGGCCTTGGCGATGCAAGTCGTCGAGGTACTGACGCAGGCTGGTTTCCTGCTCCGGATAACGGGCGGCGCAATACAGCACCCCGCCCTTGCGGTAATCGCAGTCGATGCCCTCACGCTCGAGGACAACTTCCACTTCATCGGGAATGCGGTGCAGCAAATCGTAGGAGGCGCGACGGTCTTCGGGCGACAGGCCCGTCAGCAGCCGGTCTTCGCCCAGCAAATTACCCATCAGCCAGCCGCCATTACGCCCCGACGCGCCGAACCCGGCGGTTTGCGCTTCGACGATGGCAATGCTCAGGTCGGGTTTGTGCTGCTTGAGGTAGTACGCGGTCCACAGCCCGGTATAGCCGGCGCCGATGATCGCCACGTCGACATCCAGGTCCCGTTCCAGCGCCGGACGCGCCAACAAAGGCTCGTCGAGCTGGTCCATCCACAAACTGATAGTGCGCCACGCCGGCATGCAAGACTCCGCCACTGAAAACGTCGATGGCGTGGATCCTAGTGCGAGGGCTCAGGCGCTGTCTTGCGCGCGTGCACGCAAAGAAATTTGTTTGACATAGGCCTTGGGCGACTGGCCCGTATGCTGGCGAAAACAGCTGTAGAACGCCGACAACGAATTGAATCCGGCAGCGAAGGCCAGTTCATCGATGCGCACGGGCGGCGTGGCGGCGTCCAGCGCCGCGAGCAAATGCTGCAGGCGCGCTTGGTTAACGTAGCGGTAGAAACTCTGGCCAAGCACCTGATTGAGCAGATAGGAAATCTGGTTGCGGCTGTAGCCGCACTCCTTTGCCACCCGTTGCAGGTCCAGTTCCGGGTCGAGGTACGGCTGCTGGCGCTGGAAATACTGTTGCAGGTCATCAGCCATGAAGCTCAGCTGGCGCGGCGACAAGCCGAGTCGGCTGACGGCCGGGCGCTGGCTGGCGGAGGTTTTGCTGACGGGGTGTTCGTGCACCAGCGAAGCATATTCGTTGACTCGCCAGATCAGCCCGTCCTTGACGGTGATCGCTTCACTGGCGCGAAACGACACCAGCCCATCACCGCCGCGCAAGGTAATCCGGTATTGAATGAACGCCGTGTTGCCGTCCAGGCGAATGCGGTCGGAATGCTCCAGGGCTTCATCTGGATCACGCGGCATACTGCTGCGCACGTACTCGCGCAAGTCGGCCAGGTTCATGACCCGGTTCTGGAAAAAGTCGTTGTATTGGACTTCGGGGTGATAAAGCGCCATGACGCCATCCAGATCCCGGTGCTTCCAGCGCAGGTGATAACGCATGACCGTCTCGCGCGTGGCCTGGGTTTGCAGCGGGCCATCATCATCGGCGTGCATTGAAAATCTCGACGGGAAAAACCCCGAGCTTGCCCAACTTCTGCCTGGCCTTCAACGACTAAACCGATGATGGCTTGTGGCCGCAACCCCCTCGCGAAGCGTGAGCTGAATCAAAAAAAATGCATCAATCGCCAAACGGCCTGAAAAATCCACATTCTTTTCACATACGGATGCTACTTTTAAAGACTGTCACTGGTTGAACCATTGAAGGTTCTTCCCTCCTACCATGAGCTAACGGAAGCGCTCGATAATGAAGGCGGGCAACACATGAACAAAGGGTTCAGTAAGGTCACCTTTCCAAACGCCTGCCAGCTGATGCGCTGGCATTTTCATCCCATGGGATTCGAGGCGAGCATGGATGCACCGGGCAGCATGATTGCCCGTCTGTTTGACCGGGCCACTGGCGAGACCATGATCGCCATTGCCGGTATTCCGTGCGCCACTGTCATGAATGCGGCAGATGTGGAACGAATAATCGAAGCGGTGGAGGACGAGCTGGAAGCCTTCATCCCCCCGGAGGCCCTCAGGAGTTATGCCTGAAGGCCCAGCCATTAGATAGCCCACTTCAAGTGGGCTTTTTGTTGCGCGCTAACCCCTACCTGTAGGAGCGAGCTGGCTCGCGAAGGACGTTAACGATTACGCGTACGGTCTGGATAAACGAATGGTTGCTACGTTTTTCGCGAGTAGGCTCGCTCCTACAGGGCATCGATACGGGCCGTGGTTTTGCGGTGATCGGCAAAAAACGCCTTGCCCTTGCCGATCCGGTCGGAGGCCTTGGGCAGGTTCGCGGCCTGTTTGTCCTGGGCATCAACGTACCAGTAGCAATGGCTGACGGCCCGAGTGATACCCACATAGGCCAACCGCAGAATCTCGTCCTTCTGGGCGCTGTCGTAGGGTTCGCTGTCACCTGCCTTGCCCAGGCCTGCCATGCGGTAAACCTGATTTTTGTATGGCGAGCTGGTCAGGTGTTGGCAATCGCCCAGCAGGAACACGGCATCCGCTTGCAGGCCCTTGGCGCTGTGATAGGTCAGCTGCTTCAGGCGCCGAGCCTCGAACGGCAAGCTCGAATCAACATTAACTACTGGCTGAATATGTTCTTCAATCAATGACTTATCGCTGCTTTTTCGATAAAGCATCAGGATCGAATCGCCTCTTCTGTAATGCTCCATCAGACGCTGGGCCATGCCCTGGTCATCACGATCGAGGATGTTCACCGGCAGCAACGCCTTCGGTTCGCCACTGGCCTTGGCCTTCTTGCCGGCAATCGCCGGTGCGGCGCGCACGATGTGCTCGGCGGCATCAATGATGTGCTGGTGGCTGCGATAGTTGTCACTGAGCATGACCTTGGTGGTGCTCGGTGACGGGAACTCCTTGTTGAACTCCATGAAATACGTCGGCGAACTGCCACGCCAACCATAGATGGACTGCCAGTCATCGCCCACACATAGCAGCGAAGAACGCTGGGCACCGCGCCCGACGTGCATGGCCGGCCCGCGACTGCGAATCTCTGCCAGGCTGGCCCTGATCCACGAGACGATCTGCGGCGAAACGTCCTGGAATTCATCGATCATCAGGTGCGACAACGGCCGCAGCAGGTCATCGCTGAGCAGCTTGAGGTTCTCAGGCGAATGCTCGCTGAACAGGGCAAACATCCGGTTGTAGGTCATGATTGGCGGTTTTTGGTCCAGCAAGTGATCTTCCAGCGCCCGCCAAAAGAGGCTCAACGCCTCGAAGAAGAACCGGTCAGGGTCATCCTTGGCGAAACGCATCTGCCCGACAGCGGTGGGCACATCCAGTCCAAGGTTTTCGATGAAACCGGCGGCAGCCACAAAGCAATCAAGCAACGGCGCGGACGCAAGCTCGCCGTTGATCTTGTAGTCGAAGCCAGGGCCGGCGCTGGCATCACCCGCCAACGATGCCAAGACACGCATGGATGACTCATAACTCTCTATCCATATCAATGGCTTACGACAGAAAGCTTGAAACAGGGTGCGCTTTACTGCCCATTCCGCACGCACGCTCAACTTGGCGTTGGGCCGTGTGACCTGTGGGTTTTCCCGGGGATCAAAGCCCAGTACCACCCAGGCATCCAGGGACGGAATGTAGCCATGGCAATGAAACGTCGAGCCGTTGATATCGAACGTCTGGCGCTTGGGTTCGATGCCCTTGATCGGCCAGGCGCCGGCGCGAAACCACAGGTCCTCGATGGCGTCACACAGTTCTTCATCGCGTTTAGCCGCCAACTCGGTTACGCCAATACGCTTTTGCACGTCCGGGTGATCGCGCTCCAGTTCCTTGAGTTGCAAGGCATGGCGCGATAACGGTTGGATCAGCTCGCGAAAACGCTGATCCTCCGTGTGCAGGTGGTGATAACAGGCATTGAGTTGTTGGCGTTGCGCGTCATTGATGCGCAGATCGAACGGGTTGCTGTCGGCCTCATCGTCGCCGTTGGCCGGCCGCAGGCTGAGGTTTTCAAACGCCTGCAGGCGCTCGAAGCCGGGAAGACTGCGGACCATCGGCAGGATCCGCGAGTGGAAGGTGCGCACCAGGTCCCGCGCCTCCTTGAAGCTGATCACGCGCCCCCACACGGCAAACAGTTCGGTCAACTTGTTGATGAAGTCTTTGCGTGACTCGCGGGTGAAGGTCACCACGGTCATCGAACTCAGCTCGAAGCCCAGGTAATGGGTCAACAGCAGGATGCGCAGCACCAGCGTGGTCGATTTGCCGGCACCGGCGCCGGCAATCACCGAGGTGGATGGCGTGTCACTGAAGATCATCTTCCACTGGGCGGCGCTGGGTTGGGCATGCGCTGGCAACAATCGGGCGACGTCGGCTTTCATGCGCTTCTTCAGTTCGGCACTCAACGGCAGGCGCCAATCGTCGAACAGCAAGTCATCGACATTCGGCGGCCGATGCGCGGTGGAGCGCGAGTCGCGGATCAGCAGGACTTGCCGCCCTTCTTCCAACCCTTCGAGCTTGCCTTCCTTATAGCCGTAATCGACACCGGCGCTGTGGCCGCTGCGAAAACCATCGGCCTGCCCATGCAGCCACGAAGCACGGTGCTGTGCGTGCAGGCGGGTCAGGCTGTAACCGAAGAACCGGGCCAGCAGTCGCTTGATCAGCGGCATCTCGGCCAGGGGGCGAAGCTCAGGAGGAAGATCGGGGGTGTGTTGCGGCACGCGGACTGACTCCAGGGTGTGAGGCTGTTGGGCGCTATGGTGTCTGCATTTGCCGTCGAGTTCTAGTGAATTGCTTGTAACTCATTGGCTTATGCGATGAAATGAAAGCCGGCTGAGAATCTTTCGAGGCTATTTCATATCAGTCTATTCGATCGGAATGCTGCATTTTTTACGCTTTTTATCGATGGTTACCTGTTGGATGATGGCCGCCATCACCCACCGGTCTCGCTTCGTGGTCAGGCACTAGGCCCCATGACGAACCTTTTCAGGAGACGATCATGCTTGAACTCAGACCTTTCAACTCGCTCGGTGGCGCTCACCACGGCTGGTTGGATGCTCACCACCATTTTTCGTTCGCCGAATACTACGATCCCAAGCGTATGAACTGGGGCAACCTGCGGGTCTGGAATGACGACGTGATCGCGCCCGGCACCGGTTTCCCACAGCACCCGCACCGGGACATGGAAATCATCACCTATGTTCGCGAAGGCGCCATTACCCACCAGGACAACCTGGGCAACAAGGGTCGTACCGAAGCGGGCGATGTCCAGGTCATGAGCGCTGGCACCGGGATCGCCCACAGCGAATACAACCTGGAAGCGACACCCACCAAGATCTTCCAGATCTGGATCATCCCGAATGAATCCGGTCTGGCCCCGTCCTGGGGCGCCAAGCCGTTCCCCAAAGGCGACCGCGAAGGTTTTGTCACCCTGGCCAGCGGCAAGGCAGGCGACGACCAGAGCCTGCGCATCCGTGCCGACGCCCGTTTGGTTGCCGCCAACCTGAAGGCTGGTGAATCGGCCGAATACGTACTGGACCCCGGACGCCGCGCTTATCTGGTTCCAGCCACAGGAATCATTGAAGTCAATGGTTTGCGTGCACAAGCTCGAGACGGTATTGCAGTAGCCGATGAGCAGGTGCTGCGGGTAACGGCGATTGAGGACAGTGAGATCGTGCTGGTGGACCTGGCCTGATTTGGCCAGACAAGCGGACAAAAAAGGGGCGACCACGATGGTCGCCCCTTTTTTTACGTTTGTGGGAGCTGGCTTACCAGCGAAGGCGTCACCAGCCTCAACATCTATGCCGAATCAACCGCCGATTTCGCTGGCAAGCCAGCGCCTACAAGATTGCGTGTTACTTGGAGGAAATAGCGCCATCCACCAGCGTTTGCGCCTCGGCCACCAGTTGCTTGAGGTGCTCGTCGCTGACAAAGCTTTCGGCGTAGATTTTGTAGATGTCTTCCGTGCCCGACGGACGCGCGGCGAACCAGCCGTTTTCGGTCATGACCTTCAGACCGCCAATCGCCTGGTCGTTGCCCGGTGCATGGCTGAGGATGCTCTGGATCGGTTCGCCGGCCAGTTCAGTCGAGGTGACCTGTTGCGGCGACAGCTTGCTCAGCAGGGCTTTCTGCTCCGGATTGGCCTTGGCATCGACGCGCACCGAGAACGGTTCGCCCAGCTCATCGGTCAGGGCACGGTAGGCTTGGCTCGGATCGCGGCCAGTACGGGCGGTCATTTCTGCCGCCAGCAGCGCCGGAATCAAACCGTCCTTGTCAGTGCTCCAGACGCCGCCATCCTTGCGCAGGAACGAGGCGCCGGCGCTTTCTTCGCCGCCGAAACCCAAGGAACCATCGAACAGGCCCTCGGCAAACCATTTGAAACCGACCGGTACTTCGTACAGGCGACGCCCCAGGCGCTTGGCCACGCGGTCGATCAAGCCACTGCTGACCACGGTTTTACCCACGGCTGCATCGGCGCGCCATTGCGGTCGGTTCTGGAACAGATAATCGATGGACACCGCGAGGTAGTTGTTAGGCGCGAGCAAACCGCCGGACGGGGTCACGATGCCATGGCGGTCGTGGTCCGGGTCGCAGGCGAACGCCACGTCGAAACGTTCTTTGAGGCCGATCAGGCCTTGCATGGCGTGACTCGACGACGGGTCCATGCGGATCTGGCCATCCCAGTCGACCGTCATGAAGCGGAAGGTCGAATCGACGTCCTTGTTTACTACGTCCAAGTCCAGGCGGTAATGCTCGGCAATTGCCGACCAGTAGCGCACCCCTGCTCCACCCAACGGATCAACGCCCAGGCGCAGCTTGGCATCGCGGATGGCGTCGAAATCAATCACGTTGATCAGGTCGGCGACGTAGGTGTTGAGGTAATCGTGACGATGGGTGGTGCTCGCCTTCAGGGCCTGCTCATAGCTGATGCGCTTGACGCCAGCGAGCTTGTTGGCCAGCAGTTCGTTGGCCTTGGCTTCGATCCACTTGGTGATGTGGGTATCGGCCGGGCCACCGTTGGTGGGGTTGTATTTGTAACCACCACTTTGCGGCGGGTTGTGCGACGGCGTGATGACGATGCCGTCGGCCAGGCCGCTGGTGCGACCCCGGTTGTAGCAAAGAATCGCATGGGAAATGGCCGGGGTCGGCGTGTACTCGTCGCCTTCGGCGATCATCACGGTCACGCCATTGGCTGCCAGCACTTCCAGGGCGCTGGCGCCAGCCGGCGTGGACAGGGCGTGGGTGTCGATACCGACAAACAGCGGGCCATCAATGCCTTGAGCTTCGCGATACAGGCAAATCGCCTGGCTGATTGCCAGCACGTGCCATTCGTTGAAACTCAAGTCGAACGAGCTGCCCCGGTGCCCGGACGTGCCAAAGGCAACGCGTTGGGTCGAAATCGCAGCATCAGGCTGGCCGGTGTAATAGGCCGTCACCAGTCGCGGGATGTCGACCAACAAGGCCGCCGGTGCCGGTTTGCCCGCAAAAGGACTGAGTGTCATGCAAAACCTCTGGAATCGAGTGGTTCAGGGATGGGTCGCAGTTTACTGGCAGTTTGACCGTAACGCGATGGGATCGATCCAGCCGCGCCACAGATGTTTTTTGCTGCATTCAATCGACCGTTTCCAATCGCAGGGCATCCCCCAAGAGACTCAGCGCGGCAGCCAGGTTGTGATCGCCGCCAAACGTGTGGCTCAGGCGCAAATGTTGATGGTGCAGGTCCTGGAGACTGAACAGCTCACCCGGCGCAATGACCACCTGTTGCGCCAGCAGACGCTGGAACACTCGCCGCACATTGACCTGGCGCACGGAGCGGGCCCAGATCGTCGCGCCGCCCTCAGGCTCGACGAAGTGCAAGGCGTCGCCCAAGCGTTCTTGCAACAACACGCTCATTTGCCCCTTGCGTTCCTTGAGCAGGCGTCGCAACACCAACAGGTGTTGGTCGAGACGACTGCTGCTGTACAAGCGTGCGATGGCTTTCTGGCGGATCGGCGAGAGACGAAAGGCTCGCAGCAAAAAGTGCCGTTGCAATTGCGCACTCAAATGCCTGGAAAGCAGATAGCCATAAGGTGCCTCCGGCCCGATGACTTTCTCGAACGTGGAAAACACCATAAGGCGCTCCGGCGCCAGCAGGTCACGAAAGCGCAGCCCCCCGGCGTCGAAGGCGAGTTCGCCATGGCAGTCGTTCTCCAGCACCCAGCTGTCATGCATCGCCAACAACCGCGCGACGGCTTGCCGGTTTTCGTCGGGCGCCAGGCTGCCGCGTGGCATGTTCAAGGTGGATGAGAGCATTACCAGACGCACCGGTTCGGTATCAAGCAGTACGTTAAGACGCTCAAGATCCAGGCCGCCATCGGTTTGCACCGGCAGTTCCATCACGCGCACACTCATGGTTTGCAACAAACGCAGGATCGTCCAGTCACAGGGCGACTCGACCACGACGGTGGCGTCTTTGAGGCCCAGTACGGTGATCAGGATTTCCAGCACGCCGCGCAAATCCGCGCCGATGTAGACGTCATCGGCATGCCAGTAACGCATCGGTGAGGTGGTGTAGCGCGCCGCCAGGGCCGTGCGCAATTCGAGTTCGCCGCAGGGTTGCGACGGCGACTGCGGCTGCCGGGGATACTGGCGCAGCAGCTCGCGCTCCAGGAGTAACAAAGGACTGTCGAGCGGCTGCAACAACGCTGGCTCATCGGTGCTCAGCACCAGCATCCCCGGGCGCCTTGCGTTGACGTAGACGGCTTCCAACAGGTCGCCGCCGCTGTCCAGCAGGTTGACCGAAGACACCGGAAGCGCGTAGTAGCCGGACTTGGCCACCGAATAGACGCGTCCCTCTTTCTCCAGCAGCGAATAGGCGTACTGGATGGTCGAGATCGACACATTCAGACGCTCCGCCAGGTGTCGCAACGACGGCAGGCGAATCCGTGCATCACCTTCAGATTCAGTGATCAGGCTGGCCAGGTAGCGGTACACCGCCTGGTACGCAAAATCCGTTTCACGATGACCTTTCATGGCTGAAAGCCGACGGCTCTGACTGACAATCCGTGCACGCTCAGCGACCTGCGGACCATTCATCTGCCAACAGCATGCTTGCGTCTGGCTCGCCGGCATCGACGGGCAACGTGGTGTCGATCAACGCCATGGACGCCGCGGCCAGTTGTTCGGCCATTGGCTCCATCCGGTAGAGCCGGCCAATCAGGCTGACCGGCAAACCACTGACGTCCACCATCCATTGCATGACCTGTTCGGCCACCGCAAAACCCTGCATGGCTCGGTGCAGGTCGGGCATGGCCACCAGCATGCCGGGATGGCACTGGCGCAGGAAACGCTCAAGCCCCGCGCCTCGGTCGACAAAGGGCGAAAACAGCAGGCACAACAGTTGCGCTTCGCTAAGGCCCAGGTTTTTTTGCGCCTCGAGCGCCGCGCGCTGACGCTGTCCTGACAGCGCGGCCGGGTTGCCGAAAACCTCGATCGCCTGCTCGCACAGGCGCTCCGGCAAGCGTTTGCGGCGCATCATCACCAGCGCACGCTGCAGGTATTGCGCCACTCCGACTTCGTAGCTGCGACCCTGAACGAAACAGGCCTGCAACCCCCTGACGTGCGCCGAGATCGACGGGCTGACGAATTCGCTGTCACTGATTTGCGTCGACAGTTCATCGGGCTGGAAACCGAGGAACTCGGTCAACAAGGGCCAGCGTTCTTCCAGGTTACTCACCAACATGTCATGAATGTCGAGGCAAGCGGCGCGGCGACAGGCCTCAAACTGCCCCAGCGGGCGCCATTGCGATCGCTCGTCATCCGCATGAAAAGCGTGATAGCAGTCGCTACCCAACTGATCGAGCAACGTGAACAGGCCCGCGTAACTCGATTCGCCGGCGTAGGATGGTTGCAAGCCAGCCTTGGCAGCCGAACGCTTCAATCCATCGATAAACTGTTTCTGCTGGCGCGGTGTGTCGCTGAAGATCAGAGCGTCCACCCCGCCGTCCCAGCGGGCGATTTGCCCGTAGAATTCGCCGGTGGCCAGATAACCGTCGTCCCACAGGTCGAGCCCACCGCTCCACGCACGACGGTGGCCGACCAGCAGCAGGTTCACACGGTTCGACTCGCGGCCGGCGTCGGAAATCGGCACCAGGTGATTGAATGGCAGGACCTCGCGATCATCCACCATCAGCACCTCGACCCGTGGATCGTCATAGACGAACAAGGCGCTGTTGGTGCGCTGCATGTTCTCGATTGCCGCGCTGCCTGCTCCGTTCAAGCGCAACGAGGCGATGCGCAGGCGAAACGTCGCTGGCGACCGCGTGGCGATGGTCAATTGCGCCGCGCGCAACAAGGCCAGGGTGTAGCAGTTGTCACGGGACCCGGACTGGATCGCCAGTACCTTGTAGTCGCCAATGTGCTCCATGCCCCCCGCCGCCACCGCCAGACGCTGGATCAGCAGTTGCAATGCGGTCCGTTCGGCCCGTGAGAAATAACCCAGCAATCGCTGCAATACTTGTTGGTAGACATAGTTCATCGCTTGATCATGGATGCTGGTCATCTTTATTTACCTGATGCTCGTAAGTTCAATATCGCGCGAACAGCAAATCCCGTTGGACTGGCCGCACGATTAGAGTCATTGACTTTATTGCCAAATGCTAACGCTTGAAGTTGATCGCAATCATTTGAAACGATCGCGCAAGCTCCGTGTTCGGGTGATGAAGATTAGGCTGTAACGCCCGGCTGGCAAGGGTTTTATCGACCAGGACGGGCGTCTTAGGAAATGTCCGACAGAGTCCCACAGACATTTAACACAAGAAATAAAGAAAGAAGTTGTCACTGCCTGTTCGGCAATTACACAACAACCCTTTAGTTCGCCAATGTACATCGGCGATGGACATTGAAACGTTTCAGCCTGACGCCCAGCCATGACTCATTCCTTGAGATGAAAGTAATCATTCAATTATCAGGGCTTAGTGGCTGATTAGAAGCTACAGATTACGGACAAAAACCAGTTCAGTTGCTTGCCCGGTCTGCGGGAAGGGGTTTTTAAGGGGCTGAAACGAAAGAGTCCGTGCAGGCACGGACTCTTGGGTGAGGCTGTGTTACGCCGGTTCGACCTGCAGGGCGACCCGCTCGCGGCATGGGCATTCGTCCATGTAGCGGTGCGCTTCGACGAACTCGGCAAACGGGAACACCCGAGTCTTGAGCGGCAGCAGCACGCGGTCGGCGGTCAGCTGGTTGATGTCGCGCAAGGCACGTTGCAGTGCGGCCTGGTCCTGGGTGATGCCCAGTTCCGGCTTGCCGGTGAAGTTGCCGATGCAGTGCACAAAGAACTGGATGTTCTTCTGAAACGCTGCGCAGGCCGGGAACGGCGTCTGGTTGCCGCCTTGCAGGCCATACAGTACCAGGCTGCCGCGAGGCGCCAACACATCGCCCAGCAATGACATCTGCGGACCGCCCAGTCCATCGAACACCACGTCTACGCCACGGTTATCGGTGATCTTGTTGATCCGCATCAACAGATCTTCTTCCTCGGTGACGATGACTTTGTCAGCACCCAGCGACAACAGGTATTCACGTTCCTCCGCCGTCTTGGTCGCAGCAATCACTCGAACGCCCAAGGCCTTGCCCAGTTGTACGAACGATGGGCCGGCGCAGTGGCTGGCGTCGGTCACGAGGGCAAACTGCCCCGGTTTGACCCGTGCCAGGTCGGCATAGGCGAAGTAGGCAATCAGCAACGGCGTGTAGTGCACGCTGGCTTCGATCGGGCTGAGAATGTCCGGATAACGCGTGACTGCCGTGCGCGGCAACACAATCAGCTCACCGTAGACCGGGTAGTCGTTCGGGCTTTGGGCCGGAAAGCTGGCCACTTTGTCGCCGACCGCGAGGTCATCGACGCCATCGCCGACCGCGGTGACGATACCGGCCATCTCCTGGCCGAGGCCCGAAGGCAGACGGGCATGGGACGGGGCCAGGTTCTGGCGCCACAGTGTGTCGTACCAACTGATGCCGATCGCCTCGACGCGCACCTGCACTTCGCCCGGTGCAGGCAAGGACGCCGCATGCTCTTCGCATTTGAGCACCTCGGCAGGACCAAACTTGTGAAAACGGATCGTGCGGGACATCGCAAACCTCGCCAATTGAACCTCTAATGCCTTGAACTCTAGCTGGGCTTTTAACCCAAGACTATCAGTGGGTATTAATAGTCGACATGCCTGTCATTGATTCCGCATCAGTGCCATTGATGACAATTGAGCCAGCAAACCGCAGCGACTCGTGCAGGAAATCTGAATTACCCGGTGCAGAGTACCAGCCTTTCCCCGTAATATTCCTGCGGGCCATTGTTCCCATATGGCCGCCCACGTCAAGCTTGCTGACTCTGCCAGGACTCCAGATGAATCGTAATGACCTGCGTCGTGTCGACCTGAACCTGTTGATCGTTTTCGAAACATTGATGCATGAACGCAGCGTGACCCGTGCGGCGGAGAAGCTGTTTCTCGGACAACCGGCCATCAGTGCGGCGCTCTCGCGCCTGCGCGGGCTGTTCGACGACCCGTTGTTCGTGCGCACCGGCCGCAGCATGGAACCCACCGCTCGGGCCATCGAGATCTTCGCCCTGCTCTCGCCGGCGCTGGATTCGATTTCCACCGCCGTCAGCCGTGCCGCCGAGTTCGATCCTGCCACAAGTACCGCCGTGTTCCGCATCGGCCTTTCGGACGACGTCGAGTTCGCCTTGTTGCCGATGCTGCTCAAGCGCCTGCGCGCCGAGTCGCCGGGGATCGTGCTGGTCGTGCGCCGGGTCAACTACATCCTGATGCCGGGTTTGCTGGCCTCTGGCGAGATCTCCATCGGCGTCAGCTACACCACCGACCTGCCGGCCAACGCCAAGCGCAAGGTCCTGCGTCGCAGCAAGCCCAAACTGTTGCGCGCCGACACCGTGCCGGGGCCGTTGAGCCTGGATGATTATTGCGAGCGCCCTCACGCGTTGGTGTCGTTTGCCGGCGACCTCAGCGGCTTCATAGATGAAGAACTGGAAAAACTCGGGCGCAAACGTCACGTGGTACTCGCGGTTCCGCAGTTCAACGGGTTGAGTACCTTGCTGGCGGGCACTGACATCGTCGCCACGGTGCCGGACTACACCGCCGATGCGCTAACCGCGGCAGGCGGCGTGCGAGCGGAAGACCCACCGTTGCCGGCGCGCAGTTTCGAACTGCACATGGCTTGGCGCGGGTCGCAGGATAATGACCCGGGCGAGCGCTGGTTGCGGTCGCGGATTCAGATGTTCTTCGGGGATCCGGATAGTTTGTGATTGAAGTCCACTGAACTCCAGAAAATGTAGGCGAAGTGCAACCTCCTCGAAACGGTATCGGCCAACGGTAGAAACTACTGTACGGATACCCATTTCTTGTACAACTTCGAGCCGCTATAGCGGCAACGACGAACCTCATCACAATCACCATTGGAGTTGTGGCCGAGTCAATCATCGATCCATAAACTCGCCAGGCACAAGATCCTGACTCAACTGGCCCGGCGCAAAGCCTCGACTAGCTCAGCCTTACGCATAGTTGAGCGTCCAGCGATTTGCTGTTTTCGCGCTCGGGTCATTAATTCCGTCTTGCTCATGTCCTCGAGTTGCTGACCGGGTCTAGGCACACCTTGGCGGCTAGCTGCCGCTCGACGGCCGGACGATTTACGAGCCTTTGTCTTTGCCGCTTCGCTGGTTTTCTGCCCCGAGCCTCCCTTACGCTCACCGCCACCTGATTGTTTGTTAACGGTAGCCCACGCACGGCTCTCAGCCTCGTTCTTGGAAACACCCTTGGCCTCATAGCTGTCTTCGATGTGTTCGGCCTTACGTTTCTGTTCGTCTGTGTATTTGTCTTTATCACCGCGTGGCATGATCGAATCCTCTTCGTTAACAGTGACATTCACCTACTAAGGTAGAAGCGCCGGTTTAACCATCAGTTCGTCCAGGTCGACCAGTGGTTTATCTGACTGATCTCGAGACCAATTACTCCCTTCGCTATTTTTTTGTCCAACGCCGGGCACGACCCGTTAACCGGCGCGCCTCAAGAGTTCGTTCCTTTCGTCAGGGGCATCTTAATTAAATAAACCTTTCGTATTTCCAGGACCTCCATTGCTAGACAACTGAACTGAAAACGAATGGCGAGGTGGATGATGAAAGCAGTGGTATTTCATGACGTGGGTGACATCCGGATGGACGATGTGGCCGACCCCGTAATTCAGGAACCAACAGATGCCGTTGTGAGAATTACGGCAGCAGCCATCTGCGGGACGGATCTGCATTTTATTCGGGGCACCGTCCCCGACATGCAGCCTGGGACGATATTGGGGCATGAAGGTGTCGGGATCATCGAGGCACTGGGCGATGACGTACGGAATCTTAAGGTGGGTGATCGGGTTATCATTCCCTCTACCATTGCCTGCGGTAACTGTTCCTATTGCAGGGCCGGCTATTTCTCACAATGCGATGTCGTCAATCCTCACGGCAAACAGGCCGGCACCTCGTTTTTCGGCGGTCCTAAAGGCACAGGACCGTTCCACGGTCTGCAAGCCGAGAAAGCTCGTATTCCCTACGCCCATATCGGCTTGATCAAGATTCCGCAGGCCATTAGCGATGACCAGGCCATTGCCATGTCGGATATTTTCCCTACCGCCTGGTTTGGCGCGCAGATGGCCGAAATCCGGGACGGCGATAGTGTCGCAGTGTTCGGCTGTGGCCCCGTTGGCCTATTTACCATTGTCAGTGCGAAATTGATGGGTGCCGGCCGCGTGTTTGCCATTGACGGCTTGGCGGACCGACTTGAGCGCGCCCGCGAACTGGGCGCCGAGTGCATAAATTTCGAAAAGGAAGACCCGGTGCAAACGCTGCACCGCCTCACGGACGGTATAGGTGTGGACCGCGCCGTTGATGCCGTAGGCATCGACGCCAACCATGCGCACCAGGCACATTCACAAACCCAATGGCAACCGGGCGATGCACCGGCTCAGGCGTTGCAATGGGCCATCGAAGGGTTGGCTAAGGCCGGCACCCTATCGATCATCGGCGTGTACCCACCGGGCTTTGACACCTTCCCCATGGGTGCGGCGATGAATAAGAACCTGACTATGAACATGGGCAACTGCCACCATCGCAAGTACATTCCCAAGTTGATCGAAATGACCTTGGCTGGTCGTGTCGACCCGGCAAAAATACTCACCCAGAAAGAGCCACTGACTGACGCCATTGAAGCCTTCAAGTCGTTTGATAAACGTGAGAGCGGCTGGATCAAAGTCAAACTGATGCCCCAAGGTTGATGAAGTCGGTCCGGGTTCGATAGCTGCCAGGAAACCCTCGGCAGCTATTGTTTTAGCCTGGAAAACAGTTCCAAGGTTGAAGCGATCAAAAAACAAGATTTTTGTCAGTTTGGCGCCCAGTAAAACCATCGATTTATTAAACAGATATTCTTTGATACCGGCTTGCATCGTCGCGGTCACAATTTTTACTGGAGGGTGAAACCCACCCGAAAACATATGACCAGGTTCAGCTTCCTGCCGCACAGCGTATTAACAGGAGCTAACAAACGGGACCGCACCCATGCATTCTCAATACACCAATGCCCAACTCCTCGCCTGTCGCTGCCTGGCGATGGAGCGGAATAAAAAGCTGTTTGATGAGGCAAATGCCATCAGCCGCTCCGCATTCGAACTGCTCGAGCAACCGGATCTGGACAGCGAGAAATTCCAACGCTATCTCCAACTGCGAAGGAAAGCTGAAACCCTGTTTTGCGAGGCCTTGGATCATCTGACCTTATTGAATGAAAACTTCCCGCCGCTTCCTGTTCAAAAGCTGATGGAGGCTTGCGACAGCTCACTTCACCAAGAGGAAAGCAGCGGATAGACCCTTATGCGAGTGCCTGGACTGGATGGACTTGTGGACGCTGGAAAATGGCTTGTCTGGATCGCTATATCGGCTACTACCATCCCTACGCCGCCAGCCATGACGAGCTGGATGCTGACCTGGCACTGCAGGAAGAAGTACGAAACGTAGCACGGCCAGTGGTCAATGCGGTGAGAGAACGGCGTACGGGCAACTTGTCCCAACCCGATGCCACATGACGCGTGCCGCGACCAAATAACGAAAACGCGTGACAGCCGTTCTTCTATTTATTGGAACCCTCTGGTCTTTGTGCTCTCCATCATAGAAACGGCAAAAGGGAGAATTCACCAGGATTGCCCTGGCAAATGGTCTGCGACCGAAGGGCGTTCTTATGGTTGAACACTGCAATCCTCATGGAAAACCTTATCGAATAGGTGGCATGGCCACCTGTGAAATGCCGTGTTTGAGCAGCTCCAGGCATTACCGCATCAGCGCTTGTATGACTGGCGCGACGACAAACGACAGACGCTGCGCTCAGCCTTATCAATACGCCTGTTGGAGCGCGCCATTGGTGTGATTTATCGCCCGCAAACCGAGCGCCAAAGCCATTACTTCGACGCGACCCTGAGCGAGCAATTTGATGCATACCTGTGGTTCGCCCATACCCTCGCCATCACACCGCTAAAGACCGTGCACTCGTCCAGTCATGAAGAGGACACCTTCCCCTTCGGCATATGATTGACCCAGCACCTGCCAGCGGTTGATTCAAGGTCTCTGATGAACGAGGGTTACCCGCTGGTGACTCTATGGGATTGGCCACCGGCGAAAACTCGTTCATTGCGGTGGAGGTATGGCATTGCTGATGCCCGCTCGCAGGTCGTCATTTTCCTGGAATTTTTTGTAACGTCGCCTACTCATTAGCCCATGAGTAAGTAACAAACGTATGGCGAGACAATGATCTGGGACCTCATGATGAAAATCCGAGCCACTGTTATTTGCGAAAGAGATAAACAGGTCTTGTTGGTGCGCAAGCCGGCGTCAAAATGGGCTCTGCCTGGTGGAAAGGTCGAGTTTGGCGAAGCTATTGCTGGAGCTGCGGCTCGAGAACTCCAAGAAGAAACGGGACTAAACGCCGAGCAGCTTCTATACATATTTGAGTTTGAATCTACTCATACCCACCATCATGTTTTTGAGGCTTCAATCATAAATATTGAAAGTGTGACCCCTCAAAACGAGATCAGCGAGTGTATTTGGTGCGCGCTGACCTCGATCGACCAACTCAACATAAGCAGGGCTACACAATCGATTATTAGGTCATTTGTACGTCGACTTTAAAATTATAAAACCGCTGCTGTGTACGCTCGGCAGAAAAATGAATTGGAATCCTGATCCACCGAATCAATGTATTGAACGGAGTCTTATCATGACTTGTCGCATACGCTTGGATTATCTACTGGACACATTTCTTGGCCCCATAGCAAAAACCGTGGAATGTGAGGGAGTGATCATTCCGATTACGCCTGGTGCCTTTCAAGTGCAGGTGCAAGCCCCTTTCCCGGAGGATCTTCACAAGGCACATACCGTGACTGTATTTCAACCGTCAAAACAGCCTTTAGCCGGCACCTTGGTTCACACTCGTAGAATGGCAAATGGGGATCTGGAACTGCAGATTGATGTATGACATCCAAGGGCGATTTCAATGGCCGCCGAAAGTCGATACATCATCAGCTTCATTGTTGTGCGTGCCCCATTTGCCTTGGTGGAAGCAAGTCGTAATTTATCAGGGCTATCCACGGTCATTTGCTGATGCCAACGACGATGGCATTGGTGATTTGCCAGGAAAATAATAACCAATGGTTCGCATGGTCCATCGCGTCAGCCCTTAAATACGTGATCACCAGGACGTCAATCAATCGGGCCGGTATCGATCGCTCGATCCTGGCGGTCACCCACAGCTTGGCCTTCTCGACAGCCCACCGTTATTTGTTTTCATCCGCTTTTTTCTGCTGAAGTTGCACAGACGATTTTGTGCCATCCGGATTGCTCTTCGCCGTGCTGTCAGAGTTGTCGAAACATCCCTGCAGCATCAGCAGGCTGCAGAAGCTCAGGCCTAAGTAAAAATGTTTCATTGTTGTCACCCATTAATTCTATTCCAGTGCCAAGAAAGCCATCAGAGGATAGGTTTTCCGCCTGTGACCCCAAACCGTTCCCCGGATATATAACTGCCTTCGTCCGATGCCAACAGTACATAAATCGGCGCTACTTCAACCGGCTGTCCTGGTCGTCCTAACGGGGTGTTTGATCCGAAGTTTTTCACCGAGTCTTCGGCCATCGTGGAGGGTATTAACGGTGTCCAGATAGGCCCCGGCGCTACGCTATTGACTCGAATGCCACGCTTGCCAAGCATCTGTGCAAGCCCTGCGGTGAAGTTCGCAATCGCCCCTTTTGTAGTGGCATAGGCCAACAAGCTGGGATTGGGCGCATCGGAGTTGACTGAGCTGGTATTGATGATCGAGCTGCCCTCCGCCATGTTGGGCAACGCCGCTTTGCAAATGCGGAATATGGCGGTGATATTGACATCGAATGTCTTTACCCATTCCTCGTCGGGAATTTCTTCCAACGTCTCATAGGTCATCTGAAAGGCTGCATTGTTCACCAGAATGTCAATGCGACCGAACTTTGCCACGGTGTCATTCACGATCCCGGCACAATGCGCCTGACTGGCAATGTTCCCCGGCAATAACAGGCATTGCCGGCCCGCGTCCTCGACCCACCGTGCGGTTTCTTTGGCGTCCTCATGCTCGTCCAGATAGGAGATCGCCAAATCAGCGCCTTCACGGGCAAAGGCGATCGCCACAGCGCGGCCAATGCCACTGTCGCCGCCAGTAATCAAAGCGATCTTGCCGGCCAGCCGGCCCGATCCCTCATAACTGGACTCACCGCAATCGGGATACGGTTCCATTCGGCTTTGCTCGCCGGGGACAGGCTGCTGCTGAGGTTTGAATGGAGGTTTTGGATAGGTCTTCATCGAAGTCTCTCCTGAGGTTTGTTGATTCGAAGCCACTTCAAGGTGGACTTGAATACTGCGCAGTGAGTTCGCTTTTTTCGCGAGTAGTCAGGGGGCAAGCGCGGGTTCGGGATCCAGCTTCCATGGTTAGCGAAGCGCGCCGGCTGGCATGCAGCCCGACGCAAGCAAACCCAGACGAAGGAAAAATTTCGTCTGCTCAGACTTTTCTGTCAGAGAGACAAGACTTCTGTTCAACCGAAAAAAGCGCGTGCCTGACGGGCGGTGTAAAGGCGAACTGTCCGTCGAAAACACTGAATTATCTGAAAACGCTGCTATCTATTTGCGAGCTCTTCATCAAGAGCAACTAAAAAGGGGAAGCAAACGTGAGCGGTGCTTTAGTCCGACATTTCGAAGCCATTTTCAGCCAGCTTCATACACTACGAACTGCTGTTGAATCCTTGAAGGAAAAGGAGCGAGTTCATTCGCTGCGGGGGCACCAAACCGTGGATAGCTCGGAGGCGATTCACCTTTCCTTCCAAAGACTTCAGACTGCCATCAAGGAAATGGAAGACACCTTATTGATGATTGCAGAAGCCACAGGCGAAATCGGTAAGCTCTGATTAACCGGGCACATTGATCTGCCCGAATCGAAGGCCGAGTAGAATTCGTTCGCCGAAAGCGCTTTGCCCGACATCCTCAAGCAGGAGCGAAGGTGAAAAACCTTCAGGACAAGTTAAAGCCATCGGCACGCAGACTAACGCCGACCAAGCCTTGATCGGATCAGCAGCACACCACCTTTTACGTGAGAACCGGCTTTGGTCGGTCGCATGACATACCGCTTATCGGTCATCTTGAAAATATTCAAAACATTTACAGGCCGGTTGAAATCGGAATTAGTGTCCGTTGCATACGGATGAATTAGCAAAGGCCAATCGATGTTGGAGAATAATCATGAATACCGGTAATAAAAATCAGGGTAATGATCGCGACAAGTCACCCAGCAGTGACAAAAAAGGTGGTCAGTCGGGCAGCGGCAATTTTGCCAATGATCGTGAAAAGGCCTCCGAAGCCGGCCGTAAGGGCGGACAACAAAGCCACAGAGGTGGTCGCAAATCTTGAGTTCGCTCAGTCAGACAGGGGCGGCATCGCTGCCCCTCCTGAAAAGGGGTTAGCCATGAGAGCGCCAATCGAAAGACACCTCGATGCAGAGCATTTAGAACCGGATCCACATGTTCAGGACGACAGGAAGCCGGAGATACCGGCGAATCCGTCTGTAATTCAACCTAGCGACGAATACGTCGAACAGCTACAGAATAGCGCGCGTAGCGAAACGTCGATAATTCAGCCGGGATGTTATGAGCGCCGACAAGGTGCAGTACAATCCGAGAGAGTTACCGGCGCTTCACATACGCCGCCTGTTTGCGAACGAAGTTCATAGTCGCAACGAACACCTGTCAGTGCGAGGTGGTGTATGCCTGTACATGTCATCAATTTCACCGGCCCAATCAATGCGTCGACCTGTGGTCAGCTTATTGAGAAAGCATCGACCGCGGTGCAGCAAAGTGCTTCAGGCTTGATCGTGAATATCGCGACTATGGGTGGTGAATGCAGTTACGGCTTTACCATGTATAACTTTTTGCTTTCGCTACCGATTTCGGTGCAAACGCACAATCTCGGAACCGTCGAATCGATGGGCAACATCGTTTTCCTGGCTGGCCAGCGCAGAACGGCTTGCGTGCATAGCAAATTTCTCTTCCATCCTTTTCACTGGCACCTTCAAGGTTCCGTCGATCATTCCCGTATGTCTGAATACGCCATGAGCCTGGACTACGACTTGCAACTCTATGCGCGCATCGTCGCCGAGCGGACGGAAGGTGCCGATGAGAAACTGGAAACGGAAAAATACCTGATTGCCGCCCCACGCATCATCGACCCTCCTCAAGCGTTGGCCTGCGGGTTGATACAGGCGATCGCGTCACCACTGATTGATGCGCAATCCGTGACCTGTACCATCCACTCGTGACGCCTTTGCTCTGCTTACGCAGGTTGCTCACTGCTCCCCAAAAAGACATGGCGTAGTATTGCGAGACGGCACAACGATTTGACCGCCATTTTATTAGGCCTTTGATCATGAAGTCTTCCGTGAAGCGTTCCCCCAACGTCCCGCAGCGCAAGGAGCTGATACCCAGCACCCTGCCCTTTCCTGTGGTCGGCATTGGCGCTTCCGCTGGCGGCCTCCAGGCGGTGGAATCATTTTTCGAGCACATGCCCAATGACAACGGCATGGCCTTCGTCATTATTTTTCACTTGTCGCCCGATTATCCAAGCCAAGTCGATCGGATCATTCAGGAGGTCACCAAGATGCCAGTGCGGCAGGTGACCGAGACGCTCTCCATCGAAAAGAACACCGTGTATGTCATCTCGCCGGCGCACAACCTGATGATGAACGACGGGTATCTGTCGGTGATGCCATCGGATCGGCCGCCTGGCATGCATGTGGCCATCGATCTGTTCTTCCGAGACCTGGCGGATGTGCACAAGGAACGTGCTTTCTGCCTGATACTGTCGGGTACGGGCTCTGACGGCGCAGTGGGGCTTTCACGGATCAAGGAACAAGGCGGCATCACCCTGGTGCAGACACCGGAAGATGCCGAATACGATGGCATGCCCCGTGCCGCCATCAATACGCAGATGGTTGATCTGGTGTTGCCCGTGGTGGAGATGCCGCAAAAACTGCTGGAGCTCTGGCGTAACTCGAAGTCCATCATATTGCCGACCGCCAACGACCCGGAAATCAAGACCACCCCTCCTGCTTCCGAACGCGATGCCGCCTTGGCCGAGCAGCAGCTGCAAGACATCTTGATCCAGCTGCGCAATGGAACCGGTCACGATTTCAAACACTACAAGCGGGCCACCGTACTGCGCCGCATCGAGCGTCGCCTGCAGGTGACCGCACAGCCGGATCTGGGCGCCTATTACGATTATCTGCAAGCTCACCCCGAAGAAACCAAGGCCTTACTGGGGGACATGCTGATCGGTGTGACCAATTTCTTTCGCGACCGCGAGGCCTTCGAGGCATTGGAACGCGATGTCATCCCCGATCTGGTTAAAGCCCTGCAGGACAGCCTGCCGCATCGGGATGAAATCCGAACCTGGTCAGCGGGCTGCTCTACCGGCGAAGAAGCCTATAGCCTGGCCATTCTGCTGACCGAGCAAATGGCCTTGGAGGCCAGCCCGGCCAAGCTGCAGGTGTTTGCCACCGACATCGATGACCGCGCGATTGCCTTTGGTCGAAGTGGCGTCTACCCCGAGGCAATCATTACCGACGTTCCGCCGCCGCGCATGCGCCAATATTTCACCCTGGAAAACCATCACTACCGCGTGCGCAAGGAAATTCGCGAGAAAGTGCTGTTCGCCAAGCACAGCCTGTTGCTCGACCCGCCCTTCTCGCAACTCGACCTGATCGTCTGCCGTAACCTGCTGATCTACCTCGACCGCGAGGTGCAGCGCGAGATCATGCAGATGTTCCACTTTGCCTTGCGCCCCGGCGGTTACCTATTCCTCGGTTCCTCGGAGTCCGCCGATGGCTGCCTGGATCTGTTTACGCCGGTGGACAAACGCAACCGCATCTTCCGCGCCAAGAGCGTCTCCAGCAGTCCCCGACGTGCCCCCACCCTGCCACGCGGCGGTTATGCACGTACGACGGCCGCCCCACGGCCTTTGGAGCCAGCGGTTGCTCGCAAGGTGTCGTTTGCCGACATTCACTTGCGCGCGCTGGAGAAAGCGGCACCGCCGAGCATCATCGTCGATGCCAATGCCAATATCCTGCACATGAGTGAAGGTGCCGGGCGTTTTCTGCGCTACGTGGCCGGTGAGATCTCACGCAATCTGTTGACGCTGGCCCACCCGGATCTGCGTCTGGACATTCGCACCACGCTATACCAGGTACAGCAGAGCGGGCTACCGGTCACCTCGCGCAAAGTCCGCATCGAGCGTGAGCAGCGCAGTTACCTGGTCGACCTGAACGTGCATCCTTACAAGGATGACGAGACTGACAGCGAATACAACCTGGTGATCTTCGAGGAGCACGAGGTCGATCCTCAAGCGCAGCTTGATGGCATTGTCAGCCAGACCGAAAACCAGATGTTGGCCAACCTTGAGCACGAACTGCAACGCACCAAGCTGCAATTGCAAGAGACCGTCGAACAGTCGGAAGTCTCCAGCGAAGAGCTCAAGGCTTCCAATGAAGAAATGCACGCCATCAACGAAGAACTGCGCTCAGCCACCGAAGAACTGGAAACCAGCAAGGAAGAATTGCAATCGATCAATGAAGAGCTGCTGACCGTCAATGCCGAACTGAAGGCCAAAGTCGAAGAGACCGACAAGGTCAACGATTACCTGACCAACCTGATTGCCTCCACAGACATCGCTACCGTATTCATTGATCGTAATTTGCGTATTCGCTGGTTTACCCCACGCGCCACCGAAATTTTCAGCATGCTGCCCGTTGATACCGGCCGCTCGCTGATGGACATCACCCATCGCCTGGACTATCCGGACATGGTCGAAGATGTGGCGACGGTCTTCGAGTCGCTGAACATGATCGAGCGTGAGGTCTGCAGCAGCGACCAGCGCTGGTACATCGCCCGCCTATTGCCTTACCGCTCCAGTGAAGACCACATCGACGGCACGGTGCTGACCTTTATCGATATCTCCAAGCGCCGTGCCGCCGAGGAGGAGTTGAGCATCAGTGAAGAGCGCATGCGCCTGGTCGCCGAGAGCACCCATGATTTCGCCATTATCATCCTCGATGATCACGGCGCGATCACCGACTGGAACACCGGGGCCAAGTTGATTTTTGGTTACGCCAAGGAGGAAGTACTCGGCGCCTATTACGATCTGATCTTCACACCGGAAGAACGCAGCTCAGGTGCACCGGAAATTGAACTGCGTACGGCTCGGGAGCATGGTCGGGGCGAAGATGAACGCTGGCACCTGCGCAAGGACGGCAGCCGTTTCTACTGCAGCGGTGAAGTCATCCGACTTGAAGGCGAGAGCCTCAAAGGTTATGTGAAGATCGCCCGCGACCTCACCGGCCACAAGCGCCTGCACGACGAACAAACTCAACGGCTGGCCGAAACCCAAACCAGCAGTCATCTCAAAGACGAGTTTTTCGCGGTGATGTCCCATGAGCTCAAGCACCCGCTCAACCTCATTCAACTCAACGCCGAATTGCTGCGCCGTTTGCCGATGACCAGAAGCGTCAGCCCGGCGATGAAAGCGGTCAATACCATTTGCGACGCGGTATCGAGTCAGGCGCGGATCATCGACGATTTGCTGGACGTTGCCCGTGTGCGCACCGGCAAACTCAAATTAAAAAAACAGGCGGTGGATCTGGGACGGATTCTGCAGGACATCCACACGGTGGTGGTCAACGATCAACACCCTTGCGAAATCATCCTCCAGGTACCGCAGCCGCCGGAGCCACCGCTGGTGGTCGATGCTGACAGTACGCGCCTGGAACAGATCATCTGGAATCTGGTGAACAATGCCCTGAAGTTCACCCCAAAGGACGGCCGCGTCGAACTGATTGCCCGACGTGTCGAAGACATGGCGCAACTGGACGTTATCGACAGCGGCATTGGCCTTGAACAGCACAACCTGCACAAGGTGTTCGACCTGTTTACCCAAGCAGAAAACCAGCACGCCATCCACCAGCGCGAAGGCCTGGGCATTGGCCTGTCACTGGTGCGGCAACTGGTGGAAGCCCACGGTGGCTCGGCGGATGTGCGCTCCGAAGGGACTGGTCGGGGCTGCACTTTTACCATTCGGCTTCCGCTGTGCCATCCCCATCAGCAGGCGGCAGATCAAGCGCAGACCTCCGGTGAATCAGGACGATTGTTTGGCCAGAAGATACTGCTGGTGGATGACTCCCGCGACGTGATGGAAGTGTTGCAAATGCTGCTGGAAATGGAAGGCGCCCACGTGGAAGCTTTCAGCGACCCGCTACTGGCCCTCAAAGCTGCGAAAGAAGGCAACTATGATGTGATCATTTCCGACATTGGCATGCCCGTCATGGATGGCCACGCACTCATCCAGGCCATTCGCCAGATTGTCCATCACAAATACACGCCGGCCATTGCGCTCACAGGTTATGCCACCAGCAGCGATCAGAAAAAAACCAGGCAATCGGGGTTCAATTACCACGTGAGCAAGCCGGTTGCCCATGATGACTTCATCGATATCATTGATGAGGCCTGTAAATCTCGACCCTATTAACTACTTAAAAAGCGCCTTGGCCTTGCCGCTTATTGCTCCCCTACACTTCAGGTGCCTTCTCCAACGCCTTCGACCGCCTGGGCATAGCGCTGAGTGGCTTCGGTCACCAAGCGTTTTCTTTCGTTTCGATCAATGAATTCTTGTTTCAGATATTCCTCAGCGAGGCGCAGCAGCTCCTCATATTGCTCTTGTGCGGTCATTCGGATTTCTGGCCGTTCCAGAAGTTTGTACCAGGTTGCTAATGCTTGCCCTTTTCGATCTTCGTACATGGCCATGACTCCGTTATTGGTATTCAGTAGAGGGTCATGACGACGCCTGTGTTCCTGAAATTTGAGCATGTACGGGTGCAGCCGTTGAACCGTGAAAGGTGTGTGATTGGGGAGCAAACACTTCTGAGATCAGAGCCGTCCGTCGGCATCTTCAGAAAGCAAATAAATGAAGTGAACCACTGTCGATAAATAGCATTCTTAAAGTTATGCCTGTGCTGGCCATGCCAGGCTGATTGTGTAACTCCTCATTGCCCGCATCGATGTGCGGGCTTTTTTTGCACGGTGGTTGAAAACTCCAAGATCACTGCGATACGCCAACATCCTTATTGGATGTCTCCTTTGTTCGATCGCCAAAGTCTTATTTGGATTCCATCGTCGCCGCTTGATTGCCGCCTTGCTCAGCGATCTTCGTCAACTTTTCGTCTGCCCCCTTTTCTTCAGCCAGTGTCGCGGATAAAAGCCCCACGGCGTCGTCTAGTTTGAGGTGCAGCCATTGCGATCAGCGTGCCGTAGCTGGCGATCTCGTAGTGCTCGACCTTCTGTGCCGCGCCAATCAGGCCTGCATCCTGAGCTTAATGCGTAACTTTCTCGAGACACGTGTGGCCTCACGTTCAAAAGACAAAGCCGTCGCAAGAAACAGATTTGGCGAGCCCACATCGAATCGCTCGGTTCTGGAAAAGTTGATCATCACGTTCACCTCGATAAGCGAAGTAAAGGAACACCGCGTCCCGCAGCGGTACGCGGTGAATAGCCTCACGTGTCAGATTTGGTTTGCGCACCGGCGCCGAGGTCGGCACCGGTGACCGGATTACTGTCCGGATCGGACATTGTCCTGGACTTCATATCCATCAGAAGCGCATCGTCTTCAGCACTTAATTCCACGCTGGCCATGCCATCACCGCCATCGACTGCTGGCGTGGGATCATCCACGAATTCCCAATCGTCTCCCTGGTTCCAGGGGCCACGCGTGCTGCCTTCCCCTTGAGACATGTTGAAGTACACGTTAGTGAATTCGGGCATACCCGGTAGCTTGCCCTGCGGAAAGTTTGGCTGGATGGCATGCAATGCTTTTTCGAAAGACACCTGGTGGGCAATCTCCCGCGTCATCAAGAAACCCAGCGCCTCTTTCACGCCTGGATCGTCGGTGACATTCATCAAGCGCTCATAAACGATTTTTGCCCGGGCCTCGGCAGCAATATTGGAGCGCATATCAGCGGTGGGCTCGCCAATGGTATCGACATACGCTGCCGACCACGGAATGCCTGCCGAGTTAGTCAGAGGGGCGCCGGCACCATACAGCAGACTGGTGATGTGAGAGTCGTTGCCGGCTCCGTTGATGGCGCGATAGAGCTCTCCTTCTGCTTCGACGCCTTCGGCCATTTGGCCTTTGGCACCCTTGTTCAACATGACGATGATCGAGCCGACAATCTCCAGGTGACTGAGCTCTTCGGTTGCGATGTCCATCAATAGATCTTTACGGCCAGGATCATCTTCCGCCAGAGCTTGAGTGAAGTAACGCGAAGCGGCTGCCAGCTCTCCTTGAGCTCCTCCGAATTGTTCGAGTAACAGGTTGGCCAACCCAGGATTGGGCTGGGCAACGCGTACGGTGTATTGAAGTCGCTTGTTATGTAAAAACATGACAAATCTCCTCAGGCTTATGAATGTTGGCGGCGTTTTTTTAGAATCGCGCGCCTACCTTCTTGTGAAGCAACAGCCCGTTAGAAATTTCAAAAATCTCCCATAGGTGGCGATAAGTGGTTATAGGTCGAAAGACCAAGCGGAAGCGGGACGGTTTTCGCTTCGTCGGATTTGTTCTTTTTTTGCACGCTAACCATTCGGAATACACGCCATTAAAGGAAATTCGGCAGAAAGAATGGGACGGCATTTCAACCATTTTCTTTATGAATCATAGTGTTTCAGAGCCGAAGGCGCGTCGGTGGCATGGGCTCAAACCAAATTCCAAGAATGATGAATTCAACAGCCGCCGTCTTTGGCGGAAGCGCGAGTCTCGTCCAGTAACAAGTCGACAACACGCTCCAACGCGTTCTGCGAGTTCTCGGTTGAACTGCTCGCTTGAGCATGACAAGCCAATTGGCGCGAAGCACTGTTGCCATCTTCCAGTAACACCAAAAGCTGATCGAACAGCTGCGATTCGTTGATTTCTTGTGCCGTCGACTCGAAAGTCGAGCGTGCCAGATTCAGCCACTGTTTGGCATTCATCACATCGCCACGGGCATCCAGAACAAACCTCCCCCGTGCGCCATATCGCTTGGCCTGCCAGCAGTTCTCTTTCAACAGTCGCTGCTGGGTTACATCAAAAACGGCGCCAGGTTGAGACACGTTGACCGCATGGGTGACGATCACCCGGAACAACGTGGCCAGCAACACCGTATCGTGCAAGCGCGGACAGGCATCGGTCATCCGCAACTCTAACGTCGGGTAGCGCGATGCGGGGCGAATACCCCACCAGCCATTGCCACCCTTTTCAATCGCGCCAATGCGTTGCAACAATGCCAGGTAGTCCTGGTAATCCATTTCATCCTGGAAATACTCAGGTGTGCCCATGCGCGGCCAGGCATCGCAAATCACCTGCCGATAGCTTTGAAAGCCGCTGTCTTCGCCTTCCCAAAACGGGGACGAACAACTCAGCAACAGCAGCATCGGCAGCCAAGGGGAAACTTCATTCATTACCGCAATGCGGTCGACGCCAGGGGGGATCTCGACATGGACATGCAATCCGCTGAGCACGCTGCGGCGGGCAACCGACTGGAACTCATTAAACAACTGCTGAAAGTGCGGCAACGGTGTTGATTGCTGATCCCGCCAACGAGCCAAGGGATGGCTGCCCGCGCACAATAGCCCTACTCCGTGATCGGCCAGTGCCTCGTTCAATCGCCCGCGAACTTCGGCCAGATATCCAAACGCTTCAGTGCTCGTTAAAAAGACTGGTGACGCCACCTCTATCTGCCCCTGGAACATTTCAAAGGCAAAACGTTCACCAACGATAGTGCGGCATGTACGCACGATCCCAATGGGCGGCTCAGCCAGCATCTGCCGGCTGTCCAGATCCGTTAGAAAATATTCTTCTTCAATGCCGAAACGCAGCAACGGGCCCATAGCAGCAGCTACCATCAGGGCACACGGGTGACGGTGAGTACGACAACTGCGATGCGTTCCACGCTTTCGTACCCAGGCTTGAGCAGTTCCTCGCCAAATACATCCGGGTCGGTTTCATGATAAGTCCAGCTGAAGTGGTCGCCGGACAACAAAGGTTTCAAAGCCGCGAGAAACGGATCCCCTGCCGCGACCATCGCTACGCCCGTGTATAACAACAGCGTCCCACCCTCCTCCAGTCGCGGCAGCGATTCACGGACAATCCGCACCGACAAGGCTTCGCCCAACGCGCCACCGCCATGGCGATAGGCGCGTTGCTGGTGATCATTCATGTAGGGCGGATTGGCAACAATCAGATCAAATTGACCTTCGACACTGTTTAACAAATCACTGTGGTACGCCGTCACATTCAAGGTGCCGGCCAGCTCCGCATTGACCGCTGTCAAACGCACCGCTCGCGGGTTGATATCCACCGCCAGAACGTCGGCTTCATGCCGAGCCTGCGCGATGATTACCGCCCCGACACCGGCTCCGCACCCAATGTCTACGGCACGCTTGATGGGTTCAAAGCGTTGCTGAAGCAGCGTTCTGATTGCTTGAGCGAACCGGTAAGTATCAGGTCCGAAAAAAACCGAATCGTTTTGCAACGTGGGATACGCCGAGTGCACAAAAAGCAGCTCGTTCAGGCTCGACCAGCGAACAACGCTGCGCCATAAATCGCCGTTTTTTTCGATGATGCCCGCCTGCTCCAAGGCATCGAGCGCCGTGTGCGAAAACAGTTCGCTGGTGAACGGCATCGACCATCCGAAGACATCCCGTAGATCCCTGGCGAGAGGTGCACGATAGCGCTCTAGAAAACGTTCGTGGGTCAAAGGCGTAGGGGTGATAAAGCGATAGTTGCTCCCAAGCAAACTCGCGCCCAGTTTCAGCAAAGCCCGGTCGGCCTTTTGTTGCCCTGTCATGTCGCCTCCAAGGGTTATCGCAAACTTGAGCGCAGCTGCATAAAAAGACGTGTTGCAAAGAGGCCGGCGGGACGCCAGTGACGCGACGCAGACAACCAAGGGATCAACGCGCCGATCTGGTCGACGGGTGATAAATATTCAAGGCTGCTTCTCAACGTTTCGATTTCCGCATCCTCCACCTCAGGTTGTTGCATATCCATGTGCAACGTACGGACACGGAAAGGTTGACCGTCCGGGTCTTTCCAACCATCGGCAATCCAGTCACGCAACAGTTGTTTCTCGTAGCCGCTGAACACACCGAACATCACTGCGCCACTGCCCTCGATCAGATGCCAAAATCGGCTGTTTTGAGGTGGTTGGCCACGAAGGATCCAACCCTTTCGCTCCATTGCGTCTAGAAAGGCATCCATCTTTCCCGGTTCAGCCAGCCATTGATTAACGGTGCGACCTTCGATCCGGCAAAAGTCGGAATGCATGTGTTGTCCGAACCGGCGTTTACGCTCCAGCATGGAAAGAACTTCCTGGTTTAAATCAAAACGCTGGATCACGGCAGTCGATCCTGATCCCAGGTCATTGAGGCGATAACCTTGTGCCACGCGTCGATAGAATTCCTTGCGTCCTTCTCCAGGCGGCATCAATTGCAGTAATGCCTGCACAGCCTTGCGACCATGGCCGGTACTCACATTGTCGATCGTCACATGCAACCGGAAATACTGCGGATCAATGCCGAGCTCGCGCAGTTCATAGGCTGTAATCAACAAGTGCAGCGGCAATTGCTCATAGCCAAGGTTGTAACCAATCGCCTCCGGCAGGTAAGTATCACCGCAGTGACCTAACGCCAGCTGCAACGCACCTTGCAGGTAATCTTCGTCGTCAAGGTTTTGCAGGTCTATGCAGTCATGCTCGCTCAGCAACGTACGGTAAATCACCACGTGATTGCGTCTTGCAATGCCTTCGCCCAGTTCTTCCAGGTAAGTGTCCAGAAGGCCATCGAAGCGGCAATCCTGCCAATGCGTCAGCAAGCCAGATAGCCACGCGCCATCCACGTTTTTGGTCGGTGCTACATGCTGTAGAAAGTACATTGCGTGGGATCTATTAGTGAAATAGCGTCGCGGGGCTCCTTCCTTGCGCGATTGGAGGTAACTGTCGTACTCACGCGCTACAGCGGCGCAGCGAGTTTGCGACCATTCCATTAGCTGCCGTGGATCGTCAGGCAAATCGGGAGGTAATTGCGCAGCTTCGCGCAATTGCCGCTCGATGTAATGGCACGCGAGCGAAGTTGCCTCGGTTGACTCCTTCAATAGCTCTTCGTAAACATACCGATTCGATTCGTTTTGTCCAAACCTGTGCGGCACAGAGATTCCGACTGGGGATTGAATGAGTGTCATGACGTCTCTCCCTATTGAATTAAGCCGCATCGATGGCGTCATGATCAGAAGAGTCTGTGCCTTAGCGGAAATTCCATTTTTAAGTTATGTGGCAAAGCGCTTGAATGAAATCTGTAGAAAAAGTCTGAACATCATCCCTCTGCGGCTTTCAAAACCTCAAGAATCGGATCAAGGAAGAGACAATGGCCCTTCACTTAGAATCGACCATCTCCACACTCCCTTCCCGTCAGGGTGCTTCTACCCTGCGCTTGGCATTCGGTATAGGTCTGCTTTTTTTCACCGGAGTTGCAGTGGCTATCGGGGCGTTGCTGACCATAGCGAACAACCTGGATACCCAGGACGAGCGCCGAACTGAATTTTATTCAGCCCGCGCGCTGGAAAACCGAATTGCATCGGCGAAGCGCTACATCACCAGCTACGCCAACTGGACGACGGCTTACGAACATCTTAGCGGCGAGGTCGACGTCAACTGGGCCTACACTGAGCAAAACGTGGGCAAAACCTTGTTCACCAAAGACGGCTTTGACGGCGTTTTCGTGCTCGACCACGAGCGCACCAAATACGCACTGATACGCGGCCAGCCTATGCAGCAAGACATCTCGGCTTTCGCACAGGCCTCGGCATTTTCACTGGTGGATCAAGTGCAGAATCAGGCTGACATGAGCCAACCTATCAGCTCCTACACCCTGTTCGAAGACTGGCCTGCATTAATAACCGCTTCAGCGATCCTGCCGGAAGATCAACCCGTCCAAAATCCCAAAACAGTGTCCGTGCTGGTCTTTATCGACAAGCTGACCCCGCGCAAACTTCGCGAACTGGGTAATGCCTATGGTCTGAATAACCTCACCCTCTTACTCGATGGCACGATAAAAGACACGCAGCCACGGGTGCCACTGGACAGCACCGGCTACAGTCTTGTTGCCGACTTGAATCGTCCGGGTTTTCACCTGATGTGGTCGTTGTTGCCGACACTGCTTGGCACCATGTTTGTGCTTCTTTTGGTGACGGCCTATTTTTTTCGCCATGCACTGCGCTCTTCCCAATTTGTCGATCGCAGTTTCGCTGCCATGCAAACGTCTAACCAGGCATTGGAAGAGGCTAACCAAGCGCTCGAGGCCAGTGAAGAGCGATTCAGGGCAGTGGCCGAAGCGGCATCGGATTGGATCTGGGAAATCGACAAGAGCCTTTCTATAACGTATCTGTCGGATCGTTTTGGCGCTGTGACGGGTTTTTCCGCTCGACAATGGTTAGGCCAGGATTTTGAAAAACTGCTGTCTTGCGACACTACACCGTTGTCTTTGTGGTTCACCAAAATGGCCGAAAACGCCTCTGCCAGTGATTTGCGGTGTACCTATCGCGACCATTCAGGCCAGACCCGCTATTGCCGGGTTTCTGCCCGACCGGCCATGGAAAAAGGTAGTGTGATGGGTTATCGGGGCACCGCCACCGACATCACTGACGAGGTCGCTGCCCACGCGCAGATTCAGCATCTGTCGCTCCACGATGCGCTGACCGGTTTACCCAATAGAAACAAACTGACGCGTTTTCTCGATGAGGCTTTGTTGCTCAAGGAGCGCGCCTCGGCACTGTCAATCCTGATGATTGACCTGGATAACTTCAAACCCATCAACGATACCCTCGGCCACCCTGTCGGCGACGCGGTTCTAAAAGAGGTGGCGCAACGCTTGCGCGAGTGCACCCGTGATCACGATCTGGTCGCCAGGCTTGGCGGTGACGAATTTGTCGTGGTGCTCAGCGGTATGGACAGCCACCACGAAATCGACAAATTCTGCACTCGCCTGATCGGCAATTTGCATCAACCAATCCCGTATGAAGGCAAAGCTTTGCATGTGGGTGCAAGCGTCGGCATTGCCCTTAGCCGTCGTCAAGGTTTTGTACCCGAGGAGCTGATCCGGTGCGCCGACATCGCTTTGTATCAGGCAAAATCGAGCGGCAAAAACACTTGGTGTTATTTCGAACCGCACATGAGCGAGCAAATTCGGAGTCGTCGCCAATTAGAGGATGATCTGCGCCGAGCAATTGAAAACCATGAGCTCTTATTACATTACCAGCCACGTTATAAGGTCAACGGCAAGGAAATCGTCTCTGTGGAAGCACTGGTCAGGTGGCAGCATCCGACCCGTGATCTACTAAGCCCCGACTTATTTATTCCTCTGGCCGAGCAAACCGATCTCATCGTACCGTTGGGTCGATGGGTGCTTCGCGAAGCTTGCGAGACAGCCCTGACCTGGCCCGATGATGTGATGGTCTCGGTCAACCTGTCCCCCGCGCAATTTACTCGCAGCGAGGTCGTCGAGGATGTTCGTGAGATTCTGATCAGCACCCGGTTCCCTGCCAGTCGCCTCGAACTGGAGATCACGGAAAACGTGATGCTCAACGACACCGAAGGCGCCCTGAAAAGCATGAACGCCCTTAAAGAACTGGGCGTGCGCTTGAATATGGACGACTTCGGCACTGGCTATTCATCGTTGGGTTACCTGCGAGCGTATCCGTTTGACGGCATCAAGATCGACAAACGGTTCATCGCTTCAATGACCAGTGGCGATAATGATCGGGCGGTTGTGCAGGCGATCATCGGCTTGGGCAAGGCATTAGGCCTGACGGTGACCGCTGAAGGTGTCGAGACCGAGGAGCAATTGAATATTCTCGACGAAGACCAATGTCAGGAGGTGCAGGGTTACCTGATGAGTCGTCCGGTCGATAAAAAAACAGTGTTACAGATGCTTTATGCTTGAAGAATCACGCTGGGCAGAGCGCTCATCCGAGTTCGGTCCTGATCGGGGCGAAGGTCGAACCTCGCCGCAGTTCGGCGGATTGCATAATTGAGACCTCAAAACGTTAGATCCTGATGTAAAACATATGGAAATTAACCTTTGCTGTGTTCAGGCGAGGTCGGACCCTCTTTGATGCCGCGAGGTCCAGCAACACCCCAGACGATCAAACCGATAACTGGAAAGACAATCAGGCCAACGGCCCAGGCGGCTTTGACACCTACCGATTTGTCGCTGCGGAACACACTGATCATGGCCCATAGGTCAACGAGCAGGATAATGACGGCGATTGCAATGGCAAAATAGCTGGTAGCTTGCGACATGACTCAACCCTCCTGAGACTGGTGATCATTAGGCCTCAGGGAATTGCTGGTGTTCCAAGCAAAACGTCTTGCACGTGGAGCTGGTAGTGCAATCCACGTCGCACAAAGAGTTGAATTCCATCTGTTGATCAGCTAGCGATCAGTTGTCTGAGAAATGATTGAAATCTTGCCGTTGCGCTCAATGATTGCGAACTTGATTTCTTCCAGCTTCTCAATGCCCTGGCTGGAACGTGCAGCCTCCATAATGTCGGCTTCCACCAGTCGCGCGTGACGTAATCGTTGATGCAACAGCTTGCCGTTCTCAACAATGATCGTGGGTTCGCCATCGATCAAACGTGAGACCCGGCTCGAACGTTGTTTGAGCAATGAAAATCCGACATCGATAGCAATCAGAGTGACGATAACGAGCATTGAATTCGTCAGTGAAAAATCATCACCCAGCAACGCTTGCTGAGTGGCCTCGCCAATAATCATCAGCAATACAAAATCAAAGGTGGTCAGCTCGGCCAACGAGCGTCGGCCAGCAATCTTGAACAGCACCATGAGCGCCACATACATCGCTGCCGCACGCAATACCGAATCCATGGGTCACCTATGGGAAAATGAACTGACTAAGTGTCACACCAGGGCTCCCGGGCGTAGTGACGTGACTTCGAAAAAAACCTAAGCCGTCGCCGCGCAGCGTGAGATACAAGTTGGCCTGCCCCTGATTGTCGGCTTGCACCCATAAGCGCATGCCATTGGACAAACTTCTGCTGCGCAACGGCTCAGGTTGCAGCGATTCAATGCTAAAGCCCTCCAGCATTTCCCCCGACAGATCCAGCTCGATTTGGGTTTCCGGCTTTGCGCTAATACTGACTTTCATCGAATTCGTCGAACCATTGCGGTGGAACATTTCGTATTCCACCCTGATATGACCATCCGCGCTGCGTACATCGCGAGAACTGAGTAGCCCCCGCGAGAACAGACCAATCAATCCAAAAAACATCAACAAGACCAGCACGTACCAACCGAACCGCTCAAAACGCCAAATCTTCATCTGATAGGACATGTTTTCGTGAATAGGATAATCCCGACTCTGTAAATCCGGGTGTTCGGCATCATCCTTCATCGTTTTATACCTCACACGCCGAGCGATGCCTGTTCATGGAAATGGGGTAGCCGTTGTAGGGCATACTCTGTTGCCTCCGTTTGCACTTGGCAGCGGGTACCAAAAAAACGGTGCTCATGAGTAAACACACTTTTGACGTCTTTCGATTGAAACGCCCAGGCGAAACAGATGGTGCCCGCGGGGATGCCATCAACGTCTTCAGGCCCCAGAATGCCCGTCGTTGCCACCGCGACATTGGCCGTACTGTCTTGTAAAGCGCCTAAGGCCATCTCCCTGGCAACTTCCAAGCTGGTCAGATTGAATGTTTCGATGGTGTAAGCGCGGACATGCAAGAGACGTTGTTTGGCTTGTGGGGAATACACGACGTAACCGCATTCAATGAACTGGCCGCTACCTTCGACTTCCGACAACAGCGTAACGATTTTACCGGCGGTGCACGACTCAGCCGTGGTCAGTATCAAGGAGTGTCTACGTAGGTAAGCGACTGTGTCCTCAGCGATGGCCATGATCAATTCTCGAAAGTGCTGTTTGTGTGCCAGCCTGATAATCCTCTCCCGCGACAGCGCGCAGATAGGCTTGATCAGCGAGCAGCCTCAAATCTCGCCATTCATTCCAAGTGACGATTCCCAATCGATCCATCTCGTCGGTTCGACGAACGAGTTCGTCATGGTAAGCATCAGGGCAGTCCATACGCAGCTGCTTATTTTCCAGCGCGCGATGCCAGGCATCAAAGGCCTGCAGTCTCGCCTCTTGAGCCGGTGTCAGTAGATTTTTGAAGGCATTCATCTCATTCGCCCAACCCGGATATTTCTTGGTGGAGCATTCGGCCACAGAATAGGTTCACAACATCTGACGAAGCGGAATTTTTAAGTTTTAGCATCAACCGACCCTGGCCATCGGAGTGGCACAGATCAAAATTTCTACCGCCAAAGTCCGCGCGCCCCTCTGTCACGGTTGTAGTCTGGCTACACGCTCCATACAACACCGTGACAACGACAGTTTGCATTTAAAAATCGACGAGCTTATACGGGCCACCAAGGATGCGTTGGCGCCTATGAGCAGATAGCTGAGCATTCTCGTGCTTGTTTCAGTCGATTAACGGTTTTTGGAAACCGGTTCATGAGGATCGACCAACGATAACCCCGGACTTAGCGGGTCGCTGACTCGCCGAGGATGAACACCATCATCACCAGCAGCCAGAGCAGGTACAGCCAGCCAAACAACCGCACCCACCCCCGGTGACGATAAAGGCCCTGGTAAAACACCAGCAGCAACAGAAACTGGCCAGCGGCGGCGAGCATGACCACGCTGTCGTGCCGCGGCCAGAACAACGTGACCAGCACTTCCACGGCCAGCAACAACAGCAGGCCAGCATAGACTTTCAACGCATTCACCAGACTCATGTCAGCGCCCCACCAGGTAAAGCGTCGGGAACAGCAAAACCCAGATCCCGTCCACCAGGTGCCAGTACAGGGTGACCATTTCCAGACGCGTGCTGGCCTGATGTCCTTGCAGCCGACCCCGTGTGAATCCCAGGTAAAGCCAAAGCCCCAACCCCACGGCGATCAGGACGTGCACGCCGTGCAGCGCCGTGGCAATGAAATACAGGTTCATGAACAAGCGCGCCGAGGGCAAGTGCAGCGGTGAATCCGCCGCGAAACCGGGTAGCAACCCTTCGCGGTATTCCAGTGTGTATTCGAGGCCTTTGCAGGCCAGGAACAGCGCAGCCAACAACGTTGCTCCCATCAGGCAGCGACGCAGACGCTGTTCACTCGCCTGCTCGCTGTCGGTCAGCGCCAGGGTCATCAACAAGCTGCTGGTCAACAGAATGAAGGTGTTGAGCGTCGCCAGGCCGAAGTGCAAACCCGCCACGGCTTCGGCGACGCCGTCGGGGTGCTGCATCCGGTAGAACCATGCCACCATGATAAGACTGCCGAACATCATCACTTCACCGGCGAGGAACAGCCACATGCCCAGCCACGCCGCCTCACGCTGTTGCGCCCAGGCTGCGAACGGTTCGGATGGCTTTTGCTCAGAGCGGATCACGGCGCGCCTCCGGGGAGTAATCGTAGGCTTCGAAGTCCACGGTCACCGGTGCTTCGAAATTATGCACCGGCGGCGGCGACGGCACGCGCCATTCCAGCCCGGCCGCCTCCCACGGATTCATCGGCGCCCTCTCGCCCCACCGCAGGGAGCCGAGCAAGTAGAAAAATGGCAAGGCGTACGCCAGCGCCAGAATCGACGCCCCGGCCGAAGACAGCACATTGAGAAATTGCAGGTCCGGGTCATAACTTTGGTAACGCCGGGGCATGCCCAGGTAGCCAAGCAGAAACTGCGGAAAGAACGTCAGGTTGAACCCGCAGAAAATCAGCACCGCGGTGATTTTCCCCCACAGCTGCGAATACAGGCGCCCGGTGATTTTCGGCCACCAGAAATGCAGTGCGCCGAAATACCCGGCCACCGCCGCGCCGACCATGATGTAGTGGAAATGCGCGACGACGAAATACGTGTCATGGGCGTGCAAATCGGCCGCCAGGAGCGCCAGGAACAACCCGGTCACCCCGCCGATGATGAACAGCCCGATAAAGGTCAGGGCAAACAGGAACGGTGCGTGCAGCACCAGGTCGCTCTTGTACAGCGTCGCGCTCCAGTTGTAGGCCTTGATCGCCGAGGGAATCGACACCAGAAAGCTCAACAGCGAAAACACCAGGCTGGCGTACATCGACTGCCCGGCGACAAACATGTGATGGCCCCAGACCAGGAAGCCGATCACCGCAATCGCTATGCTGGACCAGACGACAAAGCGATAACCGAAGATGCGCTTGTGCCCGGACGCCGTAATCAGCTCGCTGACAACCCCCATCGCCGGCAGGATCATGATGTACACCGCCGGGTGGCTGTAGAACCAGAACAGATGCTGGAACAGCAGCGGATCGCCGCCCAACCGCGGGTCGAATACGCCGATGTTGAACAGGTGCTCGGCGGCCACCAGCAGCAAGGTGATCGCCAGCACCGGGGTCGCCAGCACCAGAATGATCGAGGTCGCATACATCGTCCAGACAAACAGCGGCAGACGCATCCAGGTCATGCCAGGTGCGCGCAACGTGTGCACGGTGACGATGATGTTGATGCCGGTGAAGATCGAGGAGAATCCGGCGATGAACACACCGCAGATTACCGCCACCACGTGGCCGTTGCTGAACATCGTCGACAGCGGTGTGTAGAAGGTCCAGCCGGTATCAACCCCGCCCAGCAGCAACGCTAGCAAGGTGAACAAGCCGCCCCCCAGCAGCAGGTACCAGCTGAACAGGTTCAGGCGCGGGAACGCCATGTCCCGGGCGCCGATCATGATCGGCACCAGGAAGTTGCCGAACACACTGGGAATCGACGGGATCAGGAAAAACCAGACCATGATCACTCCGTGCAAGGTGAACGCGCGGTTGTACCCATCGGCGGTCAGCACGTCGCCGTTGGGCGTCACCAGTTCGATGCGGATAAGGCTCGCCGCCAGCCCGCCAACAAAGAAAAAGAAGGTCACGGTGATCATGTACAGCACGGCAATGCGCTTGTGGTCACGGGTCAGGAACCACGACAGCAGGCCTTGCCGATGCAAATAGCTGGGTGAGCTCATTTCGGATCCCCGGAGGCGGTGGCAGGCAATGAACGCAAATAAGCCACCAGGCGTTGCACGGCTTCTTCGTCCAGCAGATTGCTGTAGGTCGGCATGATCGGCAGGTAACCGGCCACCACCTGTTTTTGCGGCAGCATGATGCTGTCGCGCAGGTAGGCGTCGTCGGCCACGACCTGGCTGCCATCGGTCAGGCGAACCGAGCGGTTGAATATGCCAGCCAGGGGCGGCGCGCTCGCGGAATCATGGCAGCTGCCGCAGCCGTACTGGCGGTACAAGTCCTGGCCCTGGCTGATCAGGTCGGCGGCGCTGCCAGTGTCCTGCAGCCATTGCTCGTAGTCGCCAGGGTCGAGCACCACCAGCCGGGCAAGCATCGCGGCATGGTCGGTGCCGCAGTATTCGGCGCAGTACACCTGATAAATGCCGCTGTGTTCGGCCTGGAACCAGAGCATGCTGTAGCGCCCCGGCAGCACGTCCTGCTTGATGCGCAGGCTGGGGAAAAACAGGCTGTGGATCACGTCCTCGGAAATCATCGTCAACTTCACCGGGCGCCGCGCCGGGACGTGCAAGGTGTTGATCTCGCGCTGCCCGCCCTGGTGCTGGAATTTCCACATCCATTGGCGCGCAGTGACTTGCACTTCCAGGGCATCGGCTGGTGGCGTACGGGCGAAAAAGAACAGCCGCGCCGAGAACAGGAAGATCACCAACGAGCCTATGAACGGCAGAATAATCCACGCCAGTTCGATCGGCAGGTTGCTCTGCGGCCGATGATCGCGATCTGCCTTTTTCCCGCGCCGATAACGCCAGATGAAAATCCACAGCGCCACGAACACCGGCACCACGAACAACGCCATCATCCCGGTGAAACCGATCACCAGCCAATCGACCGACACTGCGTAATCCGACGCCTGCTCGGGCCACAAATGCAGGAAGCGCTCGTTCATGACAGCCTCCGGCGTTCGCGGCGCAGCGCCAGCAGGATGAACAGGCCCAGCGCCAGCACGGTCGCGACGCCGGCCACTTGCAGCAACAGGATGATCCGACTGTTGTAGGTGCCGCTCTGCGGATCGTAGTGATAACACAGCAGCAGAAGCTGCTCCTTGAGCGCGCCCAACTTGCCCTGCCCAGCTTCGGTCAACGCCAGGCGCAGGTCATCGGCCTGATAGCCGAGGCCATAGAGCCAGCGCGAGAGACGCCCGTCGCCGGTCACCACGGCGACGGCGGAACTGTGGGCGTATTGCTGCTGGTGTTCGTCATAGCGGTAGCCAAACCCGATCGAACCAGCCAAGGCCTGACTGGCCGCCGCATCGCCGCTGAGCAAATGCAGGCCCGGTTCGTTTGTCAGCGCCGGCCAGTGCTGGCTGAGTTTGGCCAGCTCCTCCCGGGCGGCCGTCGCGTCTTCCCGCGGATCGAAACTGAAGGCGATCACCTGAAAGTCGCGGCCGATCCGGTAAGGCTGATTGGCCAGTTGGCTGAACAGCGTTGAAAGCGCCGCGCCACAGACATTCGGGCAGCGGTAGTACAACGGCACCAGGAGCGTGGGCTGGCCCTTCAACAGGTCGCCCAGACGAACCGGATGATCGTGCTGGTCAGTAAACCGTGCGTCCCGCGCCAGAGGCTCACCGACCCGGGCCGGGTCGATGCCGGCGGCGCTGAACGGGTCAAACGCCTGCGCGACGCTGTGCTGCAGCGTCATCAGCCACAGCAACGCCAGCACCAGCGCGCCCCGTTCAAGGTTCATGGGGTGCGGCCTCGGGAGTTGGCCATCCCCGCTCCAGCAGGATGGCCCGCGCCTGTTCCAGCGGCAGGTGGACGATGCGGTGGTCGCGGTCGACCCAACCGTAGCTGTCGAGACGAATGCGCTCGGCAGCAAGTTGCCGTTCACCGTCCTGACGTGGTTGGGATTGCAGGCGTGGAGCCGGCGGTAGCAGGCGTTCCCGTTCGAGAGTACTCAAGGGTGGCTGCAGCGACGTCGCGTGCTGCTGATAACCGTTGAGCAGCCAGGCCACGCCGGTCAGGCACAACGCAATGGCGGCCAGCAGCAACGCCACGAACCCACCGACTTTGCGACTGTCGACCCGATTCGGTTCATGACCGCGCGGTTGTTCAGGTTTCATGGCGCCTCCTTTGCCACTGCCAATGCCACCAGGTCCACAGACCGAGGCCGTAAACGCCCTGACAGAACAGCGCCACGGCACCGACGCCGAGAGAAGCATCCGGGAATATCGACGGCAGGCTGAGCCAGATCGACTCCAGCGTCCCCAGCAACAGGATAGCCACACAACCCCAGACCAGCACCCGAGGCCGACCACCCCAGGGCGAAGCCAGCGCCAGCAAACAAGCCAGTTGCCCCGCCACCAGCACCGCGCTGACCCCACCCCACGCCCCCGCTTCGCGCATGCGATACCAGTAGGTCTCGTGCTCAAGGTTCACCGACCAAATGATCAGGTACTGCATGAAATGCACGTACACCCAGAGCGCCAGCGCGCTGACCAGCAACCCTCGCAATGTATGACACTGTGCCACCGGCAGCGGCACGAGATTCCAGCACAACACGCAGAGACCAGCGAACGCCAGGCCCTCGAGCAGTTGCCGGGCGATCAAAAGCAAACCGAAGATGCTGGAAGCGAACCCCGGCTGCAACGACATCAACCAGTCGACCGCCGCCAGGCTGGCGACCAGCGCGTAAAGAATCAACCCCGGACCACAGTGCCGCGGCGCCCAGCGATGCAGGACCAGGGCTACCCCGGCGTACAGCACGCTGCGCAGCACAAAGAACCACGGCGACAACCACACTCCACGAAACCCGGAACCCTCGACCGCGAACCATGGATACACCCACGCCATCGCGAGCAACGTCGGCAGCAACATGGGCACTAACCACGCCACCGCGCTGCGCCCCAAGCGACTGCCCGGCGCCAGCAGCACTTGCCAGCGGCCACTGACCAATGGCGTGAGCAGGGCCAAGAACAGACAGCCCAACACAATGTTGCTGCCGTTGATCGCGGCGGCCAACGCCCCCGCGCCGACCCAGGCTGGCTGCCAGATCCCGAGCAATACGATGCCGATGACACCCATGACGAAAACAGCGGATTGGCGCCTCATCGGTCGCCCTCCTCGAACGCCTGCCGCACTGACTCAGGCAAACGATCCAGCGGCGCCTGCTGGCTCAGCTGCAGCACACGCACATGGGCGACAATGGCCCAGCGCTCGTCCGGTTCGATGCGCGATTCGTAACCGTACATCAGGCCTTTGCCGTGTGCGATCACTTCCATCAGCTCAGCGTCGGTCGCGCCCAGCAAACGCGCTTCGCCGAGGGGCGGTGGTGGCGGAAAGCCGCGGCCGACCACCAGGCCATTCCCCCGACCACTCAGGCCATGGCATGGCGTGCAGAATGTCTGGTAGCCCGCCTCACCCTGGGTGAGCAAGGCATCAGTTATTGGCGGACGCTGCAGCCCTTTCGCTTCACGCGCAAGCTGACCGCGAGCGACGGTACCCGAGGGCGGCTGGCGACTGCTCAAGCCATTGGCGAACAAGGCGCCGGGGCGTTGTTCCTGCACCTTGGCCTGGCGCGACATATCATCGCAGCCGCTGCACAACACGGCGATGAGCAACGCCCAAGGCCAGGCCTTCATGGCTGCACCTCGTGTACGCTGATCGCACGTTCGGCCAGCCAGGCGCGGGTGACCTGACCATCGAACAGCGGATCGGCGGCCTCGATAAACAGAAAGAACCCATCGTCGCTGGCCCGCTCAAACGCCTGAGCGCCGAACAGAGGGTGATGCAAACGCGGTAAACGACTGGCGATCAGCAGCGTCAGGACAGCGGCCACCGCCGCCCCGACAACGGCGAACAGAAACGTCACCACCATCAGCGACGGCACGGCAATCAACGGCCGTCCGCCGACGTTTAGCGGGTAGTTCAAGACCGAGCCGATTTGCATCAGCAGCGCGAGCGCGATGCCCAGCAACGCCCCGAAGCAAGCGCTGCCCGGCACCCTGGACGCCCTGGGTTCAAATAGCGGCAGCAGCGCCTCCAGTGGAAACGGCGCGAACGCATCGAGCTGCCGATAACCCATCGCCCAGGCATGCAGGCTGGCCTCAACCAATGGTTGCGGCGCATCGAACTCTGCCAGCAAGCCCAGGGATTCAGGCATCGCCACGCTCCTTGTGCAGCGCTTGCTTGACCTCGAACGCCGAGACCATCGGCACGTACCGCAGGAACACGCTGTAGGGCACCAGGAACACGCCGAAGCTGCCGATGAACAACGTCCAGTCACACAGCGTCGGGGTGTAGCCGCCCCACGCCGAGACCAGGAAATCCCGGGTCTGCGGGGCGATCAACAACATGAATCGCTCGGCCCACATGCCCACCAGCACCGCCAGCGCCACCGCCGCCAACGTCCCCGGCCGTTGGCGCACCGACCGCCACCACAATGCCTGAAGCACGCCGACGTTGCAGAAGATGGCCAGCCAGAAACTCCAGGCGTGGGGCCCCGCCAGGCGCGTCATCAAGACCTCGATCTCATGAGCGTCGCCGCCGTAGAACGGCATGAACAGGTCCGCCAGATAGCCGTAGGCCGTCATCAAACCGGTGGCCAGCAGCAGGCGACCGAGCATGTCCAGATGACGCCGGGTGATCAACGCTTCGATGCGCAACAGCCAGCGCACGCCAATGGCGAGTAACGCCACCAAGGCAAACCCGGAGAACACCGCACCGGCCACGAAGTACGGCGGGAACAGCGTCGAATGCCAGCCGCTTTGCGGGCCCATGGTCAGCAGGAAGGAATAGCCGCTGGACACCGCAAACACTAACGGGATCGCCAGCATTGCCAGTACACGGGTGGTCTGTCGCCACAACGCCCAGTGCCGCTGCGAACCGCGCCAGCCCAGCGCCATCAGGCCATACAACCTCTGCGCGATCACGCCGGTGGCACGGTCCCGCGCCGTGGCAAAATCCGGAATCGCGCCCACCAGCAGAAACAGCACCGATACGCTCAGGTAGGACAAGATCGCGAACATGTCCCAGGCGGTCGGGCTCTTGAACTGCGGCCACAGGCCCATTTCATTTGGGTACGGCATGGTCCAGTAGAACAGCCATGGTCGCCCCAGGTGCAGGATGGGGTACAGCGCAGCACAGATCACCGCCATCAGCGTCATCAGTTCCGCGAGGCGATTGAGGCTGTGCCGCCAAGGTCGCTCAATCAGCCACAGCAGTGCCGAGATGAAGGTGCCGGCATGGCCGATCCCTAGCCACCAGATGTAATTGAGAATGCCGAAGCCCCAGTGCACCGGCTGATTGTTGCCCCACATGCCGACGCCGTTGGCCAGCAACACGGTGGCGGAGGCCAGGTACATCAGCAACAGACCGAGGCCGAGGCCGAACAGCCAGCGCCAGGTTCGCCGCCGCGTAAATTGTTGCAAGGGGCCGAACACCTGCCGCGACACTTGCTGATCACTCAAATCCCGGGGCAGAAAGTGGCCGGTGTCGTGCAGCAGCGGTTCAGCTTTCATCGTCACTCTCGCCATCTTCTATCCGCGCCAGATAGCTGGTGCGCGGGCGCGTCCCAAGGGCCTCGAGCAGGCGGTAATGCCGTGGATCACGGCGACCGCTGCTGACCGCGCTGGCGGCATCGGCGATATCACCAAAACGGATGGCCTGACTCGGGCAGGTCTGCTGGCACGCGGTAACCACCGCGCGGGTGTCGAATTCGACGCCGCGTTGCTTACTGTCGATCCGCGCCGCGCTGATGCGTTGCGTGCAATAAGTGCACTTCTCCATGACGCCCCGAGAGCGCACGGTCACTTCGGGATTGCGTTGCGCCTGAATCGACGGGGCGGCGTTGGCGCTCCAGTCCAGCCAATTGAAGCGACGCACCTTGTACGGGCAATACGACGCACAGGTGCGCGTGCCGATGCAGCGGTTGTAGACCATCTGGTTCAGGCCATCACGGCTGTGCACCGTGGCATTCACCGGGCAGCCGGTTTCACAAGGCGCCTGTTCGCAATGCATGCACGGCAAGGGTTGAAAACGCGAGCGCGGCGCATCCAGCGAGCCATGGTAATAATGGTCGATGCGCAGCCAGTGCATGCTGCGCCCCTTGGCGACCTGTTCGGCGCCGACCACCGCGATATTGTTTTCCGCCTGACACGCGGTGACGCAGGCGTTGCATCCCGTGCACAGGTCGAGGTCGATGACCATGCCCCATTGCGGGCCACTGTCGGCGGCTGCGGTGTAGAGCGACACGGGGATCTGTTGCGCCGGTATTTGCGGTTGCGCGCGTGGCACCACGCGTATCGGCGGTGTCTCATCGTTCGGCAATACGTGATGCGCCTGCGTGAAAGCGAGGGCATGGCGATCGCCGCTGGAACGCACCGAAGCATTCACCGACGAGGCCTGAATCGGTCGCACCGCATAGCCCAGACCGTTGCCGACCCGCCCGGCATTACTGCGGCCATAACCGGTGTACAAAGCGATCACCTGGTCGGCCTGCCCCGGTTCGATCCACGCCGCGCCGCGCAGTAATTGGCCCGGCAGCGCCACTTCGACGCCGTCGCCATTGCCTACACCGACCCGCTCCGCTAGCCGGGGTGACAACCCGACCACGTTGCTCCAGGTCAAGGTGCTAATAGGTTTTGGCAGTTCTTGCAGCCAGCCCAGATTGGCGAAACGCCCGTCCCACACGCAAGGGTCCGGGCGCACCACGGCTTCAAGGCCCTCGGAGTCAGGCATGTTCAACACCACCGGCGCCGCGTCAGGAACATCGACCGCCGCGGCAGCAGATTCGATCCAGCCATCGGCCAACGCCTGGAGCCACTGGTGTTGCGCGACGTGGGCCCAGGTGGTTCGCACAACACTCAAGGCATCGCTGTCGGCGGACGTTAGCAACAACTCGATGAACTGATGGCTGGTGCGGGTCGAGTACATCGGCTCGATCAACGGCTGAAGAATGCACGCGCTACCATCCGCCGCTCGTGCGTCACTCCAGCCCTCCAGTGCATGGTTGAGTGGCACATGCCAATGACAGTGCGAGGCGCTTTCATCGTAATAAAGCCCGGCATGCAGACAAAACGGCACCTTCTGCATCAGGCCCTCAAGGCCCAGCTCCGGCGCCGATGTCTGCAACGGATTGCAATCGAGCAGCAATAACTGGCTGACATTGGCCGCGTCCAGCTGCTGAACCAACTGTTCCAGTGGCGCCCAGAATTGACTGTGTTCGTAGCCCAGCAATGTCGGCGACTGCCAGTCCAGCGTCTGGCCATGCGCACCCAGCCGTTGGTTGAGCCGCATCACCTGGGCCTGCACATCCATCGCCGCTTGTGTGCCAACGCAGACCAAGCCGCGGCCGGGATGGGCCTTAAGCGCTGCGGCGGCGGCCTCGACCCAATCGAGCTGCCGCGCACTCAGGCGCGGCTGGTCGGCAACTTGGGCGCCCAGGGCTCGGCTCAGCGCTAATGCCAGGTCAGGCAGGCGTGACGGTGCTATCGCCAGTCGACGCGTCGCGGCGGCGCCGGTCAGGGTCGGGATGCTCTCGGCGACGAACGACAACGCCGCACCCTGCCCTTGCGCTGCTTGCCGCCGACGTTCGGCCCAACCCTGTTGCAACGGCGTCTGCCGCGGGCCACTGCCCAGCGGGTCATCTTCCAGGCAAACCAGCACCTCGGCGTTTTGCAGATAGCGCCGGGCCTGCAAAGGCTGGCCGAACACCCGCTCGCTGGTGCGCAAGGCTTCGGTTTCGGCGAAGGGCTCGGCGTGATAAAAGCGCGCCTCGGGCCAGCGCTGACGCAGCGCCTCCAATTGGCGCGCCAGGGTGGGCGAACTGCTGGCGCCGCAGAGGATGTGCAGGCCTTTGCCCTGCGCAGCGTCCAGCGTCAGTCGTTGCCGGGCCAGCGCACCGCGCACCTCGTCCCAACTGGTTTCCCGGCCCTTGAAACGCGGGGCTTGGGAGCGGTCCGGGTCGTACAGCTGCAGGATGGCTGCCTGGGTGAAGGCATCGCACGTCCCACCGGACATCGGGTGTTGCGGATTGCCTTCGAGTTTGATCGGCCTCCCCGCCAGTGTCTTGCCAAGCACGGGTTGGGCAACGCCGCAAAAGGGAATGGCGGTTGCGTACCAGCTCGCAACGCCGGGGGTCAATTGCGGCGCCTGGCGGACCGCTGGCACGGCGTGTTCAGGGGTTTTGCCACAGGCCGCGAGACCGGCCAGGGCCAGGGACGCCGCCATCAATTGCAGAAACCGCCGACGATCCATCAGGGGTGCGGCGCCGGGGAATTCCGCTTCGATCAACGCCTGCGCCTCGGGCTTTGCGGCCAATGCTTCGAGCCCGCGCCAATACGCAGCACCCTTGAGCCCGGTGAGGTGCTCGCGCAGGGCGGCAAAGTCCATGATGGAGGCGCTCATCGATGGCAGGTCCCGCAGTCGGTCAAGCCTTGCGCATCGATGTGCCGTTCTTTCATCAGGCGTTCACCGAGTACCCGCCGATCCTCGTCGGTGTGCCATTGCTGCGCGGTGACTTGCCCGACCGGACGAAGCTGCGGTGCCGGATCGCGATGACAAGCCAGGCATTGTCCCATGTTCAGCGGTTCGGCCTTGAACAGCAGTTGCATGCGGTCCACCGCGCCGTGGCATTCGCTGCAGCCGACGCCGGCGTTCACGTGCACGCCGTGGTGGAAGTACACGTAATCCGGCAGCTCGACCACGCGCTGCCAATGCAACGGCTGTTGCTCGCGCAGGCTTTTGCGCAACGGCTCGAGCACGTCGGCGTTCTTCCAGATTTGCGAGTGGCAGGTCATGCAGGTTTCGGTGGGCGGCAGACTGGCCATCGCAGAGGACTCCACCGAGCTGTGGCAGTAGCGGCAATCGATCTTCAGCTCGCCGGCATGGTGCGCATGGCTGAACGGCAGTGGCTGTTCAACCACCCAGTTACGGCCGGTTCGATAATCGGAGCGGTCCAGGGCCAACACCACGAGCAATCCTCCCGCGAGGCCGACAAACAGTATCAGTAGCCCCAGGCGCAGCCAGGTATCGGCCGAGCGGCTGAAGATCTGCGCCATCGCCGGATTCCAGAATTCGGGTTCATAAGGCTATGGCTCCGTCTGCACCCAGGAGTTCTAATTTTTTTGGCGTCATCACGCAGACAAGTGCGCTCCCCTTTTTACTTCGAGGCAGTACCGAGCCCATCTCCTCTTCTTGATGATTTTCCCAGTCGTTTGCCAGGCGCGCCGACGGCATATCGGTGCACCCGGGTGATCGGCCAGGGTGCGGGGGTTCATGTTTTCCAGCAGTGCTCATCGACACTGCTGCCGTCCTTTGAATTGTTATGAACCGGTTCAATCGGCGCCGGCATTGTCCTGCGAGGACGTTTCATTATCGTCGGGAACTTCGGTTTCTGCCGATGGGTATGACGATTGGCGCGTTTGGGCATTGGGATAGCCGGGTAAGCCACGGGTATCGCCCCGCGTGGTGCCCTCGTCGCCTTTCAGCGGATGCTGCCAGTCAGTCGTCGCGTTCGGGTCTTCGTCTCGTCCGGCACTTCCCAGAACGAAGCCGTCATCGTTGGGACTCTGATCGTTCTTGAGCGATTTTTCAGGCCGTGATGGTTTATTCATGGCTGCCTCCAATTGGCGTGGGTCGAACTTTTTTGAAGCGCACTTAACTGGGGAGTGCGATGCACAAGACGAACGGTGCGCGCGTTTATCTCTTCATTTCGCTCTACGCCTCTACATTTATCAAAAACTTATACGAAGCGGCGCCGGACGGGAGTCCCTGTAGAACTTCCGAGGCGGCCCGATACCATTCATCGGGTACATAAAAAAAACTTCAAGCATTTTTCAACGAGGCGAAATCCGAGTAAGTGTCCATTGCGACAATAAGCAACTAACGAAACGCTTTTAGATATTGGAGAGCTATCATGACTACAGGTAATAAAAACCCTGGAAACTTCGCCAATGATCGTGATAAAGCTTCTGAAGCCGGTAAGAAAGGCGGTCAGGCATCGGGCGGCAACTTTGCCAACGACCGTGAAAAAGCTTCGGAAGCAGGACGCAAAGGTGGCCAGAACAGCCACGGCGGCGGTCGCAAAGCCGAGTAAAATCAAGGGTGACCGTGCTTCCCTCACGCGCATGGACGCGATAAACGGGACACAACCACCTTAGGTGAAATCGACAATCCATGAAACGTCTCGCGCCTGCGAACGGCGGGTGTAATTGTGTTATCAACCTGCGTTGCCGTAATAGGCGAAGCGACGCGATACAACTTTATGTGGCTGGGTGGTCATATAGCCATTCAACTAATGAATATATGTCTGTTCTTTATGATCACCGTTATACATATGAGGCACATAGAAATGGCACAAGACAAACAAAGCGGAATGTCTGTAAACGAAGCGGGTAAAAAAGGTGGCGAAGCCACTTCCGCGTCCCATGACAAAGAGTTCTACCAGGAAATTGGCAGCAAAGGTGGCCAAAATAGCGGTGGTAACTTTAAAAATGATCCCGAACGTGCAGCAGAAGCTGGAACCAAAGGCGGTCAGAACAGTGGCGGCAACTTCAAAAACGATCCGGAACGAGCCGCCGAGGCCGGAAGCAAAGGTGGTCAGAACAGCGGCGGCAATTTTGCCAATGATCGGGAAAAGGCCTCCGAAGCAGGACGCAAGGGTGGTGAAAACAGCCATGGTGGTGGGCGCAACAGCAATAGCTAATGCGACTGGTGCAGGGGAGCCTAGCTCCCCTGCCATTTCCGCACCGCGGCGGCAAGTGGCTGCTTAATACCCCGCCAAAGGTGACTTCTAACGGACGACACTTTACTAGGAGCCCGCATGATAAACGCTCAATCAAACTCCCGTTGCGCATGCCAGGAATGCTCTTGCAGTTTCACTTCCGACAACGCGGTCGAGCGCGACGGCAAGCGTTATTGCAGTCAGGCCTGTGCAGACCTTCACCCGAACGGCAATCCCTGTCCGGCCTCTGATTGTCATTGTGAACGCAGCATGGCGCTGCATGACCGCCACGTTAGTGATTCGAAGCTGGACGAAGCGGTCGAAGAAACTTTTCCAGCCAGCGATCCGATATCGCCATGATCGACGCGCCGACAGGGGCGCGTCACCCTTTGTCTTTCAAATAGACCACGGGAGGCGCGCTGTTCTTTTTAAAAAGCCATAGCCCAATGATCAACGCCCCGGAGTTCGAATGGATAAGCGAAGAGAAAGCACCGAACGACAAGCGTGGCGGTAGATGAGTTCGCGCCCCGCTGACAGAGATTTCAAAATCAAAAGCCGAACGGTACGGGTACCCTAAATGAAATGACTTACCACAATCTGAACGGAGAACTCACCATGACATCACCCGTATCGATCTTCAGAGGGGCCGACGAAGAAGATGAACAGGCTCGGATAAACGCTATGTTTTATGAGGCGGACAAGCTTGAAGATATTGCCTACCGCCTGTTCGATGAAAGCACTCGAGACGCTGGCGTTTGGCAACACTTTAACGAAGTCAAATCCGCGGCAGATGCCAAACGCACCGAGGCTTGTCGCGCGTGGATGAACATGCGCCGCAAAGTTGCTCCTGTTTGACGCCCGATCCTTTCGTGGGTGGAACTATGGCGCGCTGGGTTGAAAAAAACACTGGCGAAAAACGTCCACGCTGCGCATCCGGTGGCTTGGCAACATCACACCGCGCAACATGAAGCGCACTATTGGCTATTGCCTGGGCTATCTCGCTGCGAGCTTGCTTTTTGGCCGGCTGTAATCTGATCATTTTCAACCCCAAGGGCGACGTCGCCAGCGATGAGCGCGATCTGATCGTTCTGGCGACGCGACTCAGGCCTCGCCGCCTCGACCCTGATGCCCTTCTGTGCCGACGCCACGGCCATTAGCATGGAAGGCGGCAACGAAAACGCCGCGTACCGACTGGCCGCGATTACCGACCAAGAGGTGTTGCTGGCGATTTCCCTGCCACGCTACTCCCTTGACACCCTGCAACTGGCACCCTTCGCCAATGAACGAGGCGCATCCATGACCGTCATATGCATCGACGCTGAACGGAGAAGATCAGCAAAAGAATTTCGTATACCCTTACGCTATCTCACTCCAAATGACCGCCGCCGTGAACCTACCCAAATTCAACGCACCCGACCTTGGCAACACGCCTTCGACTTCGGAAATCATCACTCGCCATCTGCGGGATGCGATTGTCGCCGGGCATTTTGCCGAGGATGAGCCGATCCGTCAGGACGACATCGCCCGCCAGTTCAATGTCAGCAAGATCCCGGTGCGTGAAGCCCTCAAGCGGCTGGAGGCCGAAGGGTTGGTGATGTTCCAGCGCAATCGCGGGGCAATGGTCACGCGGGTGTCCGATGCGGAACTGGCGCAGATGTTCGAAGTGCGGATGTTGCTGGAGGACAAGATTCTGCGCCTGGCGATTCCAAACATGACCGAAGAGACCTTCGCCCGTGCCGAACGCATCTGTCAGGAGTTCATTGGCGAGGATGATGTGGGGCGCTGGGCCGAGCTCAACTGGGAGCTGCATTCCTGCCTGTACGAGCCGGCGCAGCGACCGTTCCTGGTGAGTCTGATCCGTTCCGTCAACGACAAGCTGGAGCGTTATCTGCGCATGCAGATGAGCCTGTCGGCCGGTAAGGAACGGGCCGATCACGAGCACCGCGAGATTCTGGCGGCCTGCCGCGCCGGCGACGTGGACCTGGCGGTGAAGCTTCTGGACGAACACATTGCCGGCGTTTGCAAGACTCTGTTCGAACACCTGCCCCACACCCACTGACCGCTCTGGATACTGTGCCGATTTCGTCATCGATACAGGCTAAATCCATCAAGCCGCCCTCCTAGCGCACGGGCCACTCTTGCGTTCACTCAACCGAATGGACGTGGCCCTCCCATGAAACGCATCTCTGTGATCGATTCCCACACCGGCGGCGAACCGACCCGCCTGGTGACCGCAGGCTTTCCTGATCTGGGCACTGGCAGCATGGCCGAACGGCGCAAGGTCCTGGCCGAACAGCATGATCAGTGGCGCGCCGCCTGCGTGCTGGAACCACGGGGCAGTGATGTGCTGGTGGGCGCCCTGCTCTGCACGCCGGTGGACCCAAACGCCTGTGCCGGGGTGATTTTCTTCAACAACACCGGTTATCTGGGCATGTGCGGCCACGGCACCATCGGCCTGGTGGCGTCGTTGGCGCACCTGGGCAAGATCGGCCCCGGCGTGCACAGCATCGAAACGCCGGTGGGCACGGTGCAGGCTACCCTGCACGAAGACCATTCGGTGAGCGTGCGCAACGTGCCGGCCTACCGTTATCGCAAGGCGCTGGCGGTGCAGGTACCGGGCATTGGGCAAGTGGTCGGTGATATCGCTTGGGGCGGCAACTGGTTTTTCCTGATCGCCGAGCATGGCCTGCGGGTGGCTGGCGACAACCTCGAAGCGCTGACCGCCTACACCTTCGCCGTGCAGCAAGCACTGCAAGCCCAAGGCATTCACGGTGAAGACGGCGGCCTGATCGATCACGTCGAATTGTTCGCCGATGACGATCACGCCGACAGCCGCAACTTCGTGCTCTGCCCCGGCAAAGCCTATGACCGTTCGCCCTGCGGTACCGGCACCAGTGCCAAACTGGCCTGCCTGGCCGCCGACGACAAGTTGCAACCGGGACAGATCTGGCGCCAGGCCAGCGTCATCGGCAGCGCGTTCGAGGGTTCCTACGAATTGCAGGGTGAGCGCATCGTGCCGACCATTCGTGGTCGTGCGTTCATCAGTGCCGAGGCGAGCCTGATCATCGAACAGGCCGACCCGTTCGCCTGGGGCATTCGCCCATGAACGAAGGCCAGATGGCCGATGTGATCGTGATCGGCGCCGGCATTATCGGCGCCGCCTGTGCCCAGGCGCTGGCCCGTCGTGGCTTGCAGGTGCTGGTGCTGGACGCCGGCCTGCACAGCGCCACGGCCGCCGGCATGGGCCACTTGCTGGTACTTGACGACAACCCCGCCGAACTGGCCCTCAGTCAATACTCGTTGCAGCGCTGGCGCGAACTGGGCACGGATCTGCCCGACAGCTGTGCCTACCGCTGCAACGGCACGCTGTGGCTGGCGGCGAACGCCGAAGAAATGGCAGTGGCCCACAGCAAATTCCTCAACCTGCAAGCCCAAGGCGTGGCTTGCGAACTGATCGGCGCCAGCGCCCTGCGCCAGCGCGAACCGGAACTGAGCGAAGGACTCGAAGGCGGCTTGCTGATCAACGGCGACGGCATTCTATACGCCCCGGCGGCGGCCAGATGGATGCTCGACACGCCGAACGTCCACCAGCGCCGGGCACGGGTCAGTGCGGTCGACGGCAACCGCGTCGGCCTCGAAGATGGGCACTGGTTGAGCGCCGATGCCGTGGTGTTGGCCAATGGCATTCAAGCCAACGAACTGTGCCCGGAATTGCCCATCGAGCCAAAAAAAGGCCACTTGCTGATCACTGACCGCTACCCCGGCAGCGTCACCCATACCCTGGTGGAACTGGGTTATGTCACCAGTGCCCACAATGCCACTGGGCCGTCGACCGCCTGCAATATCCAGCCGCGCCCCACCGGGCAACTGTTCATCGGCGCCTCGCGGCAATTCGGCACCAGCGACCCACAAGTCGAAGGCTGGATGCTCGCGAAAATGCTCAAGCGTGCCGCCGAGTACATGCCCGGGCTGGCCCGGCTCAATGGCATCCGTGCCTGGACCGGTTTTCGCGCCGCCAGCCCCGACGGATTGCCGCTGGTGGGCCAACATCCTCAACAGCAAGGCTTGTGGCTGGCAGTCGGTCACGAAGGACTGGGCGTCACCACCGCCCCCGGCACCGCCGATTTACTGGTGGCGCAACTGTTCAACGAAACCCCGCCATTGGCCGCGCAGCCTTATCTGCCCCAGCGTTTTCTCGGAGAACCGGTCTATGCCTGAATTGCTGCTGGATGGCCGCGCCCTGAAAGTCGCCGAAGGCACCAGCGTCGCTGCGGCCCTGGCGTTGGCCAGTGACGGCTGCACGCGCACCTCGGTCAGCGGTCAGCGCCGTGCGCCGCTGTGCGGCATGGGCATTTGTCAGGAATGCCGGGTGACCATCGATGGCCGGCGTCGACTGGCGTGCCAGACCCTGTGCCGTGACGGCATGCAGGTGGAGACTCGGCCATGAATGAATACGCTGATCTGTTGATCATTGGCGCCGGCCCTGCCGGGATGAGTGCCGCGCTTGCCGCCGCCCCCAGCGGCGCGCGCATTGTCATGCTCGACGACAACTCGCTGCCGGGCGGGCAAATCTGGCGCGACGGGCCTCAAGCCAACGTGCCCGGTCAGGCCCGGCGCCTGCGTGAGCGCCTGGCATCGTGCAACAACGTCCGCCATCACGCCGGTACTCGGGTGATCGCCAATCCTGGCACGAAACAACTGCTGGTGGAAAATGACGACCATGGCTGGTTGATCAGCTACGACAAACTGATTCTGTGCACCGGCGCCCGTGAATTGCTGCTGCCCTTCCCCGGCTGGACCCTGCCGGGTGTCACCGGTGCGGGTGGTTTGCAGGCGTTGATCAAGGCCGGTTTGCCGGTGCAGGACGAGCGTGTGGTGATCGCCGGCAGCGGTCCGCTGTTACTGGCCAGTGCCGCCACCGCCAAACAGCATGGTGCGCACGTGCAACGCATCGCCGAGCAAGCCAGCCGCAGCGCCGTCGCCGGGTTCGCCGCGCAACTGCCGCGCTGGCCCGGCAAATGGCTGCAATCGTTCAACCTGTTCGACCACCATTACCGCACCGCTACCCACGTATTGGCAGCGCTCGGCACCGACCGGGTGGAAGGCGTGCGCCTGCAACAACAAGGCAACATCGTCGAACTGGAATGTGACCGACTGGCCTGTGGTTTCGGGTTGATTGCGAATATCCAGTTGGGTCAGGCACTGGGTTGCGCCATCGAAGAACAAGCCATCGCCGTGGATGCCTGGCAAGCCAGCAGCCGCGCCGACCATTATGCGGCGGGCGAATGCACCGGGTTCGGCGGCAGTGAGCTGGCCTTGGTGGAAGGAGCGATTGCCGGCCACGCAGCGGTCGGCAATCTGCAAGCCGCCAGGCAATTGTGGCCTCGCCGGGCGCGCTGGCAGGGTTTCGCCAAGGCACTGAACCGCGCGTTCGCCCTCGATCCGCGACTCAAGTCCCTGCCCCAACCCGACACCCTGGTTTGCCGCTGTGAAGACGTGCCCTACGCGGCATTGACCGGTCACGCTGACTGGCGCGAAGCCAAGCTCGCCAGTCGCTGCGGCATGGGCGCATGCCAAGGCCGGGTGTGTGGCGGTGCAGTGCAGCATTTGTTTGGCTGGCAGCCCTCGGCACCGCGCCCACCCTTCAGCCCGGCGCGGATCGAAACCTTGATGTCCCTCGACGATACCCCGCCAGCGTGATGACCACGCCAGGGGTTTCGGCCACGCTGCCAAGTCTCTATGATCCCGGGGGTCACCCTCAGACCCCAAGCGCCATGTATCCCTCGCTCACCACCTTTAAACCTTGCGACCTGCTGACGCTGCTGAACAGCCTTCAGCCCATCGCGCCGTTGCTTGACACCCTCTCGGACGTGGTGTTTTTCATCAAGGACTGCGAGGCCCGCTACACCTTCGTCAACCAGACCCTGGCCCGGCGTTGTGGTTTCAAACACCGGGACGAACTGTTGGGGCGCACCGCCGAAATGGTCTTCCCGGAACGCTTCGGTCCGCTGTACACCGAGCAGGATCGGCGCGTGCTGTCCAGCGGCCGCGAACTGGCCGATCAGCTGGAACTGCATTTGTATTATGGTAATCAGCCGATCTGGTGCCTGACCCACAAACTTGCCTTGATGGATGAGCAGGGTCGAATCGTCGGCCTGGCCGGTATTTCCCGCGACCTGCAATCGCCGCAGTCGAATCATCCGGCGTTCCAGAAACTCGCCGCCGTGGATGCCCATATCCGCCGCCACTTCGCCCGCGCCATCAGCCTCGCCGAACTGACCACCATCGCCGGGTATTCCGTGGCGCAATTGGAGCGCCACTGCAAACGGGTGTTCCAGCTCACCCCACGGCAAATGATTCACAAGGCGCGCCTGGAAGAAGGCTCGCGGTTGTTACTGCACACCGAGTTGCCGATTACCGAGATTGCCTTGCGCTGCGGGTATACCGACCACAGTGCTTTTAGCCGGCAGTTTCGGGCGCTGACCAGTTTGTCGCCGAGCCAGTATCGCGATAATCAGCGTTAGGCGGGAGATGAAACGTGGCCAGTGTTCCTTAAAGGTGCGCCCACACACCCATTGCTCCCATCTGTAACACTGCCATCGTTTGCCCAGGTTCACTCTTCCACCTGATGCTCTCTTGCAAGACCTCTACTCCAAGGCCTGACAATTAATTCACCGTCGAGACTGGCATTGGGCACGTTGATTGCTATTGTTAATATCGTATACGAAATCCCCAATACGATATCTAACAGCACTCACATCAACGAGGCCTCTATGAAAAACCCCGCATTTGCCGTAGCCCTCAGCGCTGTTCTCAGTACGTCCTTTATCGCCACGTCCCAGGCCGACAAGCTCGACGACATCATCGGTTCGGGCAAGCTGCGCTGCGCCGTGACCCTGGACTTCCCGCCCATGGGCTTTCGCGATGCCAGCAACTCGCCGGCCGGCTTCGATGTGGACTATTGCCACGACCTGGCGAAGATCCTCGGGGTCGAGGCCGAAGTGGTGGAAACGCCGTTCCCGGATCGCATTCCGGCACTGGTCTCCGGGCGGGCTGACGTGATCGTCGCGTCCACCTCCGACACCCTCGAACGCGCCAAGACCGTCGGCCTCACCGTGCCTTACTTTGCCTTCCAGATGGTGGTGCTGACCCGCGACGATACCGGCATCAACGGCTTCGACGACCTCAAGGGCAAAGCCGTGGGTAACACCAGCGGCACCTATGAGGCCATCGCCCTGGAGAAAGATGTGAAGAACTGGGGCTCTGGCAGTTTCCGCGCCTACCAGTCACAGAGCGATACCCTGCTGGCTGTCGCCCAAGGCCACATCGATGCCACCGTGGTCACCAATACCGTGGCCGCCGCCACCCTCAAGTCGGGCAAATACAAAAACCTGAAAGTCGCCGGTAACGCCCCGTATGTCATCGACTACGTGTCCCTGGGGGCCAAGCGCAGCGAGTACGGCCTGCTCAACTACCTCAACCTGTTCGTCAACCAACAGGTGCGCACCGGTCGCTACAAGGAGCTGTTCACTAAATGGGTCGGCACCGAGATCCCGCCGACCAACCTGACCGTGCCTCAGGTCTACTACTGAGATGTCCGGCATGCCTAGGCCCATTTCTCTGACCGGGCGTAGCCTGGTGGCGGGTGCCGCACAAGGCGCCCTGCTGTTTGCCGATGTCGGCTTGAGCTTCTGGGGCGGCGTCGATCCCTGCACGGGTGAAGTCATCGACCGCCATCACCCGCTCAGCGGCCAACACCTGGCCGGTCGCGTGCTGGCGATTCCCAGTGGTCGCGGCTCGTGCACCGGCAGCAGTGTGTTGATGGAGTTGATCAGCAACGGCCATGCACCGGCGGCACTGGTGCTGGCCGAAGCCGACGAGATTCTGACCTTGGGCGTGCTGGTGGCGCAGACCATTTTTGCCCGTTCCCTGCCGGTGCTGTGCATCGGTCAGGAGGCCTTCGCCGCCTTGCGCGGCCAGGCCTTCGCCCGGGTCGAAAATACAAGGCTGAGCCTGTTCGAGCACCTGCCGGGCGACGCCTGGCAGGCGCTCGACAACCCACTTCCAAACACTGGCAGCCGCGCCTCGATCAGGCTCACCGAGCACGATCAGGCGCTGCTCGATGGCCGGCATGGCAAGGCCGCACAAATGGCCATGCAGATCGTCCTGCGCATGGCCGAACTGCAGGGTGCCGACCACTTGGTGGATGTCACTCAAGCACACATCGACGGCTGCATTTACACGGGACCTGCGAGCCTGCGCTTTGCCGAGCAACTGGTGCAATGGGGCGCAAAAGTGCGGGTGCCCACCACCCTCAATTCAATTTCTGTCGACCAGCGCCGTTGGCGCGAACTGGGTATTGACCCGGCCCTGGGTGAACCGGCCAGTGCCTTGGGCGATGCCTACATGGCGATGGGCGCACAGCTGAGTTTTACCTGCGCGCCGTACCTGCTCGACACTGCACCTAAGGCTGGCGAGCAGATCGTCTGGGCAGAATCCAACGCCGTGGTCTACGCCAACAGCGTGCTCGGTGCACGCACCCTCAAATACCCGGATTACCTGGACATCTGCATCGCGCTCACCGGTCGCGCCCCGCTGATCGGCTGCCACCTGGACGCGCAACGCAAGGCACGTTTACTGATCGAGTTGCCGGCCCTCGGTGAACTGGACGATGCCTTCTACCCGCTGTTGGGTTACCACATTGGTGCCCTGGCCGGCAGTCGCGTACCGCTGGTGCTGGGACTGGAAAATCACCAGCCGAACTTGGACGACCTCAAAGCCTTTGGCGCGGCTTTCGCCACCACCTCTGCGGCGCCCCTGTTTCACATCGCCGGGATCACCCCCGAGGCCATTGACCCGGCACAGGTGCTGGATGCCGACACGGCCATTGCCGTGGAAAAAATCCGCCTGAATGACCTGCTGTCGAGTTGGCGCGAACTCAACAGTGCTCGCGATAACCGGGTGGATGTGGTGTCGCTGGGTAACCCGCACTTTTCCCTCAGCGAGTTCGCTCACCTGGCGCGACTGTGCCGCGCACGACACAGACACCCGCAGGTGGTGCTTGCCATCACCTGCGGTCGTGCCGTGTTGGAGCAGGCCCGCGAGGCCGGGCACATCGCTGTGATCGAAGCATTTGGCGCGACCCTGGTCACCGACACCTGCTGGTGCATGCTCGGCGAACCGGTCATCCCCCTGGCGGCCAAGACCCTGATGACCAACTCGGGCAAATACGCCCACTACGCACCGGGCCTGGTCGGCCGCAAGGTGCACTTCGCCAGCTTGGCCGAATGCGTCGACGCGGCCTGCACCGCAACGGCCAGCGGACGTTTGCCAGCCTGGTTACAACCTGCCGCCCTACTGGAGAGCCCAGCGCATGTTTGACTACAGCTTCCAATGGCGCTCCGCCCTGCGCGCCCTGCCGGACATGCTGGCCGGTGCCATTGTCACCTTCGAAACCGCCGCGTTGTCGATGATCTTCGGCGTACTGATCGCCCTGGCCCTGACGGTGATGCGCGAGGCCAAACACCCTTTACTGCGCGGTTTCGGCAACGGCTGGGTGTCGATTGCCCGCAACACCCCGTCGCTGTTCCAGATCTACATCCTCTACTTTGGCCTCGGCTCGCTGAACCTGCACGTCAGTTCCTGGTTCGCCCTGCTGGCCGGGATCACCTTCAACAATGCCGGGTACCTGGCGGAAAACTTTCGCGGCGGCCTCAAGGCCGTGCCGAACACGCAGGTACGTGCGGCGCGTTCCCTGGGCATGAGTGCCTTCCAGGCCTACCGCATGATCATCGTCCCGCAACTGCTGCGGATCGTGTTCTACCCGCTGACCAATCAGATGGTCTGGGCGGTGTTGATGACGTCGCTGGGGGTGATCGTAGGGCTCAACAATGACCTGACGGGGGTGACCCAGGAATACAACGTCAAAACCTTCCGCACCTTCGAGTATTTCGCCATCGCAGCGGTGCTGTATTACGCCATTGCCAAGGCTATCGTCGCGACAGCGCGGCTGATGGCCTGGCGGTTGTTCCGTTACTGAGGAGCTGTGCATGTTTTCCACCGATTTTTCCTCGAATGACCTGATGTTCCTGCTCAACGGTGCGTGGGTCACGATGCAGCTGACGTTCTGGTCGATCATTCTCGGCTCCGTGGCCGGGTTGTTCTTCGGTCTGCTGCGGGCCTTGCTGCCACGGGCCAGCCTGCCGCTGGCGTGGGTGCTGGACGTGTTTCGCAGCGTGCCGTTGCTGATCCAGTTCGTGCTGTTCAACTCGCTCAAAAGCATCGTCGGTTTGAACATCAGCGCCTTCAGCGTCGGCTGCATTGTGCTGGGTGTTTATGCCGCCGCGTACTTCACCGAGATCGTGCGTGCTGGCGTGTTGGCGGTGCCGTTCACCGTGCGCCGGGCCAGCCGTTCGCTGGGGCTGAGCTTCTTGCAGGACTTGCGCTGGATCGTCCTGCCGATGGCCACCCGGGTAGCGTTCCCCGGCTGGCTGAACCTGGTGCTCGGTGTCATGAAAGACACCGCGCTGGTGATGTGGATCGGCATCGTCGAACTGCTGCGCGCCTCGCAAACCATCGTCACCCGCATCCAGGAACCGTTGCTGGTGCTGTGCATCGCGGGCCTTATCTACTACGTCATGAGCCTGGTGGTCGCACGCCTGGGCGCTCGTCTGGAAAGAAGGTGGCAAGAAAATGATTGAGATCGACAACGTACACAAATCATTCGGCAACCTCGAAGTGGTCAAGGGCGTCAACCTGACGGTGAACAAAGGCGAAGTGGTGTCGATCATCGGCGGCTCAGGCTCCGGCAAATCGACCTTGCTGATGTGCATCAACGGCCTGGAACCGATCCAGAAAGGCAACATCCGCGTTGACGGCGTCGAGGTCCATCACAGCGCCACCGACCTCAATCGCCTGCGGCAGAAGATCGGCATTGTGTTCCAGCAATGGAATGCCTTCCCGCATCTGACCGTGCTGGAAAACGTCATGCTCGCGCCGCGCAAAGTGCTGGGCAAAAGCAAGGCTGAAGCTCAAGAGCTGGCAGTCAGGCAACTGACCCACGTCGGTCTGGGCGACAAGCTCAAGACCTTCCCGGGCAAGCTGTCCGGCGGACAGCAACAACGCATGGCCATCGCCCGCGCCCTGGCCATGTCACCGGACTACATGCTGTTTGACGAAGCCACCTCGGCCCTCGACCCGCAGTTGGTCGGCGAAGTGCTGGACACCATGCGCATGCTCGCCGAAGACGGCATGACCATGGTCTTGGTGACCCACGAGATCCGCTTCGCGCGGGACGTGTCCGACCGTGTGGCGTTCTTTCGCAATGGCCTGGTGCATGAGATCGGCTCGCCCGATCAGGTGATTGGCAATCCGGTGCGTGCGGAGACCGCAGCGTTCCTTAAATCAGTGAAATAACCCAAGGCCAAAGCAACCCTGTAGGAGCTGGCTTGCCAGCGATGGACCTCAACGATGACGCGTGCATGCTGGATAAACGCGTCGTCCTTGCACTCTTCGCTGGCAAGCCAGCTCCTACAGTGCTCAAGGTCCTGACAGACAACACAAGGATCAAACCATGCGTTCATCTAAAGTCATTCATGTCGTCAGCTGCCACGCCGAAGGTGAAGTCGGCGATGTGATCGTGGGCGGTGTCGCCCCGCCGCCCGGCGCCACCGTGTGGGAACAATCACGCTGGATCGCCCGGGACGAAACCCTGCGCAACTTCGTGCTCAACGAGCCCCGTGGTGGCGTGTTCCGCCACGTCAATCTGCTGGTTCCGGCCAAAGACCCTCGGGCGCAGATGGCCTGGATCATCATGGAACCGGCCGACACCCCGCCGATGTCCGGCTCCAACTCGTTGTGCGTCGCCACCGTATTGCTCGACAGCGGCATCCTGCCCATGACCGAGCCGCAAACCCGCCTGGTGCTGGAAGCGCCCGGCGGCCTGATCGAAGCCGTGGCCGACTGCCGGGATGGCAAGGTGCAACGGGTGGAAGTGAAAAACGTGCCGTCTTTCGCTGATCGACTGGACGCGTGGATTGAAGTTGAAGGCATCGGTTCGTTGAAGGTCGACACCGCTTATGGCGGCGACAGTTTTGTGATCGTCGATGCCCAAGGCCTGGGTTTCTCCATCCGCCCGGATGAAGCGGCCGATCTGGTGGCGGTCGGGCTGAAAATCACCCGCGCCGCCAATGAGCAACTGGGCTTCGTCCACCCGCTGAACCCTGAGTGGTCGCACATTTCCTTCTGCCAGATCGCCGCGCCCATCGTCCATGAGAACGGCATCGCCACCGGCGCCAATGCGGTGGTGATTCAACCGGGCAAGATCGACCGCTCCCCCACCGGCACGGGTTGCTCGGCGCGCATGGCGGTGTTGCACGCCAAAGGCTTGATGCAGGTTGGCGAACGTTTTGTCGGCCGCTCGATCATCGGCTCCGAGTTCCACTGCCGCATTGATTCGCTGACCGAAGTCGCCGGCCGTGCCGCGATTTATCCGTGCATTTCCGGGCGGGCGTGGATCACCGGCACCCATCAATTACTGCTCGATCCGAGTGATCCGTGGCCACAAGGCTATCGTCTGTCCGACACCTGGCCCGGCGCCTGACCACGCCATCCCTGAACCCCCAGACCAACGGCTAGCAAAACCCCCTAAAACCCGAAAAAAGAACTGGCCGAGCATCGTCATTTTAAATATCGTATACGAAATACAATTAACGAACCGGAGGCAACAATGAGCAAGCGCATTAACTGGAGTGGCGTCTTCCCCGCAGTGACCACTCAATTCAACGATGACTTCTCCATCAATCTGGAAAAAACCCATCAGGTGATTTCCAACGTGATCCGCGACGGCGTGTCCGGCCTGGTGGTCTGCGGCTCGGTGGGTGAAAACACCTCGCTGACCGCCGAAGAAAAAATCGCCGTGACCGAAGTGGCCGTCGATGCCGCCCGTGGTCGCGTGCCGGTGATTTGCGGTGTGGCTGAGTTCACCAGCGTGGCCGCGGCCAAGGTCGCCAATGCGGTGCGCCGGGTCGGCGTCGATGGCGTGATGCTGATGCCGGCGCTGGTCTACGGTTCCAAGCCGTTCGAGACCGCCGAGCATTACCGCTATGTGGCAAAAAACGCCGATGTGCCGCTGATGGTTTACAACAACCCGCCTATCTATAAGAACGACGTCACCCCCGACATCCTGATTTCCCTGGCCGACTGCGACAACGTGGTGTGCTTCAAGGACTCCTCTGGCGACACCCGCCGCTTCATCGACGTGCGCAACGAAGTCGGTGACCGTTTCGTGCTGTTCGCCGGCCTCGACGACGTGGTGCTCGAAAGCATCGCCGTGGGTGCCGAAGGTTGGGTCTCGGGCATGTCCAACGTGTTCCCGAAAGAAGGCGAAACCATCTTCCGCCTCGCCAAGGCCGGCCGCTTCGCTGAAGCGATGCCGATCTACGAATGGCTGATGCCGATCCTGCACCTCGATGCCCGTGCCGACCTGGTGCAGTGCATCAAGCTGTGTGAAGCCATCGCCGGTCGCGGCAGCGCGTTGACCCGTCCGCCACGCCTGGCCCTGCCGGAAGCCGACCGCGTGTTCGTCGAGCAGATCATGGCCAAGGCCTTGGCCAACCGCCCGGAGCTGCCGGACGTCGGTCTCTGAGTGATTGCCGGGCGGGTCTATGCAGACCCGGCCCGGCTGCCCGTTTTTTGCGCCTCAACAAGGAACGTCAGCATGTCCAATCCTCAACACACTCAAAGCGCAACCACACCCTCGGGACTTAAACGCGTCGTGGCCGCCGCCATGGCCGGCACCGTCGCCGAGTGGTACGAATTCTTTCTCTACGGCACCGCCTCGGCGCTGGTCTTTGGCCAGTTGTTCTTCCGCCAGACCGACAGCCCCGTCGATGGCATCATCGCGGCCTTCGCCCTGTACGCGGTGGGCTTTCTCGCCCGGCCATTGGGCGGTTTGGTGTTCGGTCACTACGGTGACAAATTCGGCCGCAAACGCCTGTTGCAACTGAGCCTGGTGGTGGTCGGCATCACCACGTTCCTGATGGGGTGCCTGCCTGGCTTCGACCAAATCGGTTACGCAGCGCCAGTGCTACTGGTGCTGTTGCGGTTGATCCAGGGTTTCGCTTTCGGTGGCGAATGGGGCGGCGCGATTCTGCTGGTGTCCGAACATTGTCCGGACAATCGTCGGGGCTTTTGGGCCAGTTGGCCGCAAGCCGGGGTGCCGGCCGGCAACCTGGTGGCCACGGTGGCCCTGCTGCTGTTGTCGTCGAACCTGTCGGAGCAACAGTTCCTCGCCTGGGGCTGGCGCGTGGCGTTCTGGTTCTCGGCGGTAGTCGTGTTGATCGGTTACTGGATTCGCACCAGCGTCGATGACGCGCCGATCTTCAAAGAAGCCCAGGCCCGCCAGGCACACACCAAGCAGCAACAGCTCGGCGTGGTGGAAGTGTTGCGTCATCACTGGCGTTCGGTGCTGGTGGGGATCGGCGCACGGTTTGCCGAGAACATCCTCTATTACACCGTGGTGACGTTCTCGATTACCTATCTCAAACTGGTGGTGCACAAGGACACTTCGCAAATTCTGCTGCTGATGTTCGGCGCGCACCTGCTGCACTTCTTCCTGATCCCGCTGATGGGTTATTTGTCGGACATTGTCGGGCGCAAGCCGGTGTACCTGACCGGCGCAGTGCTCACAGCGTTCTGGGGTTTCATCGGTTTCCCGCTGATGGACACCGGCAACAACTGGCTGATCATGGCCGCCATCACCCTGGGCCTGGCCATCGAGTCGATGACGTATGCGCCTTACTCGGCGCTGATGGCTGAACTGTTCCCGACACACGTGCGCTACACCGCTTTGTCCCTGTGCTACCAGGTGGCGCCGATCTTTGCCGGTTCCCTGGCACCGCTGATCGCCATCACCTTGCTCAACAAGTACCACAGCTCGACGCCGATCGCCTGGTACCTGGTGGGCGCCGCGCTGATTTCCGTGGTGGCTGTCGGCCTTGCCCGCGAGACCCGTGGCAAGTCATTGCGCCAGGTGGATGCCGAGTCGGCGGCACGGGTGGCGGCGCTGGACCCGGCCTCGAGGAGCCCACGCCGGGCCGATTCTCTGGCTTGAGTAAATCCCTGTAGGAGCGAGCCTGCTCGCGATGGACGTTAACGATACCGCGCTGATCCTGGATAAACGCGGTGTCGTAGAAACCATCGCGAGCAGGCTCGCTCCCACAAAGGTTTTGCGTTGCTACCCCCCTTTTTTCGACAGGAGCTTTCTTGATGTCTGAGATCCTCGGCTACAACTACATCGGCGGCGTCCGCAGCGCAGCCGGCAACATCGTCCTGCACAGTCACGACGCCAGCACCGGTGAAGCGCTGCCGTTTTCATTCATCCAAGCCACCGCGCAAGAAGTCGACGCCGCCGCCCAGGCCGCCGCAGCCGCCTACCCGGCTTTTCGCAACCTGCCGGCGACGCGCCGCGCAGAATTCCTTGAAGCCATCGCCACGCAACTGGATGCCCTCGATGATCAATTCGTCGCCCTGGTGACCCGTGAGACCGCCCTGCCCAGCGCCCGGATTCAGGGCGAGCGCGGCCGCACCAGCGGCCAGATGCGCCTGTTCGCCCAGGTCCTGCGTCGGGGCGACTTCTATGGCGCGCGCATCGACCGTGCGCTGCCGGAGCGTCAGCCGTTGCCACGGGTTGACCTGCGCCAGTACCGGATCGGCGTCGGTCCGGTAGCCGTGTTTGGCGCCAGCAATTTTCCATTGGCCTTCTCGACGGCGGGCGGCGATACCGCAGCAGCCCTGGCCGCCGGTTGCCCGGTGGTGTTCAAGGCCCACAGCGGGCACATCGCAACCGCCGAGTGCGTGGCCAATGCGATCTTGCGCGCCGCCGAGCAGACCGACATGCCCAAGGGGGTGTTCAACATGATCTACGGCGCGGGTGTCGGTGAAGCGCTGGTCAAGCACCCGGCGATTCAGGCCGTCGGTTTCACCGGCTCGCTCAAAGGTGGCCGTGCCCTGTGCGATATGGCCGCCGCACGGCAACAACCCATCCCGGTGTTCGCCGAGATGAGCAGCATCAATCCCGTGTTGGTATTGCCCGACGCATTGCGTGCACGCGGCGAGAAAATCGCCGGTGAACTGGTGGCATCGGTGGTCCAGGGTTGCGGGCAGTTCTGCACCAATCCGGGGTTGGTCATGGGTATTCGCGCCCCTGAATGGACGGCGTTCACGGCGCGACTCAGCAGCCTGATGGCTGAGCAACCGGCGCAAACCATGCTCAACGCTGGCACCCTCGGCAGCTATGAAAAAGGCGTGAAGGCCTTGCTCGAGCATCCGGGCGTGACGCACCTGGCCGGCCACGATCAGCAGGGCAACCAGGCGCGGCCGCAACTGTTCAAGGCCGACGTCAGCCTGCTGCTCAATGGGGATCCACTGCTCCAGGAAGAAGTGTTCGGGCCGACCACCCTTGTCGTCGAGGTGGCGGACGAGGTAGAGCTACGGCAGGCGTTGAACAGCGTGCACGGGCAACTGACGGCGACATTGATTGGCGAAGCATCGGATCTTCAGGCCCATGCGGAGCTGCTGGTACTGCTCGAACAAAAAGTCGGCCGGGTTCTGTTCAACGGTTATCCCACCGGGGTCGAGGTCTGCGATGCCATGGTCCATGGCGGGCCTTACCCTGCTACCTCCGATGCCAGAGGCACGTCGGTGGGCAGCCTGGCCATCGAGCGGTTCCTGCGTCCGGTGTGCTTCCAGAACTGCCCGGACGACTTCCTCCCCGACGCCTTGAAAAACGCCAACCCGCTGGGGATTGCACGGCTGGTGGATGGCAGCAGCCAACGCGGCTCAATCTAGACAACCCCACAAAAACTGTGGGAGCGAGCCTGCTCGCGATGGCGGTGTGTCATTCAACAATGATGTCGCCTGACATTGCGCCTTCGCGAGCAGGCTCGCTCCTACAGGATTGAGCACTTTGTTTCAATCAGCCGAGCAGCGCCATGAGGTCGTTGTACAGCGCCTCGGGAATATGCACGCCTGCCTCCAGGCTGCGTACCCGCGCCGCGTAACGTCGTTGCGACGGTAAGCGTGCGCCCTGCCCTTCAATGCCCTGGAACAATGTTTCGGCCCGGGCCAAATGTTCTTCAGTGGCATCCCCCAGGAAGCGCCGAGGGTCCAGGGCGATGATCAACTCGCCATGGTACGGCGACGACTTGCTGCCCCCGTCGTACGCCAGCGATTCGGCGCTGGTCAGGTCACCGATCAGCGGCCCGGCAATCAACTCCACCATCGCTGCCAGCGCCGACCCCTTGTGCCCGCCAAACGTCAGCATCGCGCCGCTGTCGAGCACCACGTTGGCGTCGGTGCTCGGCTGGCCTTGGGCGTCAACGCCCCAACCTTCGGGAATGGCCTTGCCGGCACGCCGGTGCAGCTCAATGTCACCCCGGGCAATCGCGCTGGTGGCGAAGTCGAACACAAACGGATCTTGCCCCGCACGCGGCCAACCGAAGGCAATGGGATTGGTGCCGAACACCGGCAGTCGTCCTCCCGCCGGCGCCACCCAGGCGTGGCTCGGGTTACACGCCAGTGCCACCAGGCCGGCAGCCGTCAGTTGCTCGATCTCCACCCACAGCGCCGAGAAATGTACACAGCGGTTGATGGCCAACGCCGCAATGCCGTTGGACCGGGTTTTCTGCGCCAGCAACGGCAACCCCGCCTGAAACGCCAACTGCGAAAACCCGCCGCCAGCATCCACCCGCACAATCGACGGCGCCTGGTCGATCACCTGTGGCTCGGCATCGGCTGACACCTTGCCGGCCCGCAGGGAATTCACACACCCAAGGACCCGGTACAAACCGTGGGAGGCACAGCCATCACGTTCGCCAGCGATCACCGTCGCCGCCACCGCTTGTGCATGCGCCAGATTAAAACCGTTATGCAACAAGATCGATTCGGCCAACTCACGGGCTTCGATCAGGGTCAGTCGGATCATGGTCATCTCCTTGGACAGACCGGTCAGGGTGGTCTGTTCGAGGCGTTATGGCTTGATGGGTTTGTGCATTGGCGGTGACGAAATTGGCACAGCGCAGGCCCGTTGAACCCGTGGCTGCCGAGATCCAGTGTAGGAGCGAGCCTGCTCGCGATGGCCGCACCTCTCTTTCAAGACTGATTGATGCTTTTGCGGCAACACAGAATTACCATCGACCCAATTGATGCATCATTAATAAAAGGCGCAGGCTAGAGAGCTGGCCAGGGTCTTATATCATTCCGAATGATAGTTACCTTCGCCCCATTCGATTCGTGACATATCACCCTGCCGCGCATCATTCGCCAATCTCAACACATTGGCGGATGCATCCATGGAACAGTCACTCAAACATTTGCGCTTCCCGTTGGCCTTGTTGGCCGTACTGGTGATGAGCGCCTGCGGTAAAGCCCCGGAAACTGCCGCCACCGCACCCGCCGCCAAAGTCAGCGTGGCCAAGGTGCTCGAACAACCGGTCAACGAGTGGGACGAATTCACCGGGCGCCTTGAAGCCCCGGAAACCGTGCAGATTCGTCCACGGGTCTCCGGCCAGATCGACGAAGTGGCTTTCACTGAAGGCGCACTGGTCAAGAAAGGCGACCTGCTGTTCCAGATCGACCCCCGCCCTTTCCAGGCTGAGGTCCGCCGCCTCGAAGCGCTGGTTGCCCAATCTCGCGCCAACGCGACCCGCAGTGAAAACGAAGCCCAACGCGGTGAACGCCTGCGTACCAGCAACGCCATTTCCGCGGAACTCGCCGACTCGCGTACCAGCGCCGCTCAAGAAGCCCGCGCCGCGGTCGGTGCCCTGCAAGCACAGCTTGATCTGGCGAAATTGAACCTGAGCTTCACCCGCGTCACCGCGCCGATCAGCGGCCGCGTCAGCCGCGCGGAAATCACCGCCGGCAACCTGGTGACCGCCGATACCACCGCGCTGACCAGCGTGGTTTCCACCGACAAGGTCTACGCCTACTTCGACGCTGACGAGCGCGTCTTCCTCAAGTACACCGAACTGGCTCGCCAGGGCAAACGCGGCGCCACCACCCCGGTCTACATGGGCCTGTCCAACGAAGACGGCAACCCGCACCAGGGCGTGATGAACTTCGTCGACAACCAGGTCAACCCGAAGACCGGCACCATCCGTGGCCGCGCCGTGTTCGACAACAGCGATGGCAGCTACACCCCGGGCCTGTATGCACGTCTGAAACTGGTGGGCAGCGGCACCTACAGCGCCATGCTGATCAACGATGAAGCCGTCGGCACCGACCTTGGCAAGAAGTTCGTGATCGTGATGGACGGCGACAACAAGACCGCCTACCGCGCTGTGGAACTGGGGCCGAAGATCGAAGGCTTGCGCATCGTGCGCAGCGGCCTGAACAAGGACGACACCATCATCGTCAAGGGCCTGCAACGGGTACGCCCTGGTTCACCGGTCACCCCCGAGGTGATTCCGATGGCCAGCGAACAAACCCTCGCGGCACTCGCACAACAACGCCAAGCGCTGGAAGCCAGCAACCTGCCCCAAGTCGCACCTGCCAAGGTTGCGCCGGGTACGGCTGTGAAACTGGCTGCCACGACCCCACGCGGTTAAGGGATTTCTACGATGAATTTTTCCCAATTCTTCATTTCGCGGCCGATCTTCGCAGCGGTGCTGTCGCTGTTGATCCTGATCGCCGGTGCGATCTCGCTGTTCCAGCTGCCGATCAGCGAATACCCGGAAGTGGTGCCGCCGACCGTTGTGGTCCGTGCCAACTTCCCGGGGGCCAACCCGAAAGTCATCGGTGAAACCGTAGCCGCTCCGCTGGAGCAAGCCATTACCGGCGTCGAGAACATGCTGTACATGTCCTCACAGTCGACCGCCGACGGCAAGATCACCCTGACCATTACTTTTGCGCTGGGGACTGACCTGGACAACGCACAGGTGCAGGTACAGAACCGCGTGACCCGGACCGAGCCGAAACTTCCCGAGGAAGTGACGCGCATCGGCATCACCGTGGACAAGGCATCACCCGACCTGACGATGGTGGTGCACTTGACCTCGCCGGACAAACGCTACGACATGCTCTACCTGTCCAACTACGCGATCCTGAATATCAAGGATGAGCTGGCGCGCCTGGGCGGTGTCGGTGACGTGCAGTTGTTCGGCATGGGCGACTATTCGCTGCGCGTATGGCTCGACCCGAACAAGACCGCTTCGCGCAACCTGACCGCGACTGATGTGGTCACCGCGATTCGTGAGCAGAACCGCCAGGTGGCCGCTGGTGCACTGGGCGCGCCCCCTGCCCCGAATGCGCAAAGCTTCCAGCTGTCGGTCAACACCCAAGGCCGTCTGGTCAGTGAGGAAGAATTCGAGAACATCATCATTCGCTCTGGCGACAACGGTGAAATCACTCGCCTGAAGGACATTGCGCGCGTCGAGCTGGGTTCCAGCCAGTACGCCCTGCGTTCGCTGCTGAACAATCAACCCGCCGTGGCGATCCCGATCTTCCAGCGTCCTGGTTCCAACGCCATCGAGATCTCCAACGAGGTTCGGGCCAAAATGGCCGAACTGAAGAAGAGCTTCCCCGAAGGCATGGATTTCAGCATCGTCTATGACCCGACGATCTTCGTGCGCGGCTCCATCGAGGCGGTGGTTCACACCCTCTTCGAAGCGCTGATCCTCGTGGTACTGGTGGTGATCCTGTTCCTGCAAACCTGGCGCGCCTCGATCATTCCGTTGGTTGCTGTGCCGGTCTCGCTGATCGGTACCTTTGCCGTGATGCACTTGTTCGGCTTCTCGCTCAATGCCCTGTCGCTGTTCGGCCTGGTACTGGCGATCGGTATCGTGGTGGACGATGCGATCGTGGTGGTGGAGAACGTCGAGCGCAACATCGAGCTCGGACTGACCCCGGTCGAAGCCACCAAGCGCGCCATGCGCGAAGTGACCGGCCCGATCATCGCGACGGCGCTGGTGTTGTGTGCGGTGTTTATCCCGGCGGCGTTCATCTCCGGTCTGACGGGTCAGTTCTACAAGCAGTTCGCCCTGACCATCGCCATTTCGACGGTGATCTCGGCCTTCAACTCGTTGACCCTGTCGCCAGCCCTGGCCGCCGTATTGCTCAAGGGTCACGACGCACCGAAAGACCGTTTTTCCCGGGTGCTGGACAAGATGTTTGGCGGCTGGTTGTTCCGTCCATTCAATCGATTTTTTGAAAAGGCCAGCCATGGTTATGTCGGCACCGTCGCCCGTGTGATCCGCTCCAGCGGTATTGCCCTGATGCTGTACGCCGGCTTGATGGTCCTGACCTTCTTCGGTTTCTCCAGCACCCCGACCGGTTTCGTCCCCGGCCAGGACAAGCAATACCTGGTGGCCTTCGCGCAATTGCCGGACGCCTCGAGCCTGGACCGTACCGAAGACGTGATCAAGCGCATGTCCGACCTGGCGTTGAAACAGCCGGGCGTGGAAAGCGCAGTGGCCTTCCCTGGCCTGTCGATCAACGGTTTCACCAACAGCCCGAACGCCGGCATCGTGTTCGTCACCCTCAAACCGTTCGAAGAGCGTAAAGACCCGAGCATGTCCGCCGGCGCCATTGCCGGTGCCTTGAACGGCCAGTACGCGAACATTCAAGAAGCCTACATGGCGATCTTCCCGCCGCCGCCCGTACAAGGCCTGGGCACCATCGGTGGTTTCCGCCTGCAAATCGAAGACCGGGGCAACCTGGGCTACGAAGAGCTGTACAAGGAAACCATGAACATCATCGCCAAGAGCCACAATGTGCCGGAACTGGCGGGCCTGTTCACCAGCTACACGGTCAACGTGCCTCAGGTCGACGCGGCTATCGACCGCGAGAAGGCCAAGACCCACGGCGTGGCTGTCAGCGACATCTTCGACACCCTGCAGATCTACCTGGGTTCGTTGTATGCCAACGACTTCAACCGCTTCGGTCGCACTTATCAGGTCAACGTTCAGGCTGAGCAGCAGTTCCGCCTCGAATCCGACCAGATCGGCCAGCTCAAAGTGCGCAACAACAAAGGCGAGATGATCCCGCTGGCGACCTTCATCAAGGTCAGCGACACCTCGGGCCCGGACCGCGTGATGCATTACAACGGCTTCATCACCGCTGAAATCAACGGTGCTGCAGCCCCTGGCTACAGCTCCGGCCAGGCCGAGAAAGCCATCGAGAAACTGCTCAAGGAAGAACTGCCGAACGGCATGACCTACGAGTGGACCGACCTGACCTACCAGCAGATTTTGTCCGGTAACACCGCGCTGTTCGTGTTCCCGCTCTGTGTGCTGCTGGCGTTCCTGGTTCTCGCGGCCCAATACGAAAGCTGGAGCCTGCCACTGGCGGTGATCCTGATCGTACCGATGACCTTGCTGTCGGCCATCACCGGTGTGATTGCCTCCGGCGGTGACAACAACATCTTCACCCAGATCGGCCTGATCGTACTGGTGGGCCTGGCCTGTAAGAACGCGATCCTGATCGTCGAGTTCGCCAAGGACAAACAACTCGAAGGCATGAACCCGCTGGCCGCGGTCCTGGAAGCGTGCCGCCTGCGTCTGCGGCCGATCCTGATGACCTCCTTCGCGTTCATCATGGGTGTCGTGCCCCTGGTGTTCTCCAGCGGCGCCGGTGCCGAAATGCGTCACGCCATGGGTGTGGCGGTGTTCTCCGGGATGCTTGGGGTGACCTTCTTCGGCCTGTTGCTGACGCCAGTGTTCTACGTACTGATTCGTAACTTTGTCGAGCGTGGCCAAGCGCGCAAAGCGGCCAAGGCCACCCTGAAGCTGGAGTCGCACTGATGAGTTTGAAAGCCTTCCTGCCGAGCCTCCTGGTACTGGCGCTGAGCGCCTGTGCCGTGGGCCCGGACTACAAGACGCCCACCACCGAGGCGGCCCACATCACGGCCGTCACCGATGGCGCCGCCGGCCAGAAGAACTTTGACCGTTCGCGTTTCGAAGGCATCTGGTGGCAGCAGTTCGAAGACCCGACCCTCAACCAGTTGGTGACCAAGTCCCTGCAAGGCAACCGTGATCTGCGCGTCGCCTTCGCTCGCTGGAAAGCAGCGCGGGCGATTCGCGATGACGTCAGCAACGATGCCATGCCGACCATCACCAGCCGCGTCAGCAGTGACCTGGGCAAAGGCCAGATTCCGGGACAGACCACCGATCGGGTTAACAGCGAACGCTATGACCTGGGCCTGGACATGGCTTGGGAGATCGACCTGTTTGGCCGCATCCAGCGCAATCTGGAATCGGCCAATGCCGAGCAACAGGCCTTTGAGGCTGACCTGTATCAACTGCAAGTCACCATGATTGCCGAACTGGTGGATTCCTACGGTCAACTGCGCGGTGCGCAACTGCGGGAAAAAATCGCCCTGGCCAACCTGGAAAACCAGCAGGAATCGCGCAAGATCACCATCAGCCTGCGCGACGCCGGCGTCGGCGATCAGCTCGATGTAGAGCGTGCCGATGCGCGTCTGGCATCGGTCGAAGCCAGCGTGCCGCAATTGCAGGCCGAGCAGGTTCGGCAGAAAAACCGTATCGCCACTCTGCTGGGCGAGCGTCCGGACAAGCTGAGCGTGGACCTGAGCCCAAAAGACTTGCCGGCAATTGCCAAGGCATTGCCCATTGGTGATCCGGGTCAGTTGTTGCAACGCCGTCCGGACATCCTCAGCGCCGAACGCAAGCTGGCCTCGGCCACGGCGCGTATCGGCGTGGCCAAGGCCGATTTGTTCCCACGGGTCAGCCTCAGCGGCTTCCTCGGCTTTACCGCCGGGCGTGGTTCGCAGATCGGCTCTTCGGCGGCCAATGCCTGGGCACTCGGTCCGAGCATCACCTGGGCGGCGTTTGACCTGGGCAGTGTGAAGGCGCGTCTGCGCGGTGCGGATGCCGATGCCGAAGGCGCCTTGGCGACTTACGAGCAGCAAGTGTTGCTGGCCCTGGAGGAGTCGGAAAATGCCTTCAGCGACTACGGAAAACGCCAGCAACGGTTGATTTCGTTGATTCGCCAAAGTGAGTCCAGCCGTTCCGCGGCGGACCTGGCAGAGATTCGTTATCGCGAAGGCACCGCGGATTTCCTCGTATTGCTTGACGCCCAGCGAGAACGCCTGGCCGCCGAAGACAGCCAGGCCCAGGCTGAAGTCGACCTGTATCGCGGCATCGTCGCGATCTACAAGGCCCTCGGCGGCGGCTGGCAGCCGGAGACGGTCGCCAGCAACTGACGGCGTTGTTAAAGAGCTCCTTTGGTTGGCCGCAACCAACCAATTCCTTTGCCCCGCGTCTCATTCGGTCGCGGGGCTTTTTTTGCCCATAATTTACAAATCTCCTGTAGGAGCTGGCTTGCCAGCGAAGGTGCCGGCACATTCAACATACGAGTCGCCTGACACACCGCCTTCGCTGGCAAGCCAGCTCCTACAAATGGATTTGCGTTAGACCCAGATCCCGCATTCACCCATGCCCTGTAGGAGCTGGCTTGCCAGCGAAAGCATTTCGTCAGCCGACGTATAAGGTGGCTGACACACCGCCTTCGCTGGCAAGCCAGCTCCTACAATGGTTAGCGTATGCATTGGCAAGATGAACCCAGCGCCTACAAGTTATCGGTGGCTTTCTTCGACGGTGACGGTTGCAGTGGTGCCGGCACGCAGGTTGTTTTTACCGGCGTAATCGGCGTCGATCTCGATTCGCACCGGCACCCGTTGCGCGAGCTTGACCCAGGTGTAGCTGGGGTTGATGTTGGCCAGCAGCCGGCCGCCGGGCAGGTTTTCCCGGTCGGCAATGGCGAAGGCGATGCTCTGGACTTTGCCGCCGAACGTTTCGCCGCTCATCAATTCGATGTTCACCCGGTCGCCCTCCCGGATCCTCGGCAACTTGGTCTCTTCGAAGTAACCGCTGACGTAAAACGAATCACTGTCCACCAGCGCCAGCAATGGCCCGCCGGCCGTGGCGAAGTCGCCCTCACGGGTCAGCAGGTTGGTGACAAAACCGGTCACCGGGGACACCACGTGGGTACGTTGCAAGTCGAGTTCGGACTGGGTCAACGCCGCAATCGCCAGTTGCACGTTGGCTTGAGCCAGCACCAGGTTGGCCTGATTGCGCAGCAAGTCAGCCTGGGCCACCGACACATCGGTATTGGCCTTCTCCCACTCTTCGCCGGAAATTGCCGAACGATCCTTGAGCGTGCGTCGGCGCTGCTCTTCGCTTTGGCGCTGTTTGAGCAAGGCTTGACTGGCGGTGATGGTCGCCTGGGCCTGCCCGAGCGAGGCTTTCGACACCTCGACCGCGCGCTTGGCATGCTCCACCGCCAGGTTGTACCGCGCCGGGTCGATCTCCAGCAACGCTTGGCCTTTATTGACGTGCTGGTTGTCCTGAACGGCCAGGCTGACGATTCGCCCGGAAACGTCGGCGGACAAGGTCACCACATCGGCGCGCACCCGGGCATCGCGGGTCCAGGGTGCGCGGGTGTAGTGCTCCCAGGCGAACCAGCCGAGGACCAAGGCGAGCAACACCACGGCGACGGTCGAGAGTCGGGAAAGAATATTGTTCAAGGTTTCACGCTCCCATCACCAGTATCAACGTGGCGCAGACGCAGACGTACAGCGCGCCCTCGAACAACGCCTCATGCCAGACAAACCGCAGCACACCGACGCGCCGCAGGATCCAGTCCAGCAGCAGAAAAATCGGCAAGCCCAGCAGCAACGCCTGGGCAATCGGCGGCAGATAGGCGCCCCCCACTTCCAGATCAATGGGCAAGGATTGGGTCTCCTTCAAGGCCTGAGGGATGAAAATAGCCGCGATAACGTTCGACGAACGACACCACGATCAACAGCGCCACGCGCATGCGGAACACCGACCACAAGTGTTCATGCGCATCGGTGTGCAACGCATCCAGCTCGTCGCCCAGGGCGCGCAGGCTATCGAGCACCTGCGTCGCCTCGACCCCGGGCCGGCCGGCGACCAGCCTGCCCGTGTCCCGTACGGTCGAAAACAAACGGCTTTGCAGATCCGGGTTGAGCAGCGCGTTGTTCTGCCCCTGTTGCCTGAGCTGATTCAAGGCAATGCCCAACGCCATGCAGCCCAGGCTGACCTGGAACAGTTCATGGGACTGCGGCTCCTGCGTGGCCGGTAGCAGCCCCAGCATCATCGTCAGCCGATCAACCATGCGGCTCTCGAAAGCGAATTGCTGTTCATCGGTCGCCGAAGTTTTCAGCAGCGCGTAGACCTGCTCACCGTTCTCCTTGTGCAGCCGGCGCATGCGCAAATCCGGCCGGAACGGGAAAATCAGCGCATACACGCTCAAGGCCAACACTGTCGCGCAGGTATAGGCGCCGGCAAACTCGAACCACTGGGTTGCGGTGTTTTGCCCGATCCCGACATTTAAAGGGCCGAGCAGCAAAAACGTCGTGAGCCCCAAACCAATGCCAGTCCCGGTGGTGGGCGGATTGGCCAAGCCCACCGCAACCGCGTAGAGCAACGGCACCAGCAACAAGGCGAGCATTTCGAAATTGCTGATCATCGGTACAAACAGAAATTGCAGCAGCGCCGACGTCACCAGCGCCAGGCCGAATCCCCGTGCATAGCTCTGCACCGCGAGCAGCGGCCGGGGAAACGTCGACATCAGCGAGCACAGGATGCCCAGCAACACCATGCCGGCACGCGCACCGTCCCAGCCGGTTTCGATCCAGATCAGACCGGCGATCGACAGTGCGCAAAACGCCCGTACCGCGTTCATGGTTGCCAGGGTCCAGTCCAGGTGCAGCGGATTTTCCCGCCCGCGAAACACACTGCTGGCAGGCCGCCCGCTCTGGATGGCGTCGCTTAATTCGAGGATCTGCTCCAGTTGTTGCAGCAGGCGCGCCTGCTCCCAGCGCAGCGACCAGGACAGTGAACGCAAAGTGGCCGGTAGCGGTTCGGTCAACTGTTCAGCCCTGTAGGCCAACCGATCGAAACGTTGTTGCAGGGAAGTGAAATGCTGGCGCTTTTCACTGGACAGCGAACGCCCCTGCTGCGCCAGTTCATCGAGAAACGCCAGTTCTTCGGCGCGTATTTGTTGGATTTCTTCGGGCAGCTCGCCTTCCCAGCGCTCGGTCAACAGTAGCCGCTGATGGCGCAAGGCGGTCAGCCGTGCCGTCAACAACACCAATTGATTGCCCAGCAATTGCACCAGCCCGTTGGCACTGCGCAGGCGCGGCGCATCGTAGTACATGTGCCGGCGCACGCCCTCCAGGCCGCTGATCTGGCCCAACAGCTGCATTTGCCGCTGCTGGAAATCGGCTTCACTTTCTTCGGTGCGAATCACCGCGCTGGCATGGGTGGCCAGCAGCTTGGTGATCTGGTCGATCCTGGCGAAGTAATCCTTGGCCACGGCTTCAGGCCTGGCGGTGAGCAGGCTGACCACACACACGCAGGCGACGGCCAACAAGGTTTCAGTGAGGCGGGTCACGGCCAGCAAAAAAGTGCCGTCCTGATCGGGGATCGCCAGCAACGCGATGACTACAGCGGTGTAGCCGCTGAGCACGAAGGCCCCGGAGCTGGTGTAACGCAACAATGTGCCGCCGGCCGTGCACAGCGCCAGCCACAGGGCCAGGGTGGCGATGAAAGGCAGCGGTGCCTGCGGAAAAATCGCCATGGTGGCCACCGCCACCACCGCGCCCATGGTCGTCCCGATGACCTGGCCAAAGCTGCGTGCCAGCACCATACCCCCCAGTGGCTGGCTGATGATGACCACCGCCATGATCGACCACTTCGGCTGGTCCAGGTCGAACAAAAACGCCAGGTACAGCGTGAGCAAACCAGCGACGATGGTTCGCAGGGCAAACAGCAACACCCCGGGGCCGGGGTGGAGCATGGCTTTGAAATATTGCAGCAACGCTTGCATGGGCAGGCTCATGAACATATCTCCTGCAAGCGTAGTCACTGCTGGGGGGTAACGAGAGGTTTCACTTGTCGACGCAGTCTGTAGGCTTTTTCATTCCCCGTTGAACGGTTGTTGACACAGTCAAGGTTTGACTCAACGCCGCGCCTGACAGAAGCTGGCGCCTTTGCAAAAGCTCGAACGCTTTGGATCTATGCATGCCCAAGTCCCGCCGCAATCTGTTGATCAGCCTCTGCGCCCTGCTCGTCCTCGGCCTCGTGTGGTTTTCCCTGCGTGTCACCACGCCGGTCATCCCCGAAGCCATTCTGCATGGCTACAGTGAGGCGCTGGCGGCCGCCCGCAACGGTCAACCGGGCGCGGCGCGGATGCTTTACCAGCAATTGGGTCGGCCGGACCTCTCGCCCAAGCGCCGGGTGTGGCTGCACGCCGAGTTGCCCAACTATCCAAGCTCAGTAGCGCTGAAGCTGGCGGATGCCGACTTGCAGAACGAAGCGCCCGAAGTACGCATCGCTGCGATCAAGAGCATCAGCGGCCTGGTGCCGAACGGCCAGCGCAGTTTATTGCTGGGGCCTTTGCTCGACGACAGTGAACAAAGCGTGCGGCTGGCCGCGATCAACGCCCTCTTGGGGTTGTCGCCGGATGATCTGGGCCTGTATTTCGGGCCGCTTGAGCAAGCCATCGACGCCTGGGAGCAAGTGCTCAAGAGCGCGCCGCAAAGCGCCGAAAACCAGTATCAACTGGCGCGCCTGCACCTGCACAACGCCGAGCTCAAGGAAGCCCAGCAGGCGCTGGACAACACCCTGCGCCTGGCGCCGGATAATTTGCCGGCGCTGGTGCTGCAAATCGAAGTGCTGGACAAGCAAGGCCAAAACGAAGCCGCCCGACAGCTGTTGGCCAGGCAACTGCAAGCCCAGCCCAGCTCGGCATACCTGCAACATGCATTGGGCTTATGGTTACTGCATCACGACCAAAGCGAATTCGCCCTGCTCGGCCTTTCCAAGGCGGTTGAACTTGAGCCGAACAACCGCGATTACCGCTACGACCTGGCCACCACGTTGCACGGCGAGCAGGAACTGGACGCGGCGCAGAAACAATTGCAGGAAATCGTTCAGCGTCATCCGAACGACCGCAAGGCCCGGGTGATGTTGATCAATTACTGGACGGAAAGCGGGCAACTGCAAAACGTCCAGGTGCTGTTGGCGCAGCTCGAACAGATGAACCCTGATGACCCGGCGCTGCAACAAGGGCTTTGAGCCCGACTGAAATTTCGTGGAACCGTCGTCGCGGCCAAGGGTCAAGTGAAAAGGCAGCCAATTGCCACAACTTCACCATGGCTGCCGGCTTACCAAAGGTCAGGAGAGGACGCCAATTTGTCTCGATTCAACGAATTCAAAAGCACAAAAGCCGCCACCGGTATCGAAGGTCTGGACGATATCCTTGACGGCGGATTGTCCCGTGGACATGTGTTTTTACTGGAGGGCGAACCCGGCACCGGCAAGACCACCGTGGCGCTGCACTTCCTGTTGGCGGGCGCGAAAGCCGGCGAACGTTCGTTGTACATCACGTTGTCGGAAACCGAGCGCGAACTGCGTCAGGGTGCGCGGTCCCATGGCTGGGAAATGGACGACAACGTCCATATATTTGAATTGACCCCGCCAGAAAGCCTGCTCAATGCCGAACAGCAACAGACACTGCTGTATTCCTCCGACCTTGAATTGGGGGAAGCCACTCGCCAGATCTTCGAAGTGGTCGAACGGATCCAGCCGACCCGCGTGGTGCTGGACAGCCTGTCCGAGATCCGCCTGCTGGCCCAAAGCTCACTGCGCTATCGCCGGCAGATTCTTGCCATCAAGCATTACTTCGTGCGCTACGACGCGACCGTCCTGTTGCTGGATGACCTGACCACCGAGTCCCTGGACAAAACCGTACACAGCGTCGCCCACGGCGTGATTCGCCTGGAAGAACTGACTCCCAACTACGGCGCCGAGCGCCGGCGCATCCGCGTGGTGAAGTACCGCGGCCAGAAGTATCGGGGCGGTTTCCACGATTTCACCATCATGAGCGACGGTGTCCATGTGTTCCCGCGGCTAGTGGCTGCCGAACATCGTGGTCAATACGTGCGCCAGCAATTGACCAGCGGCATTCGCGAAATGGATGCGTTGCTCGGCGGCGGTATCGAAACCGGTTCCAGCACGTTGATTCTCGGCCCGGCCGGTACCGGCAAATCGCTGATCTCCATGATCTTCGCCGCCGCGGCAGTGGCCAGGGGCGAAAAAGCCGCGCTGTTCATTTTCGATGAAGAGTTGGGGTTGCTGTTCGAGCGCATGAAGAACATCGGCATTGATTTGCAGGCGTTGCAGGACACCGGCAACCTGCTGATCGAACAAGTGGACGCGGCCGAACTGTCACCCGGCGAGTTCTCCCACCGCGTTCGCCGCTGCGTCGACGAAGGCAAGATCAAGACCGTAGTGATCGACAGCATCAACGGCTATCAGGCGGCCATGCCCGAAGAGAATGCGTTGGTGCTGCACATGCACGAACTGTTGCTGTACCTCAACCGACAGGGTGCCGCGACCTTCATGACCGTGGCCCAGCACGGCCTGGTCGGCGACATGCAGGCCCCGGTCGACATCACTTACCTGGCCGACACGGTCATTCTGCTGCGTTACTTCGAAGCGCTGGGCAAAGTGCGCCGGGCGATTTCGATCATCAAGAAACGCACCGGCAGCCACGAATCGACCATTCGTGAATACCGCATCAGCACCGAGGGCATGACCATCGGCGAACCACTGGAAGCGTTCCAGGGCGTATTGCGTGGCGTGCCCACGTATCTCGGAGCGAGCAACCCGTTGCTCGCGGATGAACGCCCGTGACGGCCATGCACGCAATACCGGAACGCGCCCTCATCCTTGCACCGCGAGGGCGCGACGGGCAGATTGCGCTGATGATGCTCAATGAAGCGGGCTTTCACGGGGTCATCAGTCTCGATCTGACGGGATTGTGCGCAGAGCTGGAACACGGTGCCGGCCTGCTGCTGATTTCTTCTGAGGCCTTGCTCGGCGGCGACCTCGAACCGCTGATCCGCCTGATCGAGCAACAACCGGCGTGGTCGGACCTGCCGATTGTATTGATGACGCATCACGGTGGCCCACAACAGAACCCCGTGTCACGCTTTGGCGAGCAATTGGGCAACGTGACCTTTCTTGAACGGCCTTTTCATCCGGTGACCTTGATCAGTCTCGTCACCACGGCCCTGCGTGGGCGGCGACGACAATACGAGGCCAGGGATCGACTGATCGACCTGAGCCAGAGCGAATTGCGCCTGCAAAACACCCTCGAAACCCTTGAGCAGCAGGTAGAGGAACGCACCGCGCAGTTGCGCCACAACGAGGAAGTGCTGCGCCAGTCGCAGAAAATGGAAGCGGTCGGCCAGCTTACCGGCGGCATCGCCCATGACTTCAACAACATGCTGACCGGCATCATCGGCAGCCTGGAGCTGCTGCGTCGACGCCTGGCCCGGGGTCGTACCGAAGACCTCGACAGCCTGATCGACCTGGGCGTGACGTCGGCCAACCGCGCGGCGGGCCTCACGCACCGCCTGCTGGCGTTTTCCCGCCGCCAATCACTGGATTCCAAACCCGTGGAGATGAACACCCTGGTGGTCTCCATGGATGAACTGTTGCAGAGCAGCATCAACGAAAGCATTCGCCTGGACATGCGACTGGACGAGCAATTGTGGGTGGCCGAGGCCGATCCCAATCAACTGGAAAGCGCCCTGCTCAACCTGGTGATCAATGCCCGCGATGCCATGCCCAATGGCGGTAACCTGCTGGTCGCCACGTCCAATCAGTACCTCAGCGAGGATTTCACCCAGGCACAAACCAATCTCGATGCCGGTGATTACGTGGTACTCAGCGTCACCGACACCGGTTGCGGTATGCCACAGAGCATCATCAACCGGGCGTTCGATCCGTTTTTCACCACCAAACCCATCGGCCAGGGCACGGGCCTCGGTCTGTCGATGATCTACGGCTTCAGCAAGCAGTCGGGCGGCCACGTCGCGATCCAGAGCGAAGTGGGCAAAGGCACCACGGTGAGTCTGTACCTGCCGCGTTTTGGCGGCGACCTGCCGCAGGATCAGCAGATCGACATTGTACACTCGCCCTTCGCCAGCAACGGCGAGACGGTATTGATTGTCGAAGACGATCCGGCGGTGAGAGTGCTGGTCAGCACGGTGCTGAGCGAACTGGGTTATGCCTTCGTCGAGGCGTCTGACGGGGCTAGCGCGATGCCGATCCTCGACTCGACCCAACGCATCGACCTGTTGATCAGCGATGTCGGCTTGCCCGGCATGAATGGCCGGCAACTGGCGGAAATCGGCCGGCAACTGCGCCCGGATCTGCGGGTACTGTTCATCACCGGCTACGCCGAGCACGCGGCGGTGCGCGGCGGATTCCTCGATCCAGGCATGCAGATGATCACCAAGCCCTTCACCTTCGATCTCTTGACGGCGAAGGTACGGGAGATGATCAAGGCCTGATCCCTAAGACAGCATGTCCTGCATCAGTTCCTGCAGCTTGTCCAGGTCAAACGGTTTGTCCAGGATCGGCGCCTTGCGCGTGATCGGGCTGTCGGTCTCGCGGATTTCCTGGGCGTAGCCGCTGATGAAAATCACCTTGAGTTCCGGTCGCAGCTTCACGGCGGGTTCGGCGATCTGTACGCCGGAGATCCCGCCGGGCAGGCGGAAGTCGGTGATCATCATGTCCAGGTGCGGTTTGCTGGCCAGGATCTCGAACGCCTGTTCGCCGTTCTCGGCCTGCAATACGCGATAACCTTCACCCGACAGGTAAGCGGACAGCACCATCAGGATCGAGGGATCGTCCTCGACGACGAGTACTACATCTTGTGCATCTTCGCTCATGGGAAGCCTTTGTTCGGTCAATAGCTGCTGATACGACCGTGGGGTCGACCAGAGGTTGCGTTTTTCTGGCTGTTTTCCTACAGCGGCAGACAAACGCGAAACAAGGCGCCTTCGCCAATCCGGCTCTGGACCGTAATAGTACCGCCGTGGGCGGTGACAATCTGTTCTGAAATAAACAAGCCCAGGCCGAGCCCGGCGACGGCATGCTTGGCCGACACGCGTTCGAACTGCTGGAAAATCCGCTTCTGGTTTTCTTCGCTGATGCCAATCCCCTGGTCCTGCACGTCCACCAATGCCTGGCCGCCTTCACTGTAGACCCTTAACGAGATCGGGCGCTTGGCCCCGTAGCGCAAGGCATTGGTCAACAGGTTGGAAATGACCTGCTCGATCCGGAACTCATCCCACGTGCCGATCACCGGTTGTTCGGCATCGACGGTGACCGAGGCTTCGGCCGCCTCGATCTGCTGGGAAAAGTTGCGCAACACGTCGCGAACCAGCTGCGAAAGATCGAAGACCGTCGGGCGGATCGACAACTTGCCGGTGCGAATGCGCGAGACATCGAGCATGTCCTCGATCAGGCGTATCAGGCTTTTGATCTGCCGCTCGTCGCGGTCGACCATGGCGTGCATCTTGTCCAGGGTGAACGCCGCGGCGTTGTCGCGGGCCAGGTGCATCTTGCGCAACTGGGTCTCGAGGATCAGGCCGTTGAGCGGCGTGCGCACTTCATGGGCCACGATGGACATGAAGTCATCGCGCATGCGCACCGCCTGCTCAAGCTCCAGCTGGGTCGCTTGCAGCTGTTTGAGCAGCGCTTCCTGCTCACGACGGCTTTGCTCCAGCGCCAGCACCTGTTCCTTCATCGCCTTGCTCTGGCGATACAGGTCGACAAACACGTTGACCTTGCTCTTGACCGCGTGGATATCCAGCGGCTTGTGCAGGAAATCCACGGCGCCGCTTTCATAGCCCTTGAACGCGTAGTTGAGTTCGCGCCCGGCAGCGCTGACGAAAACGATGGGGATGTTCTTGGTTTTTTCCGTACCGCGCATCAACTCGGCCAGCTCGAAGCCGTTCATGCCGGGCATCTGCACATCGAGAATGGCCATGGCGAACTCGTGTTGCAGCAGCAGTGACAAGGCTTCGTCAGCCGACAGCGCCTTGTACACGATGCGGTCTTCACGCTTGATCAGCGCTTCGAGCGCCAGCAGATTTTCCGGCAGATCATCGACGATCAGCAGTTTGGCCTGAATATTACTTAGCATGCGATTCGTTCCAGCTCGACAAGCAAACGGCCGATGCCGTGTATGGGAAGTATGTGGTCTGGCTGGTGTAAATCCAGCGCCGCCTGGGGCATCGTGGCGACCTGCGCTTCCAGCGGGTCTTGCACGATGGTCATGCCGCCGTGCTGTTTGACCTGGGCCAGGCCGCGTGCGCCGTCGCGATTGGCGCCGGTCAGCAGCACGGCCGCCAGGTGCACGCCATAGGCATCGGCGGCAGACTCGAACAGGTAATCAATGGCCGGCCGTGAATGGTGCACGCGGGGTTCCAGGCTCAATGAAAAGCTGCGGTCATGCTCCACCGACAGGTGATAACCGGGGGCGGCGAAGTAGAGCGTGCCGGCCTCGACCCGGGTTTTGTCGCTGGCCTCCAGCACCGGCAGCGCCACCCGCCGGGAAAAGACGTCCACCAATTGGCTACGGCGCTCCTCCGGCAGGTGCAGGACGACGATGATCGGCAACTCGAAACCTTCGCGTAGCGGGCCGAGGATATTGAGCAACGCCTCGACGCCACCGGCGGAAGCGCCGATGACGATGGCCTGGATGTCGGGCAAACCCGTTGCACTGTTCATGATTTGCGGTAGATCCGTTCTTGTCTGACCAACGCTTCGAATTGATTGCCGAAGGACGAAAAATCCGGGGTTTCCTTGCTGCCCAGCACCAGGAAACCACGATGGCAGAGGGACTCATGAAACAAGCCAAACGCCCGATCCTGAAGCTTTTTATTGAAGTAAATCAATACATTGCGACATGAAATTAATTGGGTTTCGGAGAACACGCTATCGGTCGCCAGGCTGTGATCGGCGAAGGTCACGTTCTCGCGCAGCGACTTGTCGAAAATCGCATAGCCATAGGCCGCCGTGTAGTAGTCGGCGAATGAAGTCTGCCCGCCCGCCTGCTGGTAATTAGCCGTATAGGCGCGGACATTCTCCATCGAGAAAATCCCTTGCTTGGCTTTTTCAAGCGAGCGCGGGTTGATGTCGGTGGCGTAGATGATTGTGCGGTCGAGCAAGCCCTCTTCGCGCAGCAGGATGGCCATCGAGTAGACCTCTTCCCCGGTGCTGCACCCGGCGATCCAGATCTTGATCGAGGGGTAGGTGCGCAGCAGCGGCACCACTTCCTTGCGGATGGCGAGGAAGTGCGACGGGTCACGAAACATCTCGCTGACCGGGATGGTCAACAGTTGCAGCAGCTGCATGAACGCCGTGGGATCGTGCAGGACTTTTTCCTGCAACGCCGAAATGGTGCTGCACTCGAACTGGCTCAACGCATGGTTGACCCGACGCTTGATCGAAGCGCCGGAATAATCGCGAAAATCGTAGCTGTACTTGAGGTAAATCGCCTCGATCAACAACCGCAACTCAATTTCGCTGCTGCGCTCTCCTGAAAAACTGCGTTCCACTAGATACGTTCCATTTTCGGTAACCACACACGAATCAGTGAAAACAGGCGATCGAGGTCGATGGGCTTGGCCAGGTAATCGTTGGCACCCGCCTGCAGGCAGCGCTCCTGATCGTCCTTCATGGCCTTGGCCGTCACCGCTATGATCGGCAGTTTGCGCCAGCGCGGATCCTTGCGGATTTGCACGGTGGCTTCAAAGCCGTCCATCTCCGGCATCATCACGTCCATCAACACCAAATCGATGTCTTCGACCTCATTCAATCGTTCAATCGCTTCGCGACCGTTGCGGCCAATGACCACGACCGCGCCCTTTTGCTCCAGCGCGCTGGTGAGGGCGAAAATGTTGCGCACATCGTCGTCCACCAACAGTACCTTACGGCCTTCGAAGACCTTGTCGCGACTGCGGGCGACCTTGAGCATCTTCTGCCGTTCATGGGACAGCCGCGATTCGACTTTGTGCAGAAAAAGTGTCACTTCGTCCAGCAGGCGCTCGGGAGAGCGTGCGCCCTTGATGATGATCGAGCGCGAATATTTGCGCAGTTCGGCCTCTTCATCACGGGTCAGGTTGCGCCCGGTGTAGACGATGACCGGCGGGAAGGAGCAGATGTCTTCGGTAGACATGCGCTTGAGCAGGTCATTGCCGAGCATGTCCGGCAGTTTCAGGTCGATGATCATGCAGTCGAAAACCGAGGTACGCAGCAGGTCCAGCGCTTCCTGGGCCAGGCCGACGGCGGTGATCTCGATGTCATCGTCGCCGATCAGGCGGGCAATGCTGTCGCGCTGCAAGTCATCGTCCTCGACCAGCAACACGCGCTTGACCTTCTGGATCAGCTTGGCTTCAAGGCGCGCAAAGACATCCTTGAGTTCTTCGCGAGTGGTCGGCTTGACGGCGTAGCCAACGGCGCCCATGTGCATCGCCGCTTCGACCCGGTCTTCGACGGAAATAACGTGCACCGGGATGTGCCGGGTTTCGGCGTGTTCCTTCAAGCGTTGCAGCACCGTCAGACCGGAGTGGTCCGGCAGGCGCATGTCCAGCAGGATCGCATCGGGGATGAACGCCTTGGCCAGGTCGTAGCCTTCGTCAGCACCGTGCGCCACCAGGCATTGGTAACCCAGTTCGTGGGCGAGGTCATAGAGGATGTGCGCAAAATTCGATTCATCTTCCACCACCAGGATGCAGCGGGTGTTGAAAGGCCCTTTATTGCGGTCATCGTCAAAGCGCGGGATGTCGACGGCCGCCGGCAGTGGCGACAACGTGGGTGGCATCGGACTCGGAGCCACCGCCATGGGCACAGCCCGCATCGGCTGGACAGGTTCATCGCCGGGTTCCACGTACTGTTGCGGCAACACCAGGGTGAACAGGCTGCCCTGCCCCGGCGTGCTGTTCACGTCGATCGAACCGCCGAGCAGCGCGGCCAGGTCGCGGGAAATCGACAAGCCAAGCCCGGTGCCGCCATAACGCCGATTGGTGGTGCCATCGGCCTGACGGAACGCTTCGAAGATACTTTCATGCTGCTCCGAGGCAATGCCGATCCCGGAATCGCGCACGCTGAACGCAATGCCATTGTTCGGCGCCGCCGCGACAGACAGTTTGACGCTGCCACTTTCGGTGAACTTCACCGCGTTGGACAGCAGGTTCTTGAGCACCTGCTCCAGGCGCTGGCGGTCGGTGAACATCATCAACGGCGCGCCATCTTGCACCTCGACCTGGAAATCCAGCTGTTTGTCCGTGGCCAACGGCTGGAACAGGCCACGCAGGCCATCGACAAGGCGCGCCACACTGGTGTTCTCCGGACGGATTTCCAGTTTGCCGGCCTCGACCTTGGAAATGTCCAGGATGTCGTTGATCAGGTTGAGCAAGTCGTTGCCGGCGGAGTAGATCGACTCGGCGAACTTGACCTGCTCGGCGCTGAGGTTTTCCTCGGGGTTTTCCGCCAGCAATTTGGCCAGGATCAACGAGCTGTTCAGCGGTGTGCGCAGCTCGTGGGACATGTTGGCGAGGAATTCGGACTTGTACTTGCTTGAGCGTTGCAGTTCTTCAGCACGCTCTTCGAGCTGGATCTGGGCCTGATTGAGCTGGGTGTTCTTCTGGTCCATGGCATCGCGTTGCTCGGCCAGGGCCTCGGCCTGCTCGGCGAGTTGTTCGTTGGTCTGCTCGAGTTCCACCTGTTGGGTTTCCAGGTGCGCCTGGGACTCCTTGAGAATCCGCGATTGTTCTTCCAGCTCTTCGTTGGCGGTCTTGAGCTCTTCCTGCTGCACTTGCAGCTCTTCGTTGAGTTGCTGGGTTTCGGCCAGCACTTCCTGCAAGCGCTGGCGATAACGCGCCGCCTCGATGGAGGTGCCGATGTTGCTGGCAATCAGCTCCAGCAACTCGACATCGCGGTCGTTGAGCGGGCGCAGGAAGCCCAACTCGATCACGCCATTGACCCGGTCGTCATCGCTGGTCGGCACTACCAGCACACTGTGCGGCAAACCGTCACCCAGGCCAGAGCTGACTTTGAAGTAATCCTGTGGCACTTCGTCCAGGCGAATCAGGCGTGCCTGTTGCGCGACCTGGCCGACAATGCCTTCGCCGCTGTAGAGCTGCTGATCGCGCTCTTCCTGTTCCCGGGAGAAGCCATAGCTGGCGACGCGCTTGAGGCCGCCATGCTCTTCGCGCACATAAATGGCCGCCACTGCCGTGCCCAGGTACTGTGCGCAAAATTGCAGGATGTTACGCCCCAGCATGTTCAGGCTCAGTTGCCCCAGCACCTGCTCGGCCAGTTCGGTCTGGCCATTGCGCAGCCAGGCCTGCTGTTCCAGGCGATGGGCACTGGCCTGCTGGGCGGCCAGGTTGACGCTGTAATTTTGCGACAGGGTGAGCAGGTCCCGGCGCCCGATATACGCCAGCAAACCGCTGACACCCAGGATGAACACCAGGTACAGGCTGATGCTCAACACCGTGGTCGAGCGAACGTTCTCGTTACGCGTGGTGCGCAATTGTTGCTCAGTATCGATGACGTCTTCGTACTGCTTGCGAATCGCGTCGGTCAGGCGCTTGCCGCGCCCGGCCTTGACCGCGGAGCGATAATCGCCGCTGCTGCGCTGCAAATCGATCATCGATTGCGCGTAGTGGGTCCACTCCAGTTGCAAGGCCTGTAGCCGCCGCAGGCGGTCGGTCTGCACCGGGTTGTCGGCGGTCAGTTCGAGCAAGGTGTCGAGCGCCACGGCAATGCGCGGCTTGGCGGTTTCGTAAGGGTCGAGGAAATGTTCGTCGCCACTGAGCAGGAAACCGCGCATGCCGGTTTCCAGGTCCACGGTCAGCTTGACCGCTTCATTGGCGTTATTGATCACCCGGTCGGTGTGTTCGACCCACTGGATGGTCGAGAGCAGATAAGTGATCAGCGACACGAAGAACACGGCACTGATAACGCCCAACCCCAAGGGCAGGCTGATGTTGCGGCTCAGGAGTTTACGGAATCGTTGCTCATCTACCGAGGACGCGGAGGTCATGGGGCGGGCCTTGTCGAACTGTCAGAATGCAGGGAGTTTGCCCCAAAACTGGCACATTGATCCAATTTTCTGACATGTTTTCGCGCAAAGTCCTACATTCCGCTGCGCCTGCGTAAAGCCGCGGGTTATCCTTGCTGGCCGGCGTCGCATGCTTTTTTGCATCGCATCGGGAACTTGTCGGGATCCGCCACTTACTCATGCAAGAGGCCGGTGATTTGCAGTGTCCGGTATTGCCCATTTTTTCAGGAATTCCACTATGTCATCCGCCAACGCCTCCATCATTCTTGTCGTCGAAGACGATGCCATCGTGCGCATGCTGATCGTCGACGTACTGGATGAGTTGGAGTTCCAGGTGCTGGAGGCCGATGGCAGTGAACAGGCGCTGAAGATCCTCAAGGACACCCGCCAACACGTCGACCTGATGATGACCGATGTCGGGTTGCCGGGCATGGACGGCCGCGAGTTGGCCATTGAAGCGCGAAAATTGCGCCCGACCCTGCCGATCCTGTTTGCCAGCGGCTATGCCGAGAGCATCGACGTGCCCGAAGGCATGCACTTGATCGGCAAACCCTTCTCCATCGATCAGTTGCGCGACAAGGTCAAAGGCATTCTCGGGTGACCTGGCGGGTGGCTGTGGTTTAATGCGCGACTTTTTCGCCCCCAGCCTGTCTTCGCTCCAAGGAAACCCCGTACATGATTGAGCCCCGCGCAACCAAAGTCCTGGTCATTGGTTACGTCTGGCCCGAGCCCCGCTCCTCTGCTGCCAGCGGTCACGTGATGCAAATCCTCGAGGTTTTGCGGGCGCAAGGCTGGGACGTCACGTTCAGCAGCCCGGCAGGCTTCGGCGAGCAACGTGCCGACCTGACGGCGCTGGGGATTCGCGAAGTCCCTATCGAACTCAACAACAGCAGCTTCGACACCTTCATCAGTGAACTGGCGCCGGACATCGTGCTGTTCGATCAATTCATGATGGAAGAACAGTTCGGTTGGCGGGTCGAGAAGTATTGCCCCGACGCCTTGCGCGTACTCGAAAGTTGCGACCTGCAAAGCTTGAGGCATGCGCGGCATCAACGCCTCAAGGAACGCTTGAAGGCCAGCAACGACAACGATGACTTCAGCGACCTGTTTGCCCCGGCGTTGCGTGAAGAATTCGAACACATGGCCGATACCGACCTGGCGAAGCGCGAGATCGCTTCGTTCTATCGCTGTGATCTGACGCTGATGGTGTCTGAAGTGGAAATCGAACTGCTGGTCAAGCAGTTCGGGTTTGCTCGCCATCTGTTGCACTGGTGCCCGTTGATGGTCGATCTGCCACACCTGCCACCGGTGCCCTTCGAAGACCGCGCCCACTTTCTGCATATCGGTAACTTTCGCCATGCGCCCAACTGGGATGCGGTGCTCTGGCTGAAAACCGCGATATGGCCGCTGATTCGCGCACAACTGCCCGGCGCTCAGCTGCATATCTATGGTGCCTATACGCCCCCCAAGGCGACCGCCCTGCACAACCCGGCCCAGGGTTTTCATGTGATGAATTGGGCGCCGGACGCGCTGCAAGTGATGTCGGCAGCGCGGGTTTGCATGGCGCCGCTGCGTTTTGGCGCAGGCGTCAAAGGCAAGATTGTCGATGCCATGGTCTGTGGCACGCCCAATGTGACGACGCCCGTCGGTGCGGAAGCGATGCATGGCGAAGAAGCATGGCCCGGTGCAGTCACCCGTTCGGCCCGCGATTTCGCCGATCACGCCGTGCAACTGCACAACGAAAAGGCGCGTTGGCTGGACGCCCAGGCGCACGGGCAAACCCTGCTCGCCAACCGTTACCGCAAAACCGTGCATGGCCCGGCGCTGATCCAGCGCCTGATCGAATGCCAACGGGACCTTTCCAACATCCGGCGCGACAACTTCACCGGCAGCATGCTGCGTCATCACCAGCACAAAAGCACCCAGTACATGGCGCAGTGGATCGAGGCGAAAAATCGCTTGAATCAGGATTAAGCCGCCACGCTGCGCACTACATAGTTACCGCCATTGCGCTGCCCGACCGGCTAACCTTTGAGCTTCACACCCCACGGACGGGGTGATTCGCACAAGGAATGGCCATGACTGGCAACACGCGCGGCTTGCTCGACAAGCAAACCTGGATGAGCACCGCCCTCGACATCGACACACTCAAACTGACCGATATCGTCTGGCCTGGCGTGCACAACGCCGGCATGGACAAACAATCGCCCCACTACGACGCCGTGATTGGCAACTGGACAGCCTGTCAGAACGATACGTTTTCCTGGCAACTGGCCAACGGCGCCCGGGCCTTTGATATTCGCCTGGGCTACACGGCCGGGGCGGATCGTTCAGGCTTTTACTTTCACCACAACGGATACCGCTCGCACCGCGTCCTCGACGACCTGATCGATGCCCTGCTGCTGTTCCTGGAGCGTAATCCGGACGAGTTCATCGTGCTCGACTTCCATCAATTGGCGGACGGCGATAAACCTTTCGACGTTAAAAGGCTCAGTGACTGGTTGGTGCGACGGCTCGGGCTGCGCGCCGTACTGCCCGGTGCCGCACTCCAGACAATTGGCGAATTGAAACGTGCGAGCCAGCATCGCCGCGTGATCCTCGCGGCGCCCGCCATTGCGCAGCTCGATGGCGAGTTTTTCTGGCCGCGCATTGCGCACAAGTGGCGCGACAACACATTTTCCGACACGGCCGAACTGCATCGTTTCATTGCCAAAACCCTGGAAGACGCACCTTACGAAACCTTTCTCTGGTCACTGTCGGCCAACACCTACTCCCTGCTGGGTGGGCCCGGCCATATCAAGCGACAAATCAACGACTGGTTCAACACCACGGGAGACTGGGTCACGCGTTGCAGCATCATCAGTACCGATTTCTTCGACGAGTCGGACATCGTCCGATACTGCTGGAGCGCCACCAGCATGAAAGCGGTCTACGGTCGCGCCCTGCACGAACCGCTGCACCGGCGGTAGTAGCGCTATCCCTGCGCCGGCAGGCATGATCGGGGCGGGATAACAACAAAGCGCCCTGACATGACCCGCACCGCCCGAGTGACCGACCCTTCCTATGAACTGATGGACGACCACAATGGCTTGTCCATCATCTATCGCCAGCACGGTTTCCCCTGCCCGCTGGTGCGTTGGCATTTTCACAAGGAATACGAACTGCACCTGATCGTCGCCAGTTCCGGCAAGGTGTTCATCGGCGATTACATCGGCAACTTCTACCCGCAAACCCTGTTCCTGACCGGCCCCAACCTGCCCCACAACTGGATCAGCCAGGTGGCCGAGGACGAAGTGGTGCCCAAGCGCGACATGCTGGTCAATTTCACCGACGAGTTGTTCGACAGCGGCTTTCAGGTGTTCGCCGAACTCAAGACCCTGGCACCGCTGCTGGAGCGTGCACAGTACGGCATCGAGTTTCGCTGCAAGCACACCATCGCCCAGGCCATGGAGTTGATGCAGCGCATCGCCGACACCCGCGGCGTTACCCGCCTCGGGCACTTTTTCATCCTCCTGGAATTGCTCGCGGCCAGCGACGACTACCAACTGCTCTCCGGCGCCACCACCGCGCAACTGGCTGACGAGCACAACATCGACCGCACCAACCGTGCGGTCGACTACATCTTTGCCCACTACGCCCGGGAATTGCCCCTGGAAGAAGTCGCCGAGTACCTGGGCATGAAACCGACGTATTTCAGCCGCGTGTTCAAGCAGGCTACCGGGCGTAATTTCATCGAGTTCGTCAATCGCCTGCGTATCAGCAAGTCGTGCGAGCTGCTGGCCGATGGCGACAAACCGGTGACTGACGTGTGCTTCGAGTCGGGTTTCAACAATATTTCCAACTTCAACCGGCGCTTCCAGCAACTCAAGGGCATGACGCCTTCGCATTACCGGCGCCTGGTGGTGCAGCGCCTGACCGAGCAAAACCTCGGCTGACAAGAGGAGCTCCTGTAGGAGCCGGCTTGAAGTGGTCCAGTATTTTTCAACCTGACGCACCGCTTTCGCTGGCAAGCCAGCGCCTACAACGTACGTATACCGTCTTGAAACCTGTACGGAATTAGTCCCCCTCCCTGGCTGAAAAGCCCTTCCTTGCGTTCACCCGCCCAAACCTCAGTGCAAAAAAGTATCAATCGAAGTGCGATGGATGATTTGTTTCCCCCGGCATTGAGGGATGTAATCAGTGCACATTCTTCCTGCCGTCGCAAGACACAAAAACAATAACTGTCCTTCTGTAGCCCGCCGGGTGCAGAAAAGGAGTGCACGATGCAACCTTCGGTAAAAGCCCTGCTTGCCCTCACCTGGATGACCCTCAGCAGCGTCAGCCTTGGCGCCCAGACCCTGACCATCGCCACCGTCAACAACAGCGACATGATCCGCATGCAAAAGCTCTCGAAAACGTTCGAGGCCGAGCACCCGGACATCAAGCTCAATTGGGTGGTGCTCGAAGAAAACGTGCTGCGCCAGCGCCTGACCACCGACATCGCCACCCAGGGCGGGCAGTTCGACGTGCTGACCATTGGCATGTACGAAGCCGCACTCTGGGGCGCCAAGGGTTGGCTGGAGCCGATGAAGGATCTGCCGGCCAGTTACGCCCTCGACGATGTGTTCCCGTCGGTGCGCGAGGGCCTGTCGGTGAAGGGTTCGCTGTATGCCCTGCCGTTCTACGCCGAAAGCTCCATCACCTATTACCGCACCGACCTGTTCAAGGACGCCGGACTGACCATGCCCGAGCGCCCGACCTGGGAGCAGATCGGTGAGTTCGCCGCCAAACTCAACAAGCCCGGGCAGGAACAGTACGGCATTTGCCTCAGGGGCAAGGCCGGCTGGGGCGAGAACATGGCGCTGATCACCACCGTGGCCAATGCGTATGGCGCGCGCTGGTTCGATGAGAAGTGGCAGCCGGAATTCAACGGCCCCGAATGGAAGAACGCGCTTAACTTCTACGTCGACACCATGAAGAAATCCGGCCCGCCGGGCGCATCGAGCAATGGTTTTAACGAGAACCTGGCGCTGTTCAACAGCGGCAAGTGCGCGATCTGGGTCGATGCCAGCGTCGCCGGCTCGTTCGTCACCGACAAGACCCAGAGCAAGGTCGCCGACCACGTCGGCTTCACCTATGCGCCGCATCAGGTCACGGACAAAGGCTCGGCCTGGTTGTATTCCTGGGCCTTGGCGATTCCGACCAGCTCCAAGGCCAAGGACGCGGCGAAAACCTTCAGCGCCTGGGCCACCTCCAAGGAGTACGGGGAACTGGTGGCGAAAACCGACGGCATCGCCAACGTACCGCCAGGTACCCGGGCCTCGACCTACAGCGAGGCCTACATGAACGCCGCGCCGTTTGCCAAGGTCACGCTGGAGTCGCTCAAGGCTGCCGACCCAAGCAAGCCGGGCGCCCGACCGGTGCCGTACATCGGCATTCAACTGGTGACCATTCCCGAGTTCCAGGGCATTGGGACCCAGGTCGGCAAATCCTTTTCGGCGGCGTTGATCGGCCAGACCACGGTCGACCAGGCGTTGGCGGCGGCCCAGCAAACCACCGAACGCGAGATGAAGCGCGCGGGTTATCCCAAGTAACCCCGCTGCCCGCTCCTGCCTTCTGTAGGCGTGAGCCTGCTCGCGATGACCGGCACCCATTCAACATTGTGGGTGACTGATACACCGCGATCGCGAGCAGGCTCGCTTCTACAGTTGACCTTCGTTGCCTGTACACAATCGGTTTGACGCCATGAATACCTCAACTGCCAAAGCTCACCTGGACCTTGCCCAACCTGCGCGCAAAACCCGCGTGGCCAACCCCGGCTGGTTCCTGGTCAGCCCTTCGGTGCTCTTGCTGCTGCTGTGGATGATCGTGCCGCTGGGCATGACCGTCTACTTCTCGACCATCCGCTACAACTTGCTCAACCCCGGCGAAAATGAGTTCGTCGGCCTTGAGAACTTCACCTACTTCCTGACCGATTCGGGGTTCCTGCCCGGCGCCACCAACACGCTGTTGCTGGTGGGCAGCGTGCTGCTGATCAGCGTGGTGTTCGGTGTGCTGATCAGTGCGCTGCTGGAGGCCAGTGAGTTTTTTGGTCGCGGTATTGTGCGGGTGATGCTGATTTCGCCGTTTTTCATCATGCCCACCGTCGGCGCACTGATCTGGAAGAACCTGATTTTCCATCCGGTGTCGGGGATTCTCGCCTACGTCTGGAAGCTGTTCGGCGCGCAACCGGTGGACTGGCTGGCGCACTACCCGCTGCTGTCGATCATCATTATTGTCTCGTGGCAGTGGCTGCCCTTCGCGATCCTGATCCTGATGACCGCCATGCAGTCCCTCGACCAGGAACAAAAAGAAGCCGCGCGCCTGGACGGTGCGGGGCCGATTGCGATTTTCTGGCACCTGACCCTGCCGCATCTGGCGCGGCCGATTGCGGTGGTAGTGATGATCGAGACCATTTTCCTGCTGTCGGTGTTCGCCGAAATCTTCACCACCACCAACGGTGGCCCCGGCTACGCCTCGACCAACCTCGCCTACCTGATCTACAACCAGGCGCTGGTGCAGTTCGACGTCGGCATGGCCTCGGCCGGCGGGCTGATCGCCGTGGTCATCGCCAACATCGCCGCGATCATTCTGGTGCGGATGATCGGCAAAAACCTGACCGACAAAGCCTGAGGCCTGCCATGACTCTTCAACAATCCCGTCGTTTGCAAAGCCTGTTGCTCGGCACGTTGGCCTGGGCCATCGCGATCCTGGTGTTCTTCCCGATCTTCTGGATGGTGATGACCAGCTTCAAGACCGAAATCGATGCCTTCGCCACCCCGCCGCAGTTCATCTTCACGCCGACTCTTGAGAACTACCTGCACGTCAATGAGCGCAGCGATTACTTCAGCTTCGCCTGGAACTCGGTGGTGATTTCCTTCAGCGCAACCGCCCTGTGCCTGTTGATCGCAGTGCCGGCGGCGTATTCCATGGCGTTCTACGAAACCCAGCGCACCAAGGGCACGCTGTTGTGGATGCTCTCGACCAAGATGCTGCCGCCGGTGGGCGTGCTGATGCCGATCTACCTGCTGGCCAAGAGTTTCGGCCTGCTCGACACGCGTATCGCGCTGATCGTGATCTACACGCTGATCAACCTGCCGATCGTGGTCTGGATGATTTACACCTACTTCAAGGACATCCCCAAGGACATCCTCGAAGCCGCGCGCCTGGACGGTGCCACGCTGATGCAGGAAATGCTCCGGGTATTGCTGCCTATCGCCAAGGGTGGCCTGGCCTCCACGGTGCTGCTGTCGCTGATCCTGTGCTGGAACGAGGCGTTCTGGTCGCTGAACCTGACCTCGTCGAAAGCCGCACCGCTGACCGCGTTGATCGCCTCCTATTCGAGCCCCGAAGGTTTGTTCTGGGCCAAGTTGTCGGCCGTGTCGACCCTGGCCTGCGCACCGATCCTGATCTTCGGCTGGATCAGCCAGAAACAACTGGTGCGCGGCCTGTCGTTCGGCGCCGTGAAATGAATCCTCCCGAATCCCTGTAGGAGCGAGCCTGCTCGCGATGGACGTGAACGATAACGCTGGCTGTCAGGCAGAACGTGTCGTCTGTGAGTTTTTCGCGAGCAAGCTCGCTCCTACAGAAAAGCCTGACCGGTTCAATCTGAATAAAAACATGCGGAGACCCACCACCATGGCCAACCTGAAAATCAAGAATCTGCAAAAAGGCTTCGAAGGCTTCTCCATCATCAAGGGCATCGACCTGGAAGTGAACGACAAGGAATTCGTGGTCTTCGTTGGCCCCTCGGGCTGCGGCAAGTCCACGCTGCTGCGGCTGATCGCGGGGCTGGAGGAAGTCAGCGGTGGCACCATCGAACTCGATGGCCGCGACATCACCGAAGTCAGCCCGGCCAAACGCGACCTGGCCATGGTGTTCCAGACCTACGCCCTGTACCCGCACATGAGCGTGCGCAAGAACATGTCGTTCGCGTTGGACCTTGCCGGCGTGCCCAAAGCCGAAGTGGAAAAGAAGGTCGGCGAAGCGGCGCGCATCCTCGAACTGGGGCCGATGCTCGAGCGCAAGCCCAAGCAACTGTCTGGTGGCCAGCGCCAGCGCGTGGCGATTGGCCGGGCCATCGTGCGCAATCCGAAAATCTTCCTGTTCGACGAACCGCTGTCCAACCTCGACGCCGCCCTGCGCGTACAGATGCGCCTGGAACTACTGCGCCTGCACAAGGACTTGCAAGCCACGATGATCTACGTGACCCACGACCAGGTCGAAGCCATGACCATGGCCGACAAAGTCGTCGTCCTCAACGGCGGCCAGATCGAGCAAGTCGGCTCGCCGCTGGACCTCTATCACCAGCCGGCCAATCTGTTCGTCGCCGGCTTTCTCGGCACGCCGAAAATGGGCTTTCTCAAAGGCCAGGTCACCCGAGTCGACGGCCAGGGTTGCGACGTGCAACTGGACGCCGGCACCCGCATCACGCTCGCGTTGAGCAGCGCCAACCTGAGCGTCGGCAGCGCCGTGACGCTGGGTATTCGCCCGGAGCATCTGGAACTGGCCAAGCCCGGGGATTGCACCTTGCAAGTCACCGCCGATGTCAGCGAACGCCTGGGCAGCGACACCTTCTGCCACGTCCGTACGTCTTCCGGTGAAGCCCTGACGATGCGCGTTCGCGGCGACCTGGCCAGCCGCTACAGCGAAACCCTGAGCCTGCACCTGGTTGCACAACACTGCCATTTATTCGATGCCAACGGTGTGGCATTGACCCGCCCGCTGCGCGTTGCCGCCTGATTTGCGAGAGCCTGCGATGAAACTCAACACCACCAACCTCAATCGCCTCGCGTCCGAAGTGGCCCTGCCCACCTACGCGCTTGACGATACCCGCCAAGGCATCGCGCACATCGGTGTCGGCGGGTTCCACCGTGCCCATCAGGCGTATTACACCGACGCGTTGATGAACACCGGAGAAGGCCTGGACTGGGCCATCTGTGGCGTCGGTTTGCGCGCCGAGGACCGCCGTGCCCGTGACGACCTCAAGGATCAGGACCACCTGTTCACCCTGTTCGAACTCGGCGACAGCGACGATACGCAAGTGCGAGTGATCGGCGCCCTGCGCGACATGCTGCTGGCAGAAGACGGCGCCCAGGCGCTGATCGACAAACTCGCCAACCCCGAGATCCGCATCGTCTCGCTGACCATCACCGAAGGCGGCTATTGCATCGACGACAGCAACGGCGAGTTCATGGCGCACTTGCCGCAGATCCAGCATGACCTGGCGCACCCGGCTGCCCCGACCACGGTATTCGGTTTTCTCTGCGCTGCCCTGGCCAAACGCCGCGCCACCAACACGCCGGCCTTCACCCTGATGTCTTGCGATAACCTGCCGCACAATGGTGCCGTGACCCGTAAGGCGCTGCTCGCCTTCGCGGCGTTGCTGGATGGGACGCTCAGGGACTGGATCGACGCCAACGTCAGTTTCCCCAACGCCATGGTCGACCGCATCACGCCAATGACCAGCACCCGGCATCGTCTGCAACTGGCCGACAAGCATGGCGTGGACGACGCCTGGCCGGTGGTCTGCGAGCCCTTTGTGCAATGGGTGCTGGAAGACAAGTTCGTCAACGGGCGTCCGGCCTGGGAGAAGGTCGGCGTGCAGTTCACCGACGACGTCACGCCCTACGAAGACATGAAGATCAAGCTGCTCAACGGCAGCCATCTGGCGCTGACCTACCTGGGGTTCCTCAAGGGTTACCGCTTCGTCCACGAGACCATGAACGACCCGCTGTTCGTGCGCTACATGCGCACGTACATGGACCTGGACGTCACACCACAACTGGCGCCGGTGCCGGGCATCGACCTGACCGAGTACAAGAACACCCTGGTGGCGCGGTTCTCCAACCAGGCGATTGCCGATCAACTGGAACGTGTGTGCTCGGACGGCTCGTCGAAGTTTCCAAAGTTCACCGTGCCGACCATCAACCGCCTGATTGCCGATGGCCGCGAGACCAAGCGCGCAGCGTTGGTGGTGGCCGCGTGGGCCTTGTACCTCAAGGGTGTGGATGAGCAAGGCCGGACCTACTCAATCCCCGACCCCCGGGCAGCGTTCTGCCAGGCGCTGGTGGCCGATGATGTGCTGATTACCCAGCGTTTGCTAGCGGTCGAGGAGATTTTCGGGACGGCATTGGCGCGCTCACCGGCGTTTGTCGCAGCGTTCGAGTGGTGCTGCAACAGCTTGCGCGAAGTGGGGGTGTCGGGGACTTTGGAGCGGGTACTGGCGTAAGTCCCGCGGTGAACCGGCTGCCCTCTTCGCTACAAGGATACGCAATCCACTGTAGGCGCTGGCTTGCCAGCGAAGGCGGCCTGACAGTCAGCACAAATGTTCAATGTTCAATGAAATCGACCTGACGATCCAAGGACCTTGCATGACCACCCCACGACACTTCCTCGGCATCGACTGCGGCACCCAGGGCACCAAAGCCATCATTCTCGACGCGGCCAGTGGTGAAGTGCTCGGCCAGGGCGCGGCCGGCCACAGCCTGATCAGTGGCGCCAATGGCCGTCGCGAACAGGACACGCATCAATGGCTGGAAGCTTTCGCCACCGCCACCCGCCGCGCCTTGCTCGCCGCCAAAATCGATGGCCGGTCGATCCTCGGCATTGGCGTGTCCGGCCAGCAACATGGCCTGGTGCTGCTCGATGCCCAAGGCCAGGTGTTGCGCCCGGCCAAACTCTGGTGCGACACCGAAACCACGGCGCAAAACGACCACCTGTTGGCTCACCTGGGCGGCGAACAGGGTTCACTGGAACGCCTCGGCGTGGTCATCGCGCCGGGCTATACCGTGTCCAAGCTGTTATGGACCCAAGAGCAGCACCCCGACATGTTCGCCCGGATCGCCCGCATCCTGCTGCCCCACGACTACCTTAACCATTGGCTCACCGGCCGTAGTTGCAGCGAATACGGCGATGCCTCGGGCACCGGGTATTTCAACGTGCGCACACGCCAATGGGACGAGCAACTGCTGGAGCACATCGACCCCAGCGGACGCCTGCACGCTGCGTTGCCGGAACTGATCGAGGCCGACCAAACGGTCGGCACGATCCTGCCGGGAATCGCCGAACACCTGGGCATCAACCCGAGGGCATTGGTATCCAGTGGCGGCGGTGACAACATGATGGGCGCCATCGGCACGGGCAACATCCAGTCCGGTGTGATCACCATGAGCCTCGGCTCATCAGGCACGGTGTACGCCTATGCCGACCAGCCGACTGTCGCCGCAGACTGCGCAGTGGCTACATTCTGCTCGTCCAGCGGTGGCTGGCTGCCGTTGATCTGCACCATGAACCTGACAAACGCCACCGGGTTGATTCGCGATCTGCTGGACGTGGACATCGAGGCATTCAACGAACTGGTGGCCCAGGCACCGGTCGGTGCCGATGGTGTGTGCATGCTGCCGTTCTTCAACGGCGAGCGGGTGCCTGCCCTGCCCCATGCCAGCGGCAGCCTGTCGGGCCTGACCCTGACTAACCTGACCCGGTCCAATTTGTGCCGGGCGGTGGTTGAAGGCACGACATTCGGATTGCGCTACGGACTGGACCTGCTACGCCACAATGGCTTACAAAGCCGCAGCATTCGGCTGATTGGCGGTGGTTCGAAAAGTGCCGTGTGGCGGCAGATCGTCGCCGACATTATGAATACACCCGTGATTTGTACCGAACAAAGCGAGGCCGCAGCGCTGGGTGCGGCGATTCAGGCTGCATGGTGCGTCGCCCGGGCGGAGGGTCGCGAAGTCAGCCTGGCAGACTTGTGCCAGCGCTGCGTAAAACTCGACCCGGCCAGTGAAACCCTGCCCGTCGCCGAGCAGGTACAAGCCTGTCAGCAAGCTTATGAGCGTTATCAACAGCATGTCGCAAACCTTTGAAGAGTAAAAAATTATGTATCTGGTGTGTGGCGAAGCGCTGTTCGATTTTTTCAGTGAAGACGACGCCAACGGGCTCGCGTCGAAAATAAATTTCAAGGCCATTGCCGGTGGCTCGCCGTTCAACGTGGCAGTAGGATTGCGCCGCTTGGGCGTGGATTCTGCGCTGTTGGCCGGGCTATCCACCGACTACCTGGGCCGGCGCCTGTTGCAGGTGTTGCAAGATGAAGGTGTGCGCCAGGATTACTTGGTCGATTTCGCCGCGCCGACCACCCTGGCGATGGTCGCGGTTGGCGCCAATGGCTCGCCGCAGTACAGCTTCCGTGGTGAAGGCTGCGCCGATCGACAATTGCAACCGGAGCACCTGCCGACCCTCGGGCCAGAGGTGCGCGGCCTGCACATCGGCTCGTTTTCCCTGGTGGTGCAGCCGATTGCCGACACGCTGTTGGCCCTGGTACGCCGGGAAAGCGGCCAGCGCCTGATCAGCCTCGACCCGAACGTGCGCCTGAATCCCGAGCCGAACATTGAGCTGTGGCGCCAGCGCGTCGCGACGCTGGTGGAGTTGGCTGACCTGATCAAAGTCAGCGACGAGGACTTGCACCTGTTGTATCCCGGCCAGGACCCGGCGCAGGTGATCGAAGGCTGGTTGCAGCATCGTTGCCCGTTGGTGTTCCTGACCCGAGGTGGCGAAGGCGCGAGCGTGTTCAGTAGAGCCCATGGGGCGTGGTCTACGCCGGCGTGTGAAGTAAAAATCGCCGACACCGTGGGCGCGGGCGATACCTTCCAAGCGGCGTTGATTACCTGGTTGACCGAGCAGCAACTGGATTCGGTGGAATGCGTGCAGCAACTGGGGCGCGAACAGATCGACAGCCTCCTGAAATTCGCGGTTCAGGCTGCGGCATTGACGTGCAGCAAGACCGGGCCGGATTTGCCGTATCGGCAGCAACTGGATCTGCGCTGAGTTCACGGCCCCCTTCGCCGCCAAGCCAGCTCCTACAGGGATTTGCGTAACCCTGTAGGCGCTGGCTTGCCAGCGAAGAGGCCGGCACATTCAACGCAAATGTCCCCTTCAGGATCGCTTTCGCTGGCAAGCCATCCCGGACAGGAGTTTGCGACAGGCGGCGTTCAGCCGGGTTAACCCTCGCTTAACCGTGCGGTCCAACACTTCACTGGACCGCACGCCCTCAGACAGTTCTGACGACCAGTGCGGCAGGTTCGACAAGCGCCACATCGAACTGACTTTCCGTCCGCACCGGAGATCGCTGATGAACACTCGCACCCTGCTGGTAACCGCCCTCGCCTGCATTACCTTTGCCGGCCTGGCCCAGGCCAATGACACATCCACGTCCCAAGCCGTGCCCTACCACTACGGTATGCCACTGCATGTCAGCAAAGTGATTTCACTGTCCGAGCCTTCCACCCTGGAATGCAAAGTGGTGAAGGCCGACATGAAGTACATCGATGACACGGGCAAGGCCGCCGAAATTATCTACCGCAAACTGTCCGACGCTTGCACGAACCAAGGCTGACCGAAAAGTCTGAATCGGCACTCGGTGGTATGCCTTTGAGGGATCCGGCGCTATGCTCTAGCGCCTCCCTCACTGCCCGCAAGGATTCGCCATGCAGTTGTCGTTTCGCACCTTGTCCACCTTCACTGCCATCTTGTGTTGTGTACTGGCCCTGATCTGGGGGCTAGCACCACAAAAGTTGCTGGCATTCTGGGATATCGAGTTTTCATTCGCAGCTGGACTGATAGCACGCCGCACGGCTGTGCTGTTCGCGGCGCTGAGCGTGATTTTCTATCTGGTACGCAACCAGCCTCCCTGCGCAACGCGCCGGGCATTGAGCCATGGCTTCGTCGTCGGCTGCTGGGGATTGGCCGTACTGGGCTTCAGCGAATGGCTCAACGGCCACGTCGGGCCGGGCATTTTGCTGGCTGTGGGGGTTGAACTGGCGCTGGGCCTGGCGTTTTTCCAGACCCGGCGCGTGTCGGCGGAACTCGAGACCGCAGGCTAAATCGCTTTGCCGAGCATCGTATGCGGGTCGACCGCAAAGTGCTGTTGCCGGGTTCGCAGTTGGGCAATTAATTCGTTGATTTCCCGACAGCCATTGAGCCCGGAGGCATCAATGCCGCTAACCAAAAGTTCCAGTTGGTCGGTTTGCCCATCGGCGAAGACCTTGACGGTCATCGATAGATCCGGTGACAGCGTGCACACGCAACGTTTAGGTAGAAAACTGCTTTCGATGATGTTGCGAAGTTCCAAGGCAGATAAAAACATGGCGACCCTCTCCTTTTGTGAGACTGCCAAAGACGATCAACACTCGCTCATGTAAAAGCCGGCGAGTTTCAAGGACAGCTACAGCATAAAACATGCCCTGAATCTCGCCGTGCTGCTCATCGGCAAATCAAGGGTTTAGGTGCATCACCTGCGAGCACTGTCATGCACTTTGCAATAAAGTCCCTTGGCAGCCCTGCAAATTGCACGCCCGGCCCCGCCGGTTTGCATTCGCTGCACACGACAGTGAAAATGCCGCCATTCATTTTCAAGCAAGGAGGCACCATGGGCACATTGACTATTAATGCGGCACTCGGACTGTTCGCGTTCGGGCTGTCGGGGCTGGTACACGCCGCCAAACTCGAAGACACCGCACCTTATCCAAAGGCCGAAAACGGTTTTACCCGCCAGGTCATTCATCTGGCTCCGCAAGCCAGGGAAAACGATTTCCAGGTCGAGATTCTCGCTGGCAAGACCATGAAGTCCGACTGCAATCACCCACGCCTGGGCGGCATCCTCGAAGAAAAGAACCTTGAGGGCTGGGGTTATCCGTTCTATCGCCTGGAAAAGGTCATTGGCCCGATGAGCACGCTGATGGCCTGCCCGCAAGGCTCGAGCAAGCAGGATTTCGTACCGGTGGTCGGTGATGGCTTCCTGCTGCGCTACAACAGCAAGTTGCCGCTGGTGTTGTACGTGCCCAAGGACATTGAAGTGCGCTACCGGATCTGGTCGGCCTCCAAAAAAATCGAGAAAGCCGTCCAGGAATAACCGGCCATCACGCCGGGGCGCCACTCAATGCGGCGCGCTCGGCGACATGTCCCAGGCTAAGGATCTTTTTGATGCAGTGTTCAAGCAGGTTTTGCTGATCGCCGGGCAAGCGCTCCTCGTGCACCACCTTGTCGCCATCGAACTCCAGGCGAATCAGCTCCTGGCTGACAAGTATCGGGCAGACGTCAAGCCTGGCATTCATGGGATGTTTGAGCCGCCACCGCGAGGCGCGGGATTGGGAACGAATTTGGGCGGGCTGGCGGGGGCTGTCCGGTCCGGATAGCGATTGCCGATTCCACCGTTGTCCAGCGTCGGTGGTCGCGGCGCCGGTACGGTATTGGGTCCGCGTATGGCCGGGGCATTGGGTTGAGTGCCTTGCATGCTGTTAGGGTTGGCCCGGTGAATAGGGCTGTTGTAAGGATTGTTGTTGGTGCTGCCCGGCAGGTTCTGGGCCAATTGCAGCGCAGAAGAGGCATCGGCCAACGGCACCAGCAGGCCACTGAGGGCCAGTGTCAATGCGCCAAACAGGGATGGGTTCATGGGTAGCCTCTGTGCATTTGCGTGGACAAGGACTTCGATACCACGCTACGCCCGGCGTTCGGATTTGTTAACCAAAACCTTCCCGGCCGGCGGTAGCACGTGTTTGCTCCGGCCACGAAACCGCCACGCACACCACGGAAACTTTTGCTCGACGCCACAGGTCACCTGATCATCACTCGCGAGTAGACGACCATGGCACGGGCAATCTGGAAAGGCGCAATCAGCTTTGGACTGGTGCACATCCCCGTGGCGCTGGTCTCGGCCACCTCCTCCCAAGGCGTCGATTTCGACTGGCTCGACAGCCGCAGCATGGACCCGGTGGGTTACAAGCGCGTCAACAAGGTCACCGGTAAAGAGGTCACCAAAGAGAACATCGTCAAGGGCGTGCAGTACGAAAAGGGCCGCTACGTGGTACTCAGCGAGGAGGAAATCCGCTCCGCGCACCCGCTCTCGACCCAGACCATCGACATTTTCTCGTTTGTCGACGGCAAGCAGATTCCGTTGCAGAACATCGACACGCCTTACTACCTGGCACCCGACAAACGCGGCGGCAAGGTCTACGCCCTATTGCGCGAAACCCTGAGCAAAACCGGCAAGGTCGCCCTCGCCCACGTGGTCCTGCATACCCGACAGCACCTTGCGGCGCTGATGCCGCTGGAATCTGCACTGGTGCTGGTGATGCTGCGCTGGCCGGCCGAGGTGCGCAGCCTGGATGAACTGGCATTGGGCAGCGAAGTGACCAAACCCGAACTGGCCAAGGGCGAACTGGACATGGCCAAGCGCCTGGTACAGGACATGAGTGCCGAATGGACGCCGGACGACTACCGCGACGGTTTTGAAGACAAGATCATGGCCCTGGTGGAGAAAAAGGCCCATGAAGGCAAGATCGAAGACGTCGAGACCGCCACCGGTGAAGAGGAACGTAAAACTGCGGATGTCATTGACTTGACCGAGTTGCTCAAGCGCAGCCTTGGCAGCAAAGGGGCCAGCAAGGCACCGGCCAAGCCCAAGACGAGCAGTAAACCGGCGGCGAGGAAGAAAGTCAGTAAATAGGCGCAACTGTCTTCAATCACAGACACACCGCTTTCGCTGGCAAGCCAGCGCCTACACAGAACACGCCAAACCTGTAGGAGCGGGCTTGCCCGCGAAAAGGCCAGCCGCCCAACCACACGACTCAAATCAGAAAGAACACCACCAGCAGCCCGGCAAAGATCGACCATTTTTCGAGGTAGTAACGCGTGCGATTGCGTTTTTTCAGCGCTTTGCCGCGCAAGCGAACCTTGTAGATCCGGCTGAACAACCGATTGAGCCCACCGGTCCGGTCCCCGGCCTCGTTCGGTGCACCGGCCGCCGACATCACATGGCGGCTGAACCAGCGATTGAAGTCCGCCGCCCACTGGTACTTCATCGGCCGTTCGACGTCGCAGAACAAGATGATGCGATTGTGCGGCGTGGTGTTCTCGGCGTAATGAATGTAGGTCTCGTCGAACATCACCGCTTCACCGTCGCGCCAGTAGTAATCCTGGCCATCGACATTGATGTAGCAACCGGCATCGTTGGGCGTTTCCAGCCCGAGGTGAAAACGATAGGACCCGGCATACGGGTCGCGATGGCGCACCAGCCTGGAGCCGGGGGGCAACTCGGCGAACATCGCAGCCTTGACCGAACCGATGCCCTGCACCAGCTCGGTGGTGCGTGGGCACAACTTCATCGCCGACGGATGGCTATCGCCATACCACTTGAGATAGAAACGCTTCCAGCCTGTCTTGAAAAACGAGTTGAAACCGACGTCGTCGTATTGGCTAGAGCGCTTGATTTCCCCGGCGCGGAGCAGGTTCTGGCCTTCAGCGCGGATTTCTTCCCAATTCGCCTGCAACGGTGTCAGGTCGGGGAATTGGGTCGGGTCGAGATAAGGCTTGTTGGGGATTTTCGAAAATAGATAAAGAAAGCAATTGATCGGCGCCAGGAACGTCGAGTGGTCACTCAGCTGACGCCCCAGTTTATGGCGCACTTGGCCACGCAGATGAACATACGCAATGGAGACAACATAGATAGCGGCAATGATGATTTTCACGGCAATCGTCACAGGTCGAATGTAAACAAACTGCGCCCTTTTCCGGCAGGCCGGTCCCCGGGTCTTGCGCAGCGACTGAATTCGAAACAGCGGCCCCGTAGCGCCCTCAATCGGCCGACGGTTGGCCGTCCGGTGGATGGAGGCATTTTAGCCACAAGTTGTAACCAATAGTTAACCTGAAAGCAAAATCTGAATCCCGACTCCTTAGCTCAAAGTAAAAATTTCAATCTCACGCGCGTACTTTTCTGCCGAAAAAACCATGGCCGACTTCTTCAGCAGAATCGGCCAGTCGTGGACATTCAGTCTTGCAATTGATCACACCGAAAAGCCTTCAGTGCCACTGAGTGGAGTTGCAGGATGGAAGACTTGATGGGTTAACCACCATGCTGATGTTTGTATTTGTTCTTATGCTTGTGATCGGAATGATGGTCGTTATCGTCGGCCAGATTGTTGCCGACCGCACTGCCTGCCGCGCCGCCGAGCCCTGCGCCGATCAGACCGCCTGTGGAACCACCAAGACTGTTGCCGATCACCTGGCCACCCGCTGCCCCGAGACCTCCACCAATGGCTGATTCGGTCTTCTTACCACTCTTGGCCGTCATTGCGCCCCCGGCCGCGCCGCCGACACCGGCTCCGATCGCCGCGCCGGCGCTACCCCCGACAGCCTGACCGACAACACCGCCCAAGGCACCACCGAGACCTCCACCGACTGCTGTGTTCGTGGTTTCACCGGCGACGGCGTAATGAGAGACAAGAAAGCTAAACGCAACGACTGACAATGATTTACGCATCTAACAGACCTCCGGAAATTCACAAGAGCCGGAAAGTCTGTTTGCCCGAAAGAGTCAGGTCAATGTGTATTCAGCCGTGCATTAATCTGGATCAATAAATCGCCAAGTAGGATCACCGCTTGTCGAGCAACTACTCTAATTCTCGATGTATATTTCAATATCATGCTGCATCGACCCGTTGAACCCACAGCGGAAGCGGTCGTTGATGAGCGTGCGCGATTGGCCGTTTTGCTGCCCATCGCGAGGGGCAGAAAACGGCCGATTCTGTTGAAAAAGTCCCCTTTATGTTCGGCTGCTGTTGGCAAAAATGGAGTACTGGCTTACAGGTACTCGAAGAAGTTGGCCTTGATACCCTCCGTCGTGGCTGGCAGGAAAGCAGTCTTCGGCGCAGCGGGCGGCGCGGGTTGATGGAGGGAGGCGGACAGCGGCTGGACCTTGTAGCCCGCCTGCAGCTTCTCGACATTGGGCATGTCGGCTGGATTGAACAACTGGGTGCGGATCAACGTCAGTGCGAAGGGGGTTGTGGAGCTGAACACCTTGTCGATGCCAGGGGGAGGCGCAGCCTTCCAGTCGGGGCCTGCGATCATATAGCTCCCGGGTGCACTGGCCGTGGCCCGGCTGCCGATGTAGCCGTAGTTATAAGTATTGCCGTCGATCAGTTGCACCGAGTAGTAGCGCTTTTGGCTTTACCGGCACCGCGCCTAGGTATACCTGGCTATGGTTGCTGCTGATGTTGGTGTTTATCCTGGGTGAGTCGGCGACGCGCTGAGCCGCACCGGCACCGATTTGGCCGCAGGTACCTTGCTGCGTTCGGCGTGGTGCCAGAGCGGCACCAGCGGGTTGCATTCTGGGTAGTACGCGGCGGCGCAGCCTTCGGGAATGTCGTAGGCGATAATTTCGAATGGCCCGACCTGACGCTTGACCTCCGGTTCGATCGCGGTGGTCAACATCACTTGTGCGCCGGGCGTGAAGCCCAGGCGCACGATGTCGTTGCAGTGCATGAAAATCACCTCGCGCGTGCCGCTGACCCCGCGAAAACGATCGTCAAAACCGTAAATCGTGGTGTTGAACTGATCGTTGCTGCGCAGCGTCATCAGTTGCAGGACATCCCGTGCCGGTTGCGCAAGGTTCACGTCATCATCTTCTGCCAGGGTCACAGGGTTGACGAACTGCGCCTTGCCGCTCGGGGTCAGCCACTCGCGCTGCGCGGCGGCAATCGGGCGATGGAAGCCGCCCGGCTCGGCCATACGGCTTTCCATGTCGTGGAATATCTGCGGGTAGATCTGCCCGATGGCCGTCCGGACCTTGGTGTAGTCTGTGCTCCAGGCCTGCCAGTCGATCGTGCAGCCAGTGGAGAGAGTGGCCATGGCCAGTCCGGCGACGATGCTGGTCTCGGCGCGCACGTGGGGGCTGACCGGCTCGCTGCTGCCACGCCAGCTGTGGATGCAGCCGGTACTGTCTTCTGTGGTGTAGGTTTGCACTACGCCGTCCTGCCGGTCGATTTCGATACGTCCCAGGCTTGGCAGTAGCCACTGATGACGAGCCGGCAGCAAGTGCGTGCGGTTGAGCTTGGTGGCGACCTGTACATTCAAGTGTAATCCTTGCCAGGCGGGCTCCATGCGGGAGGTGTCGGGAATAGCGCGTAGAAAGTTGCCACCCAGGCCGATAAAACCGCGCACCTGACCGCTGAGAATCCCTTCGCACGCATCTACCGTGCACAAGCCCATTTTCTCCGGCACCTTGAAGCCGAAGTGCTGTTCGATCAACTCCGTCGGCACTTTTTTCGGGTCTTCGGTAATGCCCACCGTGCGCTGGCCTTGCACATTGGAGTGGCCGCGCACCGGGCAGATCCCGGCACCGGCCTTGCCGATATTGCCGCGCAATAGCATCAGGTTCACCAGCATCTGTACATTGGTCACGCCGTGGCGATGCTGGGTCAGCCCCATGCCGTAGACGAACATCACACGTTGGCTGTGGGCATACACGGTCGCGGCGGCTTCCAGTGCGCCGCGCGTCAGCCCGCTCTGGTGCTCCAGGTGTGTCCAGGCACAACCACGCACATAGGTGGTGAAGGTTTCGAAACCTTCGGTGTGGCGGGCGATGAAGTCGTAATCGAGTACGGCCGGGCTGCCTTGTTCAGTGGCGAGGTCATCCATTTCCAGCAACGCCTTGGCGATACCGGTGATCGCTGCCGTGTCACCGCCAATTGCTACCTGATGGTACTGGGTGCTGATCAAGGTCGAGTCGGGCGTGAGCATTTCCGTGGGGGACTGCGGGTTGACGAAACGCTCCAGGCCGCGTTCGCGCAGGGGGTTGAACGTGATGATGGGCACATCGCGTCGACGCACGTCCTGCAGTTGATGCAGCATGCGCGGGCTATTGCTGCCGACGTTCTGGCCAAAGAAAAACAGACAATCGGTGTGCTCGAAGTCTGCCAGGGTCACGGTGCCTACCGGCACACCGATGCTTTCCTGCAACCCTACCGAAGTACTCTCGTGGCACATGTTGGAGCTGTCGGGCAGGTTGTTAGTGCCGTAGGCCCGCGCGAACAGCTGGTACATGAACGAGGTTTCCAGCGACGCCCGCCCGGAGGCATAGAACACCACGCTGTCGGGATCCATGGCCTTGAGCTGGGTGCCGATTTCACGGTAGGCCTCTTCCCAGGAGGTTTCCCGGTAATGGTCAGTGTCGGGGTCGTAGCGTAGCGGGTGGGTCAGGCGGCCATGCTGCTCCAGCGCATAGTCGGGCCAAGTGCGCAGTTCGCTGAGGCTGTGCTCGGCGAAGAACGCCGGGTCTGTCTTCAGGGACGTCAGTTCCCAAGCGGTGGCCTTGGCGCCGTTCTCGCAGAACTCCAGCGCATGGGGATGTCCAGGCTTGGCCCAGGCGCAACTGACGCAGGCAAACCCATCCGGCTTGTTCTGTTTGAACAGGGCGGCGGGCGCTTTGGCCAGTGCCTGTTCACGCCACAATATCTGCATCACCGATTTGGCCGAACCCCAACCGCCACAGGCATGGGTATAGGGCTGGAAATGGCTTTTGGGATAGATAAGCATCAGGCGCCCCCCCGGTCTTGGCACAATACAGCTAGGACGCGCCGGTATACGCAAAGGTTCGAGTGGATTCGTGGGTGGAAGATGCCGTTTGTCAGTGTTGCTCACCACACCCCTGTGTGCTGTGAACAGACAACGAGGTGAGCAACATGAAAGCAATCAGGATTGAGCAGCTTGGCGGCCCCGAGATCATGCGGTTCTGTGACGTTGAAGTGCCGGAGCCTCAGGCCGGCGAGGTGCCGCCATAGCGGTGGCGACCGTACCCTGAAGCCGGACGAAGATGTGCAAAAAGGCAATTATAAATTTCCGCCCATCGAGGTCGTTAAACCCTGATCGTTTCGCTGCCCGGTAACTCTGACCTTTATTATGTCGACTACCGGGCAGACCCCAGTATCGTGGCCCGGTTTGCACTGTCAGGGGACGCCCAGTACGACGGCGGAAACACCGATGCTCTGGCGCAGTTCATCGAGGCGAAAGCTTTAGCGAACGCAAAGCGAACCGAAACTCATAAAGATCGGGAGCGCATCAAACGTATGACGAAAAGTTGATGTATAGCAATCAGTTCTTTCTGTTGCCCGGTATAGGTCCACAGCATTACTTCGCAATAGCCTAACCTCTGACAAATCGACCAATCAGGGAGAGTATGATTAAACTTAACCTCTACCTTTTCTAAAGCCGATCAAGGCCAACACTTATGCCATCCAACGTGAAGCGCTCAACCAATGTTCCGCAGCGCAAGGAGCTGATACCCAGCACCCTGCCCTTTCCTGTGGTCGGCATTGGCGCTTCCGCTGGCGGCCTCCAGGCGGTGAATTCATTTTTCGAGCACATGCCCAATGACAACGGCATGGCCTTTGTCATTATTTTTCACTTGTCGCCCGATTATCCCAGCCAAGTCGATCGGATCATTCAGGAAGTCACCAAAATGCCGGTGCGGCAGGTGACCGAGACGCTCTCCATCGAAAAGAACACCGTGTATGTCATCTCGCCGGCGCACAACCTGATGATGAACGATGGTTATCTGTCGGTGACGCCATCGGATCGGCCGCCCGGCATGCATGTGGCCATTGACCTGTTCTTCCGAGACCTGGCGGATGTGCACAAGGAGCGGGCCTTCTGCCTGATACTGTCCGGCACTGGCTCTGACGGTGCGGTAGGGCTTTCACGGATCAAGGAACAAGGCGGCATCACCTTGGTGCAGACTCCGGAAGATGCCGAATACGACGGCATGCCCCGTGCCGCCATCAATACGCAGATGGTTGATCTGGTGTTGCCCGTGGTGGAGATGCCGCAAAAACTGCTGGAGCTCTGGCGTAATTCCAAGGCCATCACACTACCGACCGCCAACGATCCGGAAATCAAGACCACCCCTCCTGCTTCCGAACGTGATGCCGCCATGGCCGAGCAGCAACTGCAAGACATCTTGATGCAGCTGCGCAATGGAACCGGTCACGATTTCAAACACTACAAGCGGGCCACCGTGCTGCGCCGCATCGAGCGTCGCCTGCAAGTGACCGCACAGCCGGATCTGGGCGCCTATTACGATTATCTGCAAGCTCACCCCGAAGAAACCAAGGCCTTACTGGGGGACATGCTGATCGGTGTGACCAATTTCTTTCGCGACCGCGAGGCCTTCGAGGCATTGGAACGCGATGTCATCCCCGATCTGGTTAAAGCCCTGCAGGACAGCCTGCCGCATCGGGATGAAATCCGAACCTGGTCAGCGGGCTGCTCTACCGGCGAAGAAGCCTATAGCCTGGCCATTCTGCTGACCGAGCAAATGGCCTTGGAGGCCAGCCCGGCCAAGCTGCAGGTGTTTGCCACCGACATCGATGACCGCGCGATTGCCTTTGGTCGAAGTGGCGTCTACCCCGAGGCAATCATTACCGACGTTCCGCCGCCGCGCATGCGCCAATATTTCACCCTGGAAAACCATCACTACCGCGTGCGCAAGGAAATTCGCGAGAAAGTGCTGTTCGCCAAGCACAGCCTGTTGCTCGACCCGCCCTTCTCGCAACTCGACCTGATCGTCTGCCGTAACCTGCTGATCTACCTCGACCGCGAGGTGCAGCGCGAGATCATGCAGATGTTCCACTTTGCCTTGCGCCCCGGCGGTTACCTATTCCTCGGTTCCTCGGAGTCCGCCGATGGCTGCCTGGATCTGTTTACGCCGGTGGACAAACGCAACCGCATCTTCCGCGCCAAGAGCGTCTCCAGCAGTCCCCGACGCGCCCCCACCCTGCCACGCGGCGGTTATGCACGTACGACGGCCGCCCCACGGCCTCTGGAGCCAGCGGTTACTCGCAAGGTGTCGTTTGCCGACATTCATTTGCGCGCGCTGGAGAAAGCGGCACCGCCTAGCATCATCGTCGATGCCAATGCCAATATCCTGCACATGAGTGAAGGTGCCGGGCGTTTTCTGCGCTACGTGGCCGGTGAGATCTCACGCAATCTGTTGACGCTGGCCCACCCGGATCTGCGTCTGGACATTCGCACCACGCTATACCAGGTACAGCAGAGCGGGCTACCGGTCACCTCGCGCAAAGTCCGCATCGAGCGTGAGCAGCGCAGTTACCTGGTCGACCTGAACGTGCATCCTTACAAGGATGACGAGACTGACAGCGAATACAACCTGGTGATCTTCGAGGAGCACGAGGTCGATCCTGAACAGCTGTTCGATGTCGGCACCAGCCAAACTGAAAACCAGATGCTGACCAACCTTGAGCACGAACTGCAACGCACCAAGCTGCAATTGCAAGAGACCGTCGAACAGTCGGAAGTCTCCAGCGAAGAGCTCAAGGCCTCCAATGAAGAAATGCACGCGATCAACGAAGAACTGCGCTCAGCCACCGAAGAACTGGAAACCAGCAAGGAAGAACTGCAATCGATCAATGAAGAGCTGCTGACTGTCAATGCCGAACTCAAGGCCAAAGTCGAAGAGACCGACAAAATCAATGACTACCTGACCAACCTGATTGCCTCCACAGACATCGCTACCGTATTCATTGATCGTAATTTGCGTATTCGCTGGTTTACCCCACGCGCCACCGAAATTTTCAGCATGCTGCCCGTTGATACCGGCCGCTCGCTGATGGACATCACCCATCGCCTGGACTATCCGGACATGGTCGAAGATGTGGCGACGGTCTTCGAGTCGCTGAACATGATCGAGCGTGAGGTCTGCAGCAGCGACCAGCGCTGGTACATCGCCCGTCTATTGCCTTACCGCTCCAGCGAGGATCACATCGACGGCACGGTGCTGACCTTCATCGATATTTCCAAGCGCCGTGCCGCCGAGGAAGAGTTGCGCATCAGTGAAGAGCGCATGCGCCTGGTCGCCGAGAGCACCCATGATTTCGCCATTATCATCCTCGATGATCACGGCGCGATCACCGACTGGAACACCGGGGCCAAGTTGATTTTTGGTTACGCCAAGGAGGAAGTACTCGGCGCCTATTACGATCTGATCTTCACACCGGAAGAACGCAGCTCAGGCGCTCCGGAAATTGAACTGCGTACGGCTCGGGAGCATGGTCGGGGCGAAGATGAACGCTGGCACCTGCGAAAGGACGGCAGCCGTTTCTATTGCAGCGGCGAAGTCATCCGACTTGAAGGCGAGAGCCTCAAGGGGTACGTGAAGATCGCCCGCGACCTCACCGGTCACAAGCGCCTGCACGAAGAGCAAAGCCAACGATTGGCCGAAACCCAGACCAGCAGCCATCTAAAGGACGAGTTTTTTGCGGTGATGTCCCACGAGCTCAAGCACCCGCTCAATCTCATCCAACTCAACGCCGAACTGCTACGCCGTTTGCCGATGACCAAAAGCGTCAGCCCGGCGATGAAGGCGGTCAATACCATTTGCGACGCGGTATCGAGCCAGGCGCGGATCATCGATGACCTGCTGGACGTTGCGCGCGTGCGCACCGGTAAACTCAAGCTGAAAAAACAGGCGGTGGACCTTGGACGAACTCTGCAGGACATCCACACGGTGGTGGTCAACGATCAACACCCTTGCGAAATCATCCTGCAGGTACCACAGCCGCCGGAGCCACCGCTGGTGGTCGATGCTGACAGTACGCGCCTGGAACAGATCATCTGGAACCTGGTGAACAATGCCCTGAAGTTCACCCCCAAGGATGGCCGCGTCGAACTGATTGCCCGACGTGTCGAAGACATGGCACAGCTGGACGTTATCGACAGCGGCATTGGCCTTGAACAGCACAACCTGCACAAGGTGTTCGACCTGTTTACCCAAGCAGAAAACCAGCACGCCATCCACCAGCGCGAAGGCCTGGGCATTGGCCTGTCACTGGTGCGGCAACTGGTGGAAGCCCACGGTGGCTCGGCGGATGTGCGCTCCGAAGGGACTGGTCGGGGCTGCACTTTTACCATTCGGCTTCCGCTGTGCCATCCCCATCAGCAGGCGGCAGATCAAGCGCAGACCTCCGGTGAATCAGGACGATTGTTTGGCCAGAAGATACTGCTGGTGGATGACTCCCGCGACGTGATGGAAGTGTTGCAAATGCTGCTGGAAATGGAAGGCGCCCACGTGGAAGCTTTCAGCGACCCGCTACTGGCCCTCAAAGCTGCGAAAGAAGGCAACTATGATGTGATCATTTCCGACATCGGCATGCCCGTCATGGATGGCCACGCACTCATCCAGGCCATTCGCCAGATTGTCCATCACAAATACACGCCGGCCATTGCGCTCACAGGTTATGCCACCAGCAGCGATCAGAAAAAAACCAGGCAATCGGGGTTCAATTACCACGTGAGCAAGCCGGTTGCCCATGATGACTTCATCGATATCATTGCCGAGGCTTGCAAAACTCGGCCGTATTAACCTCGCGACGTTTTGCGCTGAGTCGCCATTTGCCGCCCGTCACGACGGGCAGCAGAGTTTGCCCTTCAGTACGCCGATCGTCGCACCAAAGGCATCGGCAAGATCAAGACCTCCCCTTACGTGTTCCCGCCATCCAAGAACAGCGAGTACATCAAACAGACCTCGGACCTGCATAAACAGTGGGGGCCTGCGTTGGAAGCATTGGCGATGCCTTATCGACCGCCGTACAACTGCCGTCATACTTATGCGACAATATGCTCAATGTCCAACATGAACCCCGCATTCATCGCTCAGCAGCTTGGCCACAGCGTCCAAATGTTGCTGACGACGTATGCGCGTTGGCTCAACTCAAGCTCAGACTGGGCGGAGCTGGAAAAGCTCCAGATTGGTATCAAATCGGTATCAGGCAAAAAGACCAGCTCTAACCCATTGATAGGTAAGGTAATTGATCTCCACAGCTAACATCACGATGCAGTTCGGCGCCAAGCCGCTCTTCGAAAACGTTTCAGTCAAGTTCAACGGTGGCAACCGTTACGGCCTGATCGGCGCCAACGGTTGCGGCAAGTCGACCTTCATGAAGATTCTCGGCGACGACCTCGAGCCGTCCGGTGGCCAGGTCATGCTGGAGCCGAACGTACGCCTGGGTAAATTGCGCCAGGACCAGTTCGCCTACGAAGAATTCACCGTGATCGACACCGTGATCATGGGTCACGAAGAGCTGTGGAAGGTCAAGGCCGAGCGCGACCGCATCTACTCGCTGCCGGAAATGAGCGAAGACGACGGCATGGCCGTGGCTGAGCTGGAAACCGAATTCGCCGAAATGGACGGCTACACCGCCGAATCCCGCGCCGGTGAACTGCTGCTGGGCCTGGGTATTCCACTGGAACAGCATTTCGGCCCGATGTCCGAAGTCGCTCCAGGCTGGAAACTGCGGGTATTGCTGGCGCAGGCTTTGTTCTCCGATCCTGAAGTGCTGTTGCTCGACGAACCGACCAACCACCTGGACATCAACACCATTCGCTGGCTGGAAACCATTCTCAAGGCGCGTAACAGCACCATGATTATCATTTCCCACGACCGTCACTTCCTTAACAGCGTCTGCACTCACATGGCTGACCTGGACTACGGTGAGTTGCGCCTGTTCCCGGGCAACTACGACGAGTACATGACGGCGGCCACCCAGTCCCGCGAGCAACTTCTGTCGGACAACGCCAAGAAGAAAGCCCAGATCTCTGAACTGCAGACGTTCGTCAGCCGTTTCTCGGCCAACGCCTCGAAAGCCAAGCAGGCCACCTCCCGCGCCAAGCAGATCGACAAGATCCAATTGGCCGAAGTCAAGCCATCGAGCCGCGTGAGCCCGTTCATCCGTTTCGAACAGACCAAGAAGCTGCACCGCCAGGCCGTGACCATCGAGCAGATGTCCAAGGGCTTCGACGGCAAGACGCTGTTCAAGAACTTCAGCTTCACCGTTGAAGCCGGCGAGCGCCTGGCGATCATCGGCCCGAACGGTATCGGCAAGACCACCCTGCTGCGCACCCTGATGGGCGAGCTGACCCCGGACGCCGGTTCCGTGAAGTGGACCGAAAGCGCAGAACTGGGCTACTACGCCCAGGACCACGCCCACGACTTCGAAGACGACGTCAGCCTGTTCGACTGGATGGGCCAGTGGACCCAGGGCGAGCAGATCATTCGTGGCACGCTGGGCCGCATGCTGTTTTCCAACGACGAGATCCTCAAGTCGGTCAAGGTCATCTCCGGTGGTGAGCAAGGTCGCATGCTGTTCGGCAAGCTGATCCTGCAAAAGCCGAACGTACTGGTGATGGACGAACCGACCAACCACCTGGACATGGAATCCATCGAAGCGCTGAACCTGGCGCTGGAGAACTACCCGGGCACCCTGATCTTCGTCAGCCATGACCGTGAGTTCGTATCGTCCCTGGCCACCCGCATCATCGAGTTGAGCCCGAACGGCGTGACCGACTTCAGCGGCACCTACGACGATTACCTGCGCAGCCAGGGTGTGGTGTTCTAAGGTAGCGACAAGCCTTAGCTCCAATGGAAAAGCCCTGTCCTTTGTGACGGGGCTTTTTGCATTTCAGGGTCGGAATTATATGGGAGAGCCGATTTTTCGCGAGCAGGCTCGCTCCCACATTTGGAATGCATTCCCTGTAGGGGCTGGCTTGCCAACGAAGGCGATCACGCGGGCCACATCTGCTTTGGATGAGCCGGCCTCTTCGCTGGCAAGCCAGCTCCTACAGGGAAGGCCTCGACAATCGCGAGATTTAATTAGCCTGCTTCCTTTTATCGCACCGCCGCGCCATGATGCAGCTCTCCCACCGCCGCCCGCAAACGAGCCCCCATGTCTGTGCAGCCCGTTGCCCCGCAAAGTTCCATGGCGATCACCCTGCAGATCGTCTCCATCGTTTTCTATACCTTCATTGCCTTCCTCTGCATCGGTTTGCCGATTGCGGTATTGCCGGGTTATGTCCACGAGCAACTCGGATTCAGCGCCATCGTTGCCGGGCTGACCATCGGTTCGCAATACCTCGCCACCCTCCTCAGCCGCCCCATGGCGGGGCGTATGTCGGACAGTGTGGGCACCAAACGGGCAATCATTTATGGCTTGTCGGGGATTGTGCTCAGCGGTGTATTGACCCTGCTCTCCACGCTGCTGCAAGACGTTCCCTTGCTCAGCCTGCTGATTTTGATTGCCGGACGCCTGTTGCTGGGGATCGCCCAAGGCTTGATCGGCGTCGGCACCATCAGTTGGTGCATGGGCCAGGTGGGCGCGGAACACACCGCGCGATCCATCTCCTGGAACGGCATTGCGTCCTATGGGGCGATCGCCATTGGTGCGCCGCTGGGCGTGGTGATGGTTCAACAGTTCGGCTTCACCAGCCTGGGCATCACTTTGTCACTGCTGGCGCTGGCTGCGCTGGTGCTGATTCGCAACAAGCCCTCGGTGCCCGTGGTGCGCGGTGAGCGTTTGCCGTTCTGGGCAGTGTTCGGGCGTATTGCGCCGTTCGGGGCGAGCCTGAGCCTAGCGTCCATCGGCTACGGCACCCTGACCACATTCATCACCTTGTATTACGTCAATCGCGGCTGGACCGGCGCGGCCTACTGCCTGACCGTGTTCGGGGTGTGTTTCATTGTGTCGCGGTTGTTGTTCATTTCCGCGATCAGCCGCTTCGGCGGCTTCACCTGCGCCATTGCCTGCATGTGCATCGAAACGGTGGGCCTGATGCTGCTGTGGCTGGCGCCGTCAACCGGGTATGCGCTGATTGGCGCGGGCCTGACCGGCTTCGGTTTGTCGCTGGTGTATCCGGCGCTGGGTGTCGAGGCGATCAAACAGGTGCCTAACTCCAGCCGGGGTGCGGGCTTGAGTGCTTACGCGGTATTTTTCGACCTGGCACTGGCGATTGCCGGCCCGTTGATGGGCGCGGTGGCGTTGAACCTGGGGTATGGGTGGATTTTCTTTAGCGCGGCGTTGTTGTCCGTCACGGGGTTGGGCTTGACGTTACTGCTCAAACGCCGCAGTCACCTGTAGGAGGTGACGGCTATTGATCGGCAGTTTGCATCCCTGCGCGTGTCGCTCGGCCGAGGGTGCGCGAGAAGAAGCTTCCCGCTTCCGAGATCAGGCTGCGGTGAATGTCTTCCCGGTCGACACCGTCGGCATCGGTGCACAGCGCCGGCATGATCGCGATCTGTTCGTCATTGCACGGCGCCATGAACACGAAGTGCCCTGCCCCGGCCAGCAACTTGAAGTCCGGTGCAACCGGCAGTTTGCGCGCCAGGGCGGCAGCGTTCTTGTCCACCGCCACCAGCTTGTCGCCGTCGCCGCTATATAGCAGTACCGGCACGTGCACGTCGGCCAAGGTGTGGCGACCGAATTTGAGGCTCAACGGCGCCATTAGCATCAAGGCATGCACGCGCGGGTCCGCCACCGGTTGCAGGTCGTCGCGGTCGACGATCAACTCACCCTTGGTATTGCAGGCGTCGCGGTCGTCCGGGCGCTCCTGGCAATAACGCCGCAGGCGATCCAGGTCTGGCGTCGCGCCGGACAGGATCAACGCCGTCTCGCCACCGGCCGAATAGCCTATGACGCCGACTTGATCGGCGTTAACGAAAGGCGACAGCATGCGGTCGCCCAGCGTGGCGGTAATGGCTTCGGAAATCTGGATCGGCCGGCCGTACAGGTTACTCAAAGTACCGAGGCGGCTGTGATCCTTGGAATTGTCACCGGGGTGGATGACCGCCACCACCACGAAGCCTTTGCGTGCCAGTGAGGTAGCGAGGTCGTGCAGGGCCAGCGGGGTACCGGTGTTGCCGTGGGACAGCATCAGCATCGGAAACCGGCCGATGGCGACTTTGGTATCCTCCCCGGCTTCGACGGTGTAGCCCTCGAGTTTGCTGGTGTGCTCCCAATCGCTGGACGGGTAGAAGGCGATGGCGCGCATCGGCTGCAGGTCCAGTGGGTCGAGAAAAGTCATCTCGTGGTAGCCGACACTCCAGTGAGGATGCGGCGCAGGCGCGGCGTGCACTGTCATCAGGCTGCTGAGCAGGGATATCAGTAAAGTTGCACAAAGACGCACCATGGGATGCCCCACCTTGTTACCGGACCTGAGACGTAACCCTGAACTGCATAAGTCAGGCCACAATCTGAAACGACCAGAAACAAAAAACTCCGTAGCTGGTACTTGCGTAGCCAGAATACAGAGTTTTTTTGGGCATTACCTGAACGGTTGCTTACTTTTACGCAAGCCTTACGCGACGGCGAACAACTGCTCGCTGATTTGCGTCTGGGCAGCGCTCATGGCTTTGTTGCGCACGTCGTCACCATAGGCCAGGCCTTCGGCGCGGACGATTTCGATATCGGTGATGCCAATGAAACCGAACACCAGCTTCAGATATTCTTCATGGGCAATGCCACTGGCCTGGCCGGCGTGCATGCCACCGGAGGTCGAAACGATCACCACTTTCTTGCCGCCGCACAGGCCTTCAGGGCCGGCTTCGGTGTAGCGGAAGGTCTGGCCGGCAACCGCGATGCGGTCGATCCAGGCTTTCAACTGGGTCGGGATGGTGAAGTTGTACATCGGTGCGGCAATCACCACGGCGTCGGTGGCGAGGAATTCAGCCAGGGTCGAGGCGCTCAGTTCGGCTTCGTGCTGTTGAGCGGCGTTGCGCAGTTCAGCAGTGGTACCAGCGGCAACCAGGGTGGTCGAAGAGAAGTGGCTCATGGCGTCCGCCGCGAGGTCACGGTAAGTCACCACAGCGCTAGCATCGGCCGCTTGCCAGGCCTTGACCACTTCGCCGCTCAGCTGACGGGAAGCCGAGTTATCGCCCAGAATGCTCGAATCGATATGTAACAGTTTCATGTGGGATCTCCAGGTGGGGATCGCCCACAAGGGCGATCTGATGGGACTAATCCTACAGACGAAACCAATGGATGATTAGACGGCAACAATGCGATAGTTTGTCCTATTCATAGAACGATTGAGTGCACGGTATGCAAGACCTCAATGACCTGTACTACTTTGCCAAGGTCGTGGAAGCCGGCGGTTTCGCGGCGGCCGGGCGTATGCTGGGCATTCCCAAGTCCCGATTGTCACGGCGCATCGCCGAATTGGAAGAACGCCTCGGCGCACGCCTGCTGCAACGCACCACCCGACAACTGAAACTGACCGCCGTGGGTGAACGCTACCTCAGGCACTGCCAGGCCATGTTGCTGGAAGCGGAAATGGCCGACGAGGCCGTGGCCAGCATGTCCAGCGAACCTCGCGGGCGCTTGCGGGTATCGTGTCCGGTGGGGCTGGCCCACGAAATATTGCCGGGCGTAATCAGCGAGTTCCTCGACCGATTTCCGCAAGTCCAGCTGGAAGTCATGCTGATTAACCGTCGGGTCGACCTGGTGAACGAAGGTATCGATGTTGCCCTGCGTGTGCGGGAACTCGGCGATGAAGACCCGCTGCTCGTGACCCGCCGTTTGCGTCAGGCACAGATGCTGATGGTTGCCAGCCCTGCCTTCCTTACGGGGCGAGCGATCAACCACCCCGACGACCTGAAAAATCTGCCGGTGCTCGGTGCCCTGGAACCCGACAGGCTGGTGCACATCCGCCTGCTGGACGAGCAAGGCAAAAGCTATGAACTGGCGCTTGAAGCCCGGCTGGGTATCGATGACTTCATCGTGCGCAAGGCCAGTACCCTCTCCGGCCTCGGCTTTACCCTGCTGCCGATGATGTATTGCGAGGAGGAACTGGAAAACGGCTCACTGGTGCAGTTGCTGCCTGAATGGTCGTTGCCCGGTGGCTGGCTGCAAGCGGTCTACCCTCATCGACGCGGGGTGATGCCGGCGGTACGCGCCTGGATTGATCACCTGGTGGAATCATTCAACGCCTGTGGGGAGCGACGTTTATGAAAGCTGCACGAATGAGCGAAGAACAGGTAGCTGCTTTTTGCCTGGGCCTTCCCGGCGCGCGGGAAGACTATAAATGGGGCGGCGTGCGGGTGTTCTCGATTGCCGGGAACAAGATGTTCGCCTTGCAGGGTTTGCGCGGGGATTCCCTGGCCTTCAAGGTCGACAAGGATCTGTTTCTCGGTCATTGCGACCGTCCGGGGATTCACCCGGCGCCTTATCTGGCACGTGCCCAGTGGATTATCATGGAAACGCCCTACCCGCTGGGGAGCGAGGAATTGCAGGCATTGCTGCGGCGTTCCCATCAACTGGTGGTGAGCAAGCTGCCCAAGCGCACCCAGGTCGGCCTGTTGCTGTAAGGCTTTCTCTATCAGAACAGGGCAAACAATTGTGCGCCGAGGAATAACCGGTCGATCCAGAACACCTGGTGCAGCAACACGATGATCCAGAACACCAACTGGAACGAGACTTTGCGTGTCTTGTGCCGGAACACCTGCTGGGCCAGCAAGGCGCCCGGCCAGCCACCGGCCAGTTCCAGCGCATGCAGGACGTTTTCCGGTGTACGCCATTGTTCGGCACGCGCCTTGCGTTTGTCGCTCCAGTACAGGAAAAACGTCACGACGCTGACGAGGCCGTAAGCCGCCAGGGGAATCAGCGAGAGCCCTTGCAGCCATAACGACACCGACCCCGACAGCGGCAACGCGCACAGGATTGCAAACACCAGCCACTTCAATCGTGAATGACGGACCGGCCCCCCGGACGGGCGTCCGGGGTGATGGCGTGGGCGCGAATCACTCACGGCTTGGCCGCGCTCCAGTCAACCCAACCGAATTGCCAGGTCGCCAGGATGATCAGGCCGAACACGATGCGATACCAGGCAAACGCGGCGTAACTGTGGCTGGCAATGAACTTGAGCAGCCCGCGCACGGCGACCATGGCGAAGATGAACGCGGTGACGAAGCCAATCGCGAACACCGGGAAATCCGCCGGGACAAACAAGTGGCGGTATTTGTAGCCTGAGTACACCGCAGCACCGACCATGGTCGGCATCGCCAGGAAGAACGAGAACTCGGTGGCTGTCTTGCGCGACAGGCCGAACAGCAAGCCGCCGATGATCGTCGAGCCGGAACGCGAAGTGCCCGGAATCATCGCCAGGCACTGGGCGAAGCCGACTTTCAGCGCATCTTTCCAGGTGATCTCGTCCACGGTCTCGGCGTGCACTTCATGTTGGCGGCGCTCGGCCCACAACATGATGAAACCGCCGACGACCAGCGCCGTGGCCACGGTGATCGGATTGAACAGGTACTGGTGGATCAGGTCGGCGAAGATCACGCCCAACACCACGGCCGGCAGGAATGCGATCAACAGGTTCGCGGTAAACCGCCGAGCACTGGGCTGGGTCGGCAGGCCGATGACCACATCGAGGATCTTGCGACGAAACTCCCATACCACCGCCAGGATGGCCCCGAGCTGGATGATGATGTTGAACGCCATCGCCCGCTCGCCACCAAAGTCGAGCAAATCGGCCACGATGATCTGGTGGCCGGTGCTGGAAATAGGCAGGAACTCGGTCAGCCCTTCTACAACCCCAAGAATCAATGCCTGAAAGGCGGTCCAAAGATCCATCAATCCCCCAAAAGGCTATGCGCAGCGGCATGCCCCGTTAGTATTTTTCAAATGCTTGTTTGCGCTCAGCGTAGCTGAACGTCACGCGTTTAAAGGATCGCCACTGCACCGTAAAAATCCTGTGAAAGACGATCCCGATTCAGGTTTTCCCCCGCGGGGCCGAAATCCTATCAGACCCGTCCGATTCATGCTGACGCGTTATAGGACTCAGGTCGTATAGCCTCGCCCGGCAAAGGCTGGTTGGATGCTGGCGATGGTTTATGACAAGAACAAGAAAAGGGAGTGACTGCGTTATGAACAGCTTGCGCAATATGTCGATCAGCCGTCGCTTGTGGCTGATCCTGGTCGTCGCGGTCATGATGCTGTTGACCTTGGGCCTGCTGATGCTCAAGCAGATCCACACCGACCTGTACCAGGCCAAGGCGCTGAAGACCCAGCATGTGGTGCAGACTGCCAGCGGCATCCTCAACTACTACCACGACCTTGAAACCGCCGGCACCCTGACCCGTGAAGGGGCGCAAAAACAGGCGCTGAGCGCGGTGCGCGGCCTGCGTTACGACCAGAACGACTATTTCTGGATCAACGATTTGACGCCGGTGATGATCATGCACGCGGCCAACCCCAAGCTCGATGGCCAGAATCTCTCGGCGATCCGCGACCCGGACGGTTTTGCGGTGTTCAATGAAATGGTCGCCGTGGCCAAAGCCCACGGCGCAGGAACCGTCAACTATCGTTGGCCGAAACCGGGCGCCCAGGAACCCGTGGAAAAGACCTCCTACGTGAAGCTGTTCGAGCCCTGGGGCTGGGTGATCGGCTCCGGCGTGTACATCGACGACATGCAGGCCGAATTCTACGGCCAGGTCTGGCAAGCGTCGTCCATCGGACTTGGCATTGCCATGATCATGGCATTGCTAGTGATCGTGATTGCCCGCAGCATCGTGCAACCGCTACAGCTCACCGTGAATGCGATGGCCAACATTGCCAGCGGCGAGAGCGACCTGACCCGCCGGCTCGACACCCACGGTCGGGATGAAGTTACCCGGTTGGCCGAACACTTCAACGCTTTCACCGCCAAGCTGCACCGCGTAATCAGCGAGTTGCAGTTGTCTGCCAGCGCCCTGGGCCAATCATCCAGCGAACTGGGGGCTGACGCGGCCCAGGCGCAACAACGCAGCCAGCAGCAATCGCAGCAAATGGAGCTGGTGGCCACGGCCATCAATGAAGTGACGTACGGCGTGCAGGATGTAGCGAAGAACGCCGAGCACGCCGCCAGTGAGATGCGCGACGCGCAAGCCCAGGCGCAGCAAGGCCAGATCAACATCGATGGCAGCCTGCACCAGATCGACACCCTGTCGTCGACCATCGATCAGGCGGTCGAGGTCATCCGCACGCTGGCCGCCGAGAGCACGCAGATCGGCAGCGTGCTGGAGGTCATCCGCTCCATCGCCGAACAGACGAATTTACTGGCCCTGAATGCGGCCATCGAAGCGGCCCGGGCCGGGGAACAGGGTCGCGGCTTCGCGGTCGTGGCCGATGAGGTGCGCTTGCTGGCCCAGCGCACCCAGAATTCCACGGCGCAAATCCAGACCATGATCGAGCGTTTGCAGAATCACTCCGAAGCCGCGGTCAAGGTCATCGGCGACAGCAGCCGCGCCTCGCAACTGACCATCGAGCAGGCAGGCCTTGCCGGCGCGAGCCTGAACGCCATCGGCCAGGCTTTGCACAACCTCAACGGCCTGAACGCCTCCATTGCCAGCGCGACGCTGCAACAGGCGCATGTGGTCGAGGACATCAACCAAAACGTGACCCAGGCGGCGGGCTTGTCTCACAGCACGGCGCTGGCGGCGGAACAGTCCAGTGCGTCGAGCGTGAAACTCAGGGCGTTGAGCGAGCAGTTGAACGACTTGCTCAAGCAATTTCGGGTGTAAAACCCGTTCTCTGTGGTGAGCGGGCTTGCCCCCTCACCACAATGGCCACCGTTCAGGTACTAACGCCCCGCATAACTCTCTGGGTACAATCCGCCCCCCTTTCGCTTCCCCAAGGAACCTCCATGTCCGGGCTTGAACTGTTTGCCGCCGCCCTCGGTGTCATTGCCGTCTGGTTGACGGTCAAACAGAACTCCTGGTGTTGGCCCATCGGCCTGGTCATGGTGCTGCTCTATAGCTGGATCTTTTTTGAGGTGAAGCTGTACTCGGACATGCTGTTGCAAGTGGTCTATGCCGCGTTGCAACTGTATGGCTGGTGGCAGTGGACGCGGGTCGGGGAAACCCGCCATGGCCGTGAAGTCAGCCGTCTCGATACCCGCTCGGTTGCGTTGAGCCTGGCCATCGGCGCGCTCGGCAGTCTGCTGCTGGGCGCGGCCATGGCTCACTGGACGGATGCCGCGCAGCCGTGGCTGGACGCGGCGCTGACCGGCTTCAGCCTGGTGGCTCAGGTGTGGATGGCGCAAAAACGCGTTCAGTGCTGGCCGCTGTGGATCACCCTCGATGTGATTTTTGTCGGTCTCTTCCTTTATAAGGGGCTTTACCTGACCGCCACCCTGTACGGCTTGTTCACCATCATCGCCGTACTGGGGTGGCGCGAATGGCGCGCCGACCCGGCGCTGCGCGCATGAAGGTACTGGTGCTGGCGGGGCCGGAATCCAGCGGCAAAAGCTGGCTATCGAATGAGATTCACGCCAACTTTGGCGGCATACTGGTCGGCGAGTATGTTCGGCACTTCATTGATCATGAAGAGCGTCTACCTTCCTACGACGACATTACGGCCATAGCTAAAGGCCAGCTGGCTTGGGAAGATGAAGCACGCGCCAGGCAACCCTCGCTGCTGATTCTCGATACACACCTGCTGAGCAATATCCTGTGGAGCCGCACCTTGTTTCGCGCCTGCCCGGCCTGGATCGAGCAGGCTTTGCTGGTTCGGCACTACGACCTGCATCTGCTGCTGAGTCCTGAAAATGTGGCCTGGCATGACGACGGCCAGCGCTGCCAGCCGCAACTGGTGGAACGCCAGGTTTTTTTCCAGGCCAGCCAGCACTGGCTTGAACTGCATCATCAACGGTTCCACGTCCTGCAAGGTGACTGGAAAGATCGCCAGCAAGCGGCGTTCGAGGCGGTAACGCACTTACTCAAGACCTGACGGGGTTCCTTCGTCAGGAAAATGTCCATTCCTGAAACACTCAACTCGGCGCAAAGCCTCGCTCCAGAGCCGCCTTAGCCCTAAATCAGGAAACTGTTAAGTCATCGAAACAGACGTCCTCCAACACCCTCGTCGAGCAACGCCGCCAGTCTGGGCCGCGTTTTTGCGCGGATCTGTATCAACGGCCTTACATTTTTTTTTGACTACCGCGACAACAAATCCCAACTATCTGTTTTTCAAGGAAAAGCCAAAAACGGCACAGCTTTCGCTCTGTTCCCGTAGCGCTGTAGGGCCAGCGTTCCACTTACAGAAGGAATTGCCGCCGTGGGGACACTCAATAAGGGCATTTTTCGCCTACTGCTAATCGGATGCGCGTTGGGCTCGACGTTCAGCCTGCCTGCCCAGGCTGACAACGGCATCATTACCATCAAACGTGACGTGCAAGTGCGCAACGCCGTGACGCCACCGATGATTCCCGATCCAAGTCCGACGACTGTCAACGCCAATCCCTCGAAACAAATCCTTGCGCAAACCAATGAGCTGAGCGACGGCGACTTCGCCAACGTCGCCAGTGGCGCAAGCATCTCGCGCATGGTCGTTCAAGGCACCGACAACCTGGGCGGCAACATCTCCACCCAGAACCAGCTTTCCAACCTCCCTGGCGGAAGCAGGGGAAACGCCGGCAACGGTATTGCCAACATGGTCAATTCAAACATCCAGCAAGGCCTGGGCGCTCTGAAACTCATAACGGGAGACCGTTAACATGAATCGTACGCTACTGCTTGCCGCCATGTTTTGCAGTGCTTCGACTCTTGCCCAGCCCCCCGTAATCAATAACGCCGAAATCGATGCTTCGGGCATGCAGTATGAGGGCAACCTTGGCGTCAACCAGGCCGCCGGCGATCTCCAACAGCAGGTCAATGCCCGGGCCATCGCGGTTGGCCATGGCGCCAGCGCAACCACCCAGATTCGCCAACGTATGCGCAGCAGGGTCGATCCTTCGATCGATGCCACGTCCAGCATCCAGGGTAACTCCTTCAGTCATGGCAACGGCGTACTGGGCGTGAACCAGAGCGCGGGTGCCAGCAACCAGCAAGCCAATGCATTGCGGATCAGCGTGGGCACGCAGCCGCAAACTATCGATGACAGCGTCCTCATGCAACAGAACGTGGCGCTGCTCAACAACTCCGATCCAGCTGACGCTTCAACCGGCAATCGCCGGGTCACTACCAGTGACCAGGCTTTCATCGGTAGCCGTGGGGTCATTCAGTTGAATCAGAGCGCCGGGGTGGGAAATCGAACTGCCAACACCCTGAGCGTACGGGTCGTGGATTGACCCGAACTGCAAGTAAGCAAACAGGTAATAACAACACTTAACCTAAAATAAGTACGGAGAATCACCATGAAACCTTCGATGGCATTAAAGCCTCTGGTTTTCGCAATTGCTGCGGTCATGGCTGTTGCTGTACAAGCAAACGACAATCGTAATCACCACCATAATGGCAATGGCGACGGCAATGGCGGTGGTCAACAACAAAACCAACCTCCTCGTCCAACGATGATACCTGTCAGCGCAACGGCCAATGCGACCGACACCCAGCGCAATACTGGTAACTCCATCCTCAACCAAGGCACCATCAACTCAGCAGAGATGAACAGTTCTGCCACGGGCACCAGCGGCAACGTTGGCGTCAACGTGGCTGGCGGCTCCGGCAACCAGCAAGACAACGCGGCCGCCATTGCCAACGCGCAGTCTGACTCCAGCCTCGATAACACCTTTGTGTTTGGCACCGCCAATGCCACCTCCAGCGTCACGCAAACCAGCAACAGAAATCGCGTCGATAACTACGGCAGTACCAACACTGCGACGATGAGCGGGTCAGGCAACGCCGGCAGCGGCAACATGGGTGTCAACATTGCTGGCGGCGACCTGAACCAGCAGAAAAACACCATGGCCATCGCCAACACCCATGCTCCGCTTGGCAATGCAACAGCCAACGCCTCTGCCACTCAGAATGGCCCTGGCCTGGTCGTAAACAACACCGCCGACCGCACCTATCGCGTGGATACCATCACTGTGACCAATACGGCCAGTGGCAGCTTCTCTCGCGACAAGTCCTTCGACGCCAGTGGCAGTCAAAGCGCTGCTTCGGCCTGGACCGCAGCCGGGTCCAACAGTGCTGATGCCAGCGGCAACAGCAGCTTTAGCCTCAATGGTGCGAGCAGCCACAACGCGAGCGGTTCCAACAGCAGTACCGCAAGCGGCACCAACAGCAGCACCGCCAGCGGCACCAACAGCAGTAGCTCAAGCGGTTCTAACAATGCTTCGTTGAATGCTTCGTTGAACGCTACGCTGGACGCTGCAACGGCAGCTTCCAACTCTGTCACCTTCAACAACGGCAATGGCGATCACTCCCGCAGCAGGGATTCCAGCGCATCACTCAACGCCTCGCTTGGCGCAACGCTTAACGCTTCTGTCAACACATCGTTCGACAGATCGCACGATTCGTCGTTCGACAGATCCCGTGACTCGTCCTACGACCGGTCTCGCGACTCCTCGTACGACCGGTCGCGCGATTCGTCGTTCAGCAAGTCGGGTGACGCATCGTACTCGAACTCGACCTCGTCTTCGTACGACAAGTCGGGCAGTGCAGCGGCCGCGTCTGAGTATGCAAAAGCGAAAAGCTTCAGTGAAAGCAGCTCTTATGATTTGAGTAACACCTACTCCTATCAAGTGCTGACTCCAACTGGCTGGGCCAACCCTGTAACCAACACTGCAACCTTAAGTGGTTCGGTGAATGGCGGCAGCGGCAACCTGGGCGTCAACGTGGCTGCTGGTGTGGGCAACCAACAAAGCAACTCGCTGGCCATTTCCAACCAATCGTTCTGATTGTTGCTCTGGAGGCCCCCCTCGCGGGGGCCTTTTTCAACACAACCCGAAGGCATCCCCATGCGCATAATCGCCTTGGCATTCCTGCTTTGCGTGGCCAGTGTCAGCGAGGCTGCACAAATGCCGCTTTCCGTCCTGCCGGGCGGCGCGGTGGTGTATAAGCCGATCCAGAGCATTCGCGAACGAAAATTTGCCGACCTTGTACAACAGAAAACCGACTTCAGTTGCGGCGCCGCAGCGCTGGCAACCATTCTGCGCCAGGCCTATTGGCTGGACGTGAGTGAAGACCAGATTATCGAGGGCATGCTCGAGCATTCCGATCAGAATCTTGTCCGCGTCCAGGGCTTTTCCATGCTCGACATGAAGCGTTACGTGGAAAGCATCGGCATGCGTGCCCGCGGCTACCGGGTAGCGACTGAAACCTTGAACGACATCAAGATTCCGGTGGTGGTCCTCATGGATATCCGTGGCTACAAGCATTTTGTGGTCATGCAAAGAGTGCACAAGGGCTGGGTCTACATCGGCGATCCGGTATTGGGCCATAAACGTTTCAAGGTCGAAGATTTTGTCAAAGGCTGGAACGGCATCATCTTCGCCGTCATCGGCCAGGGCTATGACAAAAACAATGCACTGCTCGACCCGCCGCTGCCCCTGACTGCCAAGAACCGCATCAACGAATTCAACCCGGTACAAGACTCGGAATTGATGGACTTCGGATTCATTCGAAGCGACTTCTTCTAATAACAAGGGGCACGACGCTCCGGGAGCATTCAATGAAGACTCCACTCTGGCTGGCCGTGGCCTGCCTGGCCGCCAGCCTGCCAACCCAGGCACAGACTTTGAAACCCATTGAATTGAACGATCAGGAACTGTCGGTCCTGCGCGGTCGTTATGTCATGCCGGGACGGATCGTCAGCTTCGGCATTGTCATGACCAGCGCCTGGCAAAACGCCAAAGGTGAAGTGATCGGGGCGACGTCCTCGATGCAGATTTCACAAGCGACCATCAAGCCGCAGTTCTATGTGACGATGATCGACGCAAAAGGCGGCAGCTCCTCGCAATCGCAAAGTGCCGGCACTGGCAACAACGCCGTTGCTGGCACGGGTACCGTCACCGGCGGCGGCGGCCTCAACACCACCGAAGGTGTCACCCAGGTCGTACGGGCTGCCGGTGATGACAATACGGCCTACAACAACGTCGATATCAACGTCAGCAAGGCCAGCCAGGTGGCGGCCACACAACCACAGGCAGTCAGTCAACCCCAAGGCGTGGCCCTGGCTCCCGGCTCGACCCTGGAAGGCGCCAATGGCGCGGGTACGCTCAACGTTTCTCAAAGCGGCACCGGTGTGCAACTCAACATCGTCGCCAACAACAACCAGGGCAGTGCGATGCAACGCCTTGGCCAGGGCGGGCTGATGCAGAACACCACGTTGCTGGGCGCCAGCAACCAGGTCAGGAACCTCACTTCCCTCAATATCGTACTGCGTGACAACGTGCCGACCGCCGGTGCCCTAAACGGCAATCTTGATCAACTCAGAGGCCTTCGCACTTCCGGATTCTGATCTACGCTCAGTCCCAACAGACGCGTCAGAAGGGATGGCCTTACCCATGCACCGATCTTCAACGTTCAAGGTTATTGTATGTCTGAGTAGCCTGGCACCGGCCTCATTGCTGTACGCGGCACCGGACCCCCAGGTCGAAGCACTAAAACAAGAACTCACGGAGCTTAAACAGCGTTACGCAGAACAACAGAACGCGCTGATGGTACTCGAGCAGCGCGTTCGCCAGGTCGAAGAAGCACCGGCAACACCCGCACCCAAACGCCTGACCAAATCCCCCGCCGAGCCGACCAAGGCCCAGACGGTGGCGGCCGGCGCGCCGGGAACCACAGGCAGTTCCTATGGCCAGTCGCTCAAGGACGACTCGGAGCCTGCACAAAGCGTTTCCAACCTGTACGACGAAGCCAGCGGTTTCTTTGGTGGCGGCAAATTCAGTTTCGAAACCGGCATGACCTACACGCACTACGACACCCGTGCGCTGACGCTCAATGGCTTCCTGGCACTGGACTCGATTTTCCTCGGCAATATCAACCTCGACCGCATCAAGGCCGATAACTGGACCCTGGACCTGACCGCCCGCTACAACGTGGCACAGCGATGGCAGTTCGATATCAACGTCCCCGTGGTCTATCGCGAATCCACCTATTCCTCCGGCGGTGCGGGCGGCGCCGGCCCGGTCACTTCCGACGCCTCCGTTACCCGTGACCCGACCATTGGCGATATCAACGTCGGGGTGGCCTACAAATTCATGGACGAGTCGGAAAACTGGCCCGACGCGGTCGCTACCCTGCGGGTGAAGGCACCGACCGGCGATGATCCCTACGGGATCAAGCTGATCGTTGACCCCAACAACGACAACCTCGCGGTGCCGGAGGACTTGCCAACCGGCAATGGTGTCTGGGCGATCACCCCCGGCATCTCGCTGGTCAAGACCTTCGACCCGGCCGTGTTGTTCGGCAGCCTGGCCTACACCTACAACATGCAGGATTCTTTCAGCGACATCAGCCCCCAGGTCAATTCCAAGGTACCCGGAGACGTGAAACTGGGGGATTCCTGGCAAGTCGGGGCCGGCGTTGCATTCGCCCTGAACGAAAAGATGAGCATGTCGTTCTCCTTCACCGATCAATTCGCCCGCAAAAGCAAGATCAAGCCGGACGGCGGAGATTGGCAGTCGATCTCCAACAGCGACTACAACTCGGCTAACTTCAACATCGGCATGACCCTGGCCGCCACCAACAACCTGACGATCGTCCCCAACCTGTCCATCGGCCTGACCGAAGACTCGCCGGACTTTTCCTTCAGCCTGAAATTCCCGTACTACTTCTGAGCCACAACAAAAAGCCCCGCTGCGATGGAAGTCGCAGCGGGGCTTTTAGTGTCGGCTGTGGTTTAGCGGATCTGGTGCTTGTGCAACAACCGATAAAAGGTGGGCCGGGAAACGCCCAGCACTCGGGCGGCGACACTCAGGTTATCGCTGTGACGATTCAGGACATCGCACAATGCCTGCCGTTCCGCGCGAGTCTTGTAGTCTTCGAGCGTGCCCATTGGCGCGGTGATCGCGTGCTGGCTGATCAGGCCCAGGTCACGCGCCTCGATCTGCCGCCCTTCGGCGAGGACGAGTCCGCGGCGCACCCTGTTGGCCAGTTCGCGCACATTACCCGGCCAGTCATGCTTGCCCATGGCAATCAGCGCATCTTCGCTGAAACTGCGTGGCCGGCGTCCGGTTTCATGGCTGTAGAAGTGGGAAAAGTGGTTGGCCAGCATCGACAGATCGCCATGACGCTCACGCAAAGGCGCGGTCACCACTTGCAGAACGTTGAGGCGGTAGTACAGGTCTTCGCGAAAGCGTTTCTTCTCGATGCCGGCTTCAAGGTCGACGTGAGTCGCCGCCAGCACTCGCACATCCACCGGGATCGGCTGGCTGCCGCCGACCCGCTCGATATGTTTATCCTGGAGAAAACGCAGCAGGTTGGCTTGTAGTTCCAGGGGGAGATCACCGATCTCGTCGAGAAACAGTGTTCCACCATTGGCCGCCTCGATCCGCCCGACTTTGCGCTGGTGCGCACCTGTGAAGGCACCCTTCTCGTGACCAAACAATTCGGACTGGATCAAATGCTCGGGTATCGCGCCGCAATTGATTGCGACGAACGGTTTGTTGTGTCGCTGGGATTGGCGATGCAGCGTCCGGGCCACCAGCTCTTTGCCGGTGCCGCTTTCTCCGCGAATCAACACCGGTGATTCGGTGGGCGCCAGTTTTCCCAGTAGCTTGCGCAGTTCCCGGATTGGTTTGCTATCGCCAAGCAATTCATGTTCAGGCTGGTCGATGTGAACCGTACCCTGCCCGCGCAGCCGCGCCATGCCGAATGCCCGCCCCAACGTCACCTGGACGCGGGAGACATCGAAGGGCAACGTATGGAAGTCGAAAAACCACTCGCAGACAAAATCGCCGACATTTTGCAATCGCAGGACTTCCTGGTTGAGGACGGCGATCCACTCGGTGCCACTGCGACTGATCAGCTCTTTGACGGCGTCAGGATGCTCAAGGTGAAAAGGCTGCAAACGCAACAGGCCCACGTCACAGGTGCGGTCGCCAGCGTTCTCCAGCGTGCAACTATCAACGTCCCACCCGATAGAGCGCAAGCCTGGGAGCAGACGATGGCAATCGTCGCAGGGGTCCACCACTAATAAACGTCGTAAAGCAGGCGTATCGCTCATGACTGTTCCTTGGCGCCAAATTTAAGAAAAATTAGGAAAAACAGTCATTTGGCGGACCTGGCTGTAACATTAGCAAGAATTTGACAGCTGCTTGTACCGTTTGACTATAGGACAACTACAAAACCAGTTATAAGAATGCTTTTTGATAGTCACCTAACGGCTCTTTCCTTTCATTGAGCTTTCAACGTCAGGCTTGTTATTGAATATATGAAATAAAGTGGAAATTTCTTTTGATTGTGTGTGACCCGCCCCCCGGTTGCGGGCATCAGTACAAGTAAGTAGCCGAACGGTAAGCCCGACCGTCGGCAAATCACTTGATTGGGCATACCGAGAGAAGACCCTATGAACGCCCCGCTCCGTATCAACGAAGCACTTCTGATTGCCGACCGCGCCTTTAAACCTTTCAAGTGCGTGGCCTGGGCCCCACAAGACGGTAATGGCGAACTCAGCCTGACCGTTATCGACCGCACCAGTACCCGTATTGGCCGCAAGCAGATCCCAAGCAGTGCTTACTCCGACCCTGCACAACTGGAACTGCTGCTGCAACAGGCCCGTGCCGAATTGAGCGAGGAAGGCTACGCACTGCAATCGTGGTCGATGCCAAACTAATTTGTCATGCGGATTGCCCCAGGGTAATCCGCACCCTCCTCGGGCCATTAGTTCGCTGTTGTTTCACCGTGAACACTTCTTGCCGCAGTTTTATTCGAACTTTTTATGCGCATGATTCTTTGCAGGCTTGCCACTGGTTCGAAAAGACACTGTTGTGGCACATAACGACCCTCCGTCTGTTTTCTTACAGTTGTGCAACTTCCCGTTCAGGGATTGAATGATTTCCTTATAAGTCGCCAGCCAAACCCCTGGATCAGGACGACTCGCAAGGAGATGCGGTTAATGTCAATCCAGTCCGCTTTTGCCTCCCCCGTCACCCGGAATAACGCCGGGGCCCTCGATACGACGTTTGCCGCCAGCGGCAAAACCCAGGTTTACTTCGTCGGCAGTCTTTCCAGTATGGCCAACGACGTCGCCATCGATGCCCAGGGCCGACTGCTGGTCGCCGCCAAAGTCACCATGGCCGAAGGCAGTCGTTTTGGCCTGGCGCGTTTGCTGGAGGATGGCTCCGCCGATCTCGACTTCGGCAAGCAAGGCAGCGTCATCGGGCAATTCGAAAAAGGCTTCGAGGCCATGGGCGCCAAGGTTCGGGTCATGCCCGACGGCAACATCCTGTTGGTCGGGCTGCATTACGAAAACGCTCACCGTACACTCCCGGCGCTGGCATTGTTCGACCCTCAGGGCCGATTGATTCAACGGTTCGGCGACAATGGCCAGCGGGTCGTGCGTTTGCCGGGTGACTTGTCCCAAGGCATGCGCGACGCCTGGTTGCCCCCCGGCGTGCCGGGCGCCGAAGCCTGCGATGTCGAGGTACAGCCAGACGGACGCATCCTGGTCCTGGCCAACCATCACTTCGAATTGGCCGATCACGTCGGCCTGCTGATACGGCTCGATGTCGAAGGCTCACTCGACTGCTCTTTCAATGGCCGCGGTTTTGTCGTGGTCAGGCACCTGCTGATGAATACTTGGCTGAGCAGCCTGACACTGCAACATGACGGGCGAATACTGGTGGGCGGGTCGATCAACTTTCCCGAAGAAGGCTTGCTGGCGCGCTATCAGGCAAACGGCAGCCTCGACAGCAGTTTTGCCGTGGATGGGTTCATGACATTCCGGGCGCTGGGACACCGTGCGCAAGTCAGCCAGGTTATCCAGCAACCCAACGGCGACATCCTGTGTTTTGGCAGCAGTCGTGAGCCGATGCACTGCCTGACTTTCAAAGTGCACAGCAACGGCCGCCCCGACATTCACTGCAACGCTGGCCATCCGCAATGCCTGGCCATTGGCCCTAACGGCTGCCAATGGAACGCCGCGCAATTGCAGCCCGATGGCGGTGTATTGACGGCGGGCGCAACGATCGGCGGCATTGAAGCCGATTTCCTTCTCGGGCGATACCTGCCCGACGGCCATCCCGACCTCGGGTTTGGCGCAGAGGGCGGTTATTCGCGTACGCGTCTGGGACCCAGCATGGACACCGCCACCTGTGTCGCGGCGCAGGCCGATGGCAGCATCGTGGTGGGCGGCTATTCGCTGCATGGCAGCTACAAGGCGGTGGTTGCCCGCTATCTGGCATGAACAGTCGCACTTTAGCGGTGCTTGATCTTCTTGGCCGCTTGCGGCAACTTGCGCGCTTCTTAAGACAAGGAGCAGCCGATGTCCGGTTCGATGGCCCAAGCGTTCGCGCAGAACTTTCTCGGGCATTCGCCCCGTTGGTATAAGGCCTGCATCGTCGGCTTTTTGATTCTCAACGCCGTGGTGCTGTGGACCGTAGGCCCGGTGGCGGCCGGTTGGTTACTGGTGCTGGAATTCATCTTCACCCTGGCCATGGCACTCAAGTGCTATCCGCTGATGCCCGGCGGCTTGCTGATGCTTGAAGCCTTGCTGTTGAAGATGACCACGCCCGAAGCGCTGTACGAGGAGTTGTTGCACAACTTCCCGGTGATCCTGCTGCTGATGTTCATGGTGGCCGGCATCTACTTCATGAAGGACTTGCTGCTGTACCTGTTCTCGCGACTGTTGCTGGGGGTGCGCTCCAAAGCCCTGCTCGCCCTGATGTTCTGCTTTTTGTCGGCCTTCCTGTCGGCCTTCCTCGATGCCTTGACCGTGACTGCCGTGATCATCAGTGCCGCGGTGGGTTTCTACTCGGTGTATCACCGCGTGGCCTCGGGCAACGATCCGCGCCAGGACAGCGAATTCAGCGACGACAAACACCTGCCGACCTTGCACCAGGGGGATCTCGAACAATTCCGCGCCTTTCTGCGCAGCCTGTTGATGCATGGTGCAGTGGGAACAGCACTGGGCGGCGTCTGCACGCTGGTTGGCGAGCCGCAGAACCTGCTGATTGGCCACGAAATGGGCTGGCACTTCCTCGAGTTCTTCACCAAGGTCGCGCCGGTATCCCTGCCGGTGCTGGTGGCTGGGCTGGTGACATGCGTGCTGCTGGAAAAACTGCGCTGGTTCGGCTATGGCACCCTGCTGCCCGATAATGTGCGCGCCGTGCTGGCCAACTACGCTGCCGAAGACGACGCCGAGCGCACCACACGCCAGCGTGCCGCGCTTCTGGTGCAGGGCTTCGCGGCCTTGATCCTGATTGCCGGGTTGGCGTTCCACATCGCCGAGGTGGGCTTGATCGGCCTGATGGTGATTGTGTTGATCACTGCTTTTACCGGCATCACCGACGAACACCGTCTCGGCACCGCGTTCAAGGACGCCATGCCGTTCACCGCGTTGCTGGTGGTGTTTTTCGCCGTGGTCGCGGTGATTCACGACCAGCAGTTGTTTTCGCCCTTGATCCACTGGGTGCTGGCCCTGCCGACCAATCAACAACCGGGCATGCTGTTTATCGCCAACGGCCTGTTGTCGGCGATCAGCGATAACGTGTTCGTGGCGACGATCTACATCACCGAAGTGAAACGTGCGTTCATGGCCGGCGAAATGACCCGTGAACATTTCGAAACCCTGGCCATCGCGATCAACACCGGCACCAACCTGCCGAGTGTGGCGACTCCGAATGGCCAGGCAGCCTTCCTGTTTCTGCTGACCTCGGCGATTTCACCGCTGGTGCGCCTGTCTTATGGGCGAATGGTATGGATGGCGCTGCCGTACACCGTGGTGATGGGTTTGCTGGGGTGGTTTGCGGTGAGCTATTGGCTCTGATGTGGCGAGGGCAAGCCCCCTCGCCACAAAACCCCTCTCCTGCTTGGGGTTTGCGGTGTTATCGGGGAAGGATATAGCGCTCGATCGCTTGCGCCGCACCGTCCTCGGTATTGGCGCCGGTCACTACATCGGCCTGGCGCCGCACCGCTTCCTCCGCCTGCCCCATGGCAATCGAAAACCCGGCCACCGCGAACATTGCCGGGTCGTTGCCACCGTCGCCGATGGCCGCTGTCTGTTCCAGCGGCACCCCGAGATGCTCGGCCAGAGTCGCCAATGCCTCGCCCTTGTTGGCTTGCATGGCGGTCACGTCCAGATACACCGGTTGCGAACGCGACACCTGCGCCTGCCCTTCGACCTGCGCCAGTAACTGTGCTTCGAGTTCGATCAGTAATTGGGTGTTATTGCTCGCGGCAACAATCTTGTCGATGCGTTCCAGGTACGGCTCGAAACTGTCGACCACCACCGGCGGATAGCCCAGGCCATGCTGCTCGCGAGGCACCATCGGCCCGTGTGGATCTTTAAGCAACCAATCGCCACCGCTGAACACCCAGATTTCGATGTCCGGCAGATCGACAAACAGGCTCAGTGTGCTCAATGCAGCGCTGGCCGGCAGGAAATGCGCGACCAGCAAACTACCGTCCGGATTGACCAGCGTCCCACCGTTGAATGCCGCGGTCGGCACATCGACGCCCAACGCTTCGATCACCTGCAACATCGCTTTGGGTGGCCGCCCCGTGGCCAGGCTGAGCAGCACGCCAGCCTCGCGCAGCGCGCGAACGGCATCAATGGTGCGCTGGCTCAGGCTGTGATCCGGCAGCAAAAGCGTGCCGTCCATGTCACTGAGCAAAAAACGGATGGGATGTTTCGTGGCGTCCTTCATCCGAGGCGATGCCAGACGCGACCGTCACGGGCGAGCAACTCTTCGCCCGCGTCGGGACCGTTTTCCCCGGCGGGATAAGGCTGCACGCTGGCATCCTGCTGCCACGCATCGAGGAATGGCTGTACCGCACGCCAGCCGTTTTCGATGTTGTCGGCGCGCTGGAACAGCGTTTGGTCGCCCGTCAGGCAGTCGTAGATCAAGGTCTCGTAGCCGGTGGACGGCTGCATCTCGAAGAAGTCCTTGTAGGCAAACCCGAGTTCGATGTTGTCCATCTTCAGGGACTGGCCGGGCCGTTTGGCCAGCAGGTCGAACCACATGCCTTCGTTGGGCTGGATCTGGATCCGCAGGTAAGTCGGCTGCAACTCGTCGACCTCGGTATCGCGGAACTGCGCATAGGGCGCCGGTTTGAAACAGATCACGATCTCGGTGTCACGCACGCTCATGCGCTTGCCGGTGCGCAGGTAGAACGGCACGCCGACCCAGCGCCAGTTGTCAATCATGACCTTGAGGGCCACATAGGTTTCAGTGTTGCTGTCGGGCGCAACCTTGTCTTCCTGGCGATAGCCTGGCAGCGCCTTGCCGTCGATCTCGCCTTCAATGTATTGGCCGCGCACCGAGTTGGCGCGGGCCTCTTCAACGGTCCAGGGCCGGATCGCACCGACGACCTTGGCCTTCTCGCCGCGCACCGCATCGGCGCCAAATGCGGCGGGCGGCTCCATTGCCACCATCGCCAGCAACTGGAACAGGTGATTGGGCACCATGTCTCGCAGGGCGCCGGTGTGTTCGTAAAAACTGCCACGGGTTTCTACGCCGACGGTTTCCGCGGCGGTGATCTGGACGTGGTCGATGTAGTGATTGTTCCAGAACGCTTCGAACAGGCTGTTGGAGAAACGGCTGACCAGAATGTTCTGGACCGTCTCCTTGCCCAGGTAATGGTCGATCCGGTAGATCTGCTTTTCCGTCATTACCTTGAGCAGACAAGCGTTCAACGCTTCGGCCGTCTGCAAGTCAGAACCGAAGGGTTTTTCGATCACCACCCTTCTGAACGCTTCCGGATTTTCTTGCAGCAAGCCGGCCGAGCCGAGACGGCTCGCCACTTCACTGAAGAAACGCGGCGCGGTGGCCAGGTAGAACACCGCATTGCCGGTACCGCTGTCGGCGATTTTTGCCGCCAGCGCTTGATAAGTGCTGTCGTCCAGGAAATCGCCCTGAACGTAGCTGATGCCTTTGGCAAGTTTGGACCAGACCGCTGGATCAAGGGTGTGGTCACCCTTGCCAGCCATCTCGTTGCGGATGAAATCTTCGAGCTTTTGCGCGAAGCCTTCATCGCTGATGGCGTTGTGGTCAACGCCGATGATCCGCAGTCCGTCCCCGAGCAAGCCGTTGCGCTTGAGGTTATACAGCGCCGGTACCAACAGACGCTTGACCAGGTCACCATGGGCGCCGAACAGAAACAGCGTCGTCGGTGGTGCGGGCTCGGTCTTGGATTTCCTGCGGATCGTATGGGTCATTTTTTCGGGGTCTCCACATGGCCGCCGAAGCCGAAGCGTTGGGCCGAGAGGACTTTGTCGCCAAAGGTGCCTTGCCCACGCGAACGGTAGCGCGAGAACAGTGAGTTCGACAGCACCGGTACCGGAACCGCTTGTTCCATGGCGGCCTCGATGGTCCATTGACCTTCGCCGCTGTCAGCGACGGAGCCGGAGAAACCATCGAGTTTCGGATCGCTGGCCAGGGCGTCGGCGGTCAGGTCGAGCAACCACGAGGACACCACGCTGCCACGACGCCAGACTTCGGCGATATCGGCGACGTTCAGGTCGAAACGCTGGTCTGGCGGCAATTTTTCGCTGTTCTTGGTCTTGAGAATGTCGAAGCCTTCGGCGAAGGCCTGCATCATTCCGTATTCGATGCCGTTGTGGATCATCTTGACGAAATGCCCGGCGCCCGCGGGGCCTGCGTGAATGTAGCCGTGCTCGGCACGCTCGTCCGTGGACTTGCGATCCTTGGTGCGCGCAATGTCGCCCATGCCCGGCGCCAGGGTAGCGAAGAGCGGGTCGAGGCGTTGCACGGTCTCGGCGTCGCCGCCAATCATCATGCAGTAGCCGCGTTCCAGGCCCCAGACGCCACCGGAGGTACCGACGTCGATGTAGTGCAGGCCTTTTTTCGAAAGGGTTTTCGCCCGGCGGATGTCGTCCTTATAGAAGGTGTTGCCGCCGTCGATGATGGTGTCGCCGGCTTCGAGCAAGGTGCTCAGGGTGTCGATGGTCTCTTCGGTCGGTGCGCCGGCCGGCAGCATGACCCAGATCGCACGCGGCTTGGCCAGGCCTGCGACCAGCGCCGGGAGGTCGGCAACGCCGGTGGAGCCCTCAGCGGCCAGGTTGTCGACAAAGGCGGTATTGCGGTCGTAAACAACGGTGGTGTGCCCGTTGAGCATCAGGCGCCGCGCAATATTGCCGCCCATGCGGCCCAGTCCAATAATCCCGAGTTGCATGTGCTGATGCTCCCTACTACAAATAAAAGGTGTGTCAAAGGTTATAGCCCACCGCGACTCATGAGGTTAGTCCAGAGCGTTGGCGTGAAGTTTCCGGGCATTGTGCCCGATCCTGATGGATAACGTCGGGAATCAAGCCGAAGACACAACGACAATCAAAAATAAAAAAGTTCCCTTCGGGGGCAAAAGAAATCAAAATTGGCGCCGATAGCAGGTTTGCGTCTGATTTCGAGGCGTTCCTGCAGTTGAGACACGCCATTTGCGAGGTGAGCAATGGGCACAGTACACGCCGTACAGCCAGCACAAACCCTTTACGTCACGATCCGTCGCGATGAATTACGTCAGTTGAAGGTCGAGCGCGATCAGTTGAAACAGGAGCTGGCGCAGTTGCGATTGCAATTGCAAACCCTCCAGACACCACCCCGGGCTGTGACTGAACACGCCCCACTCGCCTGACCCTCGCGCTTCAAGCGGGAGCAGCCTGCACGGCTTCCGCATCGGCTCAAGCCCCGCCCCATCGGCTTCTCACGAAATTTTCACATTTGTTTCACAATAATTACGCGTTTAAGGTCGCGCGGTTCCGTGCGGCCCTCGTTCGTCGTCCGCGGTAACCAAGTCCCGGCGGTGTTAGTGAATTCTCGGCTGGAGCGCTGAATGTCTTTGTTCAAACGCAGCAAAACGACTGCGACAGGTTTCGACTGGGCCGGACTCGTCTGGCTGTTCGTATTCTTTTGGTATTTTTCCGGCATTACCCAGTTGCTGATCCAGTTGACGGGCACCTCTGGCTTTACCGGGTTCCGCCAGGCCTTCGTGATGAGTGCGATCTGGCTGGCGCCGATGCTGCTATTCCCCAAGCGGACCCGCGTCATGGCCGCTGTCATTGGTGTGGTGCTGTGGGCGTGCTCCATGGCCAGCCTGGGTTACTTCTTCATTTACCAGCAAGAGTTTTCGCAGAGTGTCATCTTCATCATGTTCGAATCGAACGTGTCTGAAGCCGGCGAGTACATGACCCAGTACTTCGCCTGGTGGATGGTCCCGGCCTTCCTCGCCCACACCGCGTTTTCCTATTTCCTGTGGACGCGCCTGCGCCCAGTTTACCTGCCGCGCGGCAAGGCACTGGTGGCGGCAACCGCCCTGGTGTTTGCCGTGGTCGCCTATCCGCTGATCAAGCAGACCCAGCGCACCGGCAGTTTCGCGGCCGGCTTCGAGAAGTTCGAAACCCGCATCGAACCGGCCGTGCCTTGGCAGATGGCCGTGGCGTACCACCGCTACCTCGACACCCTGGCCGGCATGCAGGACATGCTCAAGAGCGCCAGCAAGATCCCGCCACTGCACAACCTCAAGGACGCGATGGCCAACGAGCCTGCGACCCTGGTGCTGGTGATCGGCGAGTCGACCAACCGTCAGCGCATGAGCCTGTACGGTTACCCGCGCAAAACCACGCCGGAACTGGACAAGCTCAAGGGTCAACTGGACGTGTTCGACAACGTCATTACCCCGCGTCCGTACACCATTGAAGCGTTGCAGCAAGTCCTGACTTTCGCCGACGAAGAGAGCCCGGACCTGTACCTGTCCACGCCATCGCTGGTCAGCATGATGAAACAGGCAGGCTACAAGACCTTCTGGATCACCAACCAGCAGACCATGACCAAGCGCAACACCATGCTCACGACCTTCTCCGAGCAGGCCGACGAGCAGGTGTACCTGAACAACAACCGCAACCAGAATGCCGCCCAGTACGATGGCGACGTGATCGAGCCCTTCAACAAGGCCCTGGCCGATGCGGCCCCGCGCAAACTCATCGTCGTGCATTTGCTCGGCACGCACATGAGCTACCAGTACCGTTATCCGTCGGACTTCGACAAGTTCCAGGATCGCGAAGGCGTGCCTGCCGGCATTCGCGATGACCAGTTGCCGACGTACAACAGCTACGACAATGCCGTGCTGTACAACGACTTTGTGGTATCCAGCCTGATCAAGGACTACGCCAAGTCCGATCCAAACGGCTTCCTGCTGTACCTCTCCGACCACGGCGAAGACGTGTTCGACTCCGTGGGCCACAGCACCCTGGGGCGCAACGAGAACAAGCCGACGGCGCCGATGTACACCATTCCGTTCATGGCCTGGGCGTCGCCAAAATGGCGCGAAACCCACTATTGGAACCTCGCTGGCGATCTGTCCCGCCCTTACAGCAGTTCCCACTTGATCCACACCTGGGCCGATCTGGCGGGCTTGAGCTTCGACGAACTCGACCGTAGCAAAAGTGTGGTCAGCGACAGTTTCAAGGCGCGGCCATTGATGATCGGTAACCCGTATGAACGCGAGCAACGCGCGCTGATCGACTTCAGCCTGATGAAGCCGAAAACACCACCGGCGGTGGTTGTGCAGTAATTCTTCCAGGGGCCGATTCCGGCCCCTTTTTCATGCTGCTGTGCAGCCAATCAGCGTTAATTCCCTTTTGCCGGAATCGGCGGATAATGCCATTTCGACACTGCTTCATAGATTCATGGACGAACGGCATCCGACATTTGTAGTGGGAGGCACACCATGAAACGCACCGCAATGATTCTCGCCGGCCTGATGGCCTTGGGCTCAACCTGCGCTTTTGCCGAAGGCGGAGCCGAACGCATGCGCTATTACTTCGAAAGCCTGCGACTGGCCCAGCAGGCAGCGCTGGGCCACCCCATCCAAAGCAACGAGCTGAGGGTTCCGAGCGATCAAACCGCACAAATGACTGAGACTTACAGGCCGAAATGAGCTGACGGCAAGCTTGGTCGCGCAAGACTGTCGGGCGTCCGGATGGACGCCCTGTTTTTGCCTGGTGTCAGAGGGCCTTGGTCCAAAACAGCATCCGCCCGTGAGCCGGGTCGAACATGCCGGCGGCGAAACCGGCTTTTTCATACGAGCCCTGCGCCACGGCATTGCCCTCCAGCACTTCCAGGGTGAGCTTGCAGCAGCCGCGCTGGCGAGCAATCTCCTCGACCTTTTGCAGCATTTTCTGGCTCAAGCCCAGGCCGCGAAATTTTTTCACCACCGACACATCGTGCACGTTGACCAACGGCCGGCAGGCGAAGGTCGAAAATCCTTCGAAGCAATTGATCAGCCCGGCCGGTTCGCCACCGACAAACGCCAGCACGCTAAACGCGTGGGGGCGTCGGGCCAGCTCTGCCGGAAGTTGTTCCAATACGTCGGCCGGTAACGCTTGGCCGCCGCCCATCGGGTCTTCGGCGTAGTGATTCAACACCAGGCAAATAGCCTCGGCATGCACCGGATTGGTGTAGCTGGCCTGAAGCACAAGAATTTCTGCGGAGTCCATTTCCATCCTCGATCACACAGTTGAGCCTGCAGCCTGTTTTCACGCTGAAGTGCCGGCCGACCATAGCGCGAGCGGTGGGCTAAGGACAATCGCAATTGTGGGATTGTTTGGCGCTCAAGCGCCCCAGATCAAGGCTTCCGTCCATCCCAGCTCGGCAAAGTCGTGGGCGCGCAAATGCGCCTCGCCGGCACAGAAGAACTCGTCGAGTTGTGGCGGTTCGATGGCGGTGCCGCTGAGCATGGCGTGCACCTGGCCACGGTGATGGATCTGGTGTTCGAACAGATGGGACAGCAGGCGCAGACGACTGTCATGTTGCGGGGTGTCGCGGGCGATGGTGACGATTTTGCCGAGGTCCGCATCGCGCATTTGCTCGCAGTAGGCGATCAGGCGTCGATCGACATGGGCCTGCTCATGAACCAGCTCTGCCGCCAGCAGACAAGGATCGTCGTCCTTGAAAAACACCTGGTGATCGGGATGCGGGTCGTCACCGCGCAATTCGCGCTCCAGGGCGTCCACGTACAACCAGTCACAGGTAAGGATGTGGTTGAGGGTGGCGTGGATCGTCGGGAAGAAGCTGACCCGCGGTGCGATCAGTTCGTCGGCACTCAACTGGCTCCAGGCCTTGGCCAGTCGGTGATTGGCCCAAGCATTCTGATAGGCCATGGTCAGCAAATGGTGCGACAGGGGCTGGTTCATGTGCGCTGCTCCCGATCAAACGTCGACAAACCGTTGCAGTTGCATTTCCTGTAGTCGACTGAGGGTGCGGCGGAACGGGAACTCCAGATAGCCCTCGGTATACAACGACGCCATGGGCACCTGCGCTTCAACGTACAACGGCACCTTGCGGTCGTAGCATTCGTCCACCAGGGCAATGAACCTTCGCACTCCGTCGTCATGTACCGACAGCTGAGGCAAATCGCGATCCCCCGCCTCCACCCGCTCGACGCCGTCTTCTGTGCCACGGGCAATGCGCCCGGCGCGTTTTTGCGCGCTGAGACTGGGCACGTCACTCAACAGGATAGCTGTGTAGGCATCGCACAGCGCGATGAAATCCATCGCGGCGAAGGGTTGTTCGCACAGCGCGGCGTAGCGGGTCCAAAGCACGCTCGGGCTGGCCTTGACCACCTCAAGGGAGCGGTAACCGACCTTGACCGGTTCGCTCGACAGCGGCTGGTCCACGGTCAACCCCGCGAACACCTCAGCGAATGCCCCGGCCTGACCGGGCGCCACCACCCAGTAGCGTTGCGAACCGACGCCCGGATGCAGGCGATGGTCTTCCCCGCCATCCACCGCGATCACCTGCATGTGCTGCTTGATCGCCTCGATGGCGGGCATGAAGCGGTCGCGATTGAAACCGTCGGCATACAACTGGTCCGGCGGCAGGTTGGAGGTACAGACCACCACCACGCCTTGCTCGAACATCACCTGGAACAGGCGCCCGAGAATGATCGCATCGCCAATGTCATTGACGAACAGTTCGTCGAAACACAGCACCCGCACTTCTTCGGCCAACTCCCGGGCCAACGCCTTGAGCGGGTCGGCAGTGCCGGTCAATTGGAACGAGCGCTGGTGAACCCAGCCCATGAAATGGTGAAAATGCTGGCGCCGCGCCGGCACGCGCAGGCTTTGGTAGAACTGGTCCATCAACCAGGTCTTGCCCCGCCCGACCGGTCCCCACAAGTACACGCCGGAAATGGACGCACGGCCTTCGTGCAGCGCTTCGTGGCATTTTTGCAGCGCCCACACGGCATGTTCCTGGGCCTCGTCCTGGATGAAGCCCTTTTGGTCGATGGCGTGCTGCCAGGCGCTTAAAGGCGATTCAGTCGTCATGCGCGGCAGTATGCCATTGCGCATGCCAATCGCGACCAATGATCGGCGGTTTTGCCTCGGATCAAAATCCAGCTTGACGACTTAGATTATTCACATCATGTTTATTAGATGTTTATAAACATTTAAACAGGCCGTCAACCTCTGGAGTCGTCCCATGTATTACAAAGTTTTTGGTCGTAAAACCGGCTTGCGTGTTTCCGAACTGGCGCTGGGCGCTGGTAATTTCGGCACTGGTTGGGGCCATGGCGCCGAGCGCGATGAAGCCAAGCGGATTTTTGATGGCTACCTCGAGGCGGGTGGCAATTTCATCGATACTGCCAACGGCTATCAGGGCGGACAGTCGGAAGCCATGCTCAGCGAATTCATCGCCGCTGAACGGGACAGCCTGATTATCGCCACCAAATACACCCTGGGGACGACACCTGCGGCCGGCATTTCCCACACGGGCAACAGCCGCAAGAACATGGTGCGCGCTGTTGAGGAAAGCCTGAAACGCCTTAAGGCCGAGCATATCGATCTGTTCTGGGCACACATGAGCGACGGCGTGACGCCGATGGAAGAGATCCTGCGCGGTTTCGACGACCTGGTCAGTGCCGGCAAGATTCATTACGCCGGGTTGTCGAACTTCCCGGCCTGGCGTATCGCCCGCGCCGACCTGCTCGCCGAGGTCCGTGTTTTTGCGCCGATTGCGGCGATCCAGGTCGAGTACAGCCTCGCCGAACGCACCGCCGAGCGCGAACAACTGCCGATGGCCGAAGCCCTGGGCCTGGCCGCGACATTGTGGTCACCGCTGGGTGGCGGCTTCCTGACCGGTAAATACCGCAACAGTGCCGGCGACAACCGCGCCAACAAACTCGGTGTGCTGATTCACGCGGAAAAAAGCGCCCGCGAAACCGCCCTGCTCGACACCTTGATCGACGTCGCCGCCGACCTCGACGCCAGCCCGACCCACGTGGCCATCGCCTGGCTGCGGGAAAAGGCCAAGCGCTCGACCACCGCGCTGATCCCCATCCTTGGCTCCCGCACTCGCGAACAACTGGACGCCACGCTGGGCGCGCTGAACGTGCAGTTGAGTGCTGAACACCTGGCACGGCTGGATGGCGTCAGTGAAGTCACCAAAGGCGTACCGCATGAATCCATCAGCGGGTCCTTCGCACGCTTCAGCGGCGGCCGGATACTTGACCTGCCGGCCATCCCCGTCGCCTGACACCCATCAAACCTGAGGGATCTTCGTTCCACCGCTATCCCTTGTAGGCGCTGGCTTGCCAGCGAAGGCGTGCTGCCAGCCAACAACCCCATAACCGACCCGCCGCTTTCGCTGGCAAGCCAGCTCCTACAGGTTCGAGGGTGAACCAGGGTTTGTGCTCCACAGCTATCCATTGTAGGCGCTGGCTTGCCAGCGAAGGCGTGCTGCCAGCCAACAACCACATAACCGACCCGCCGCTTTCGCTGGCAAGCCAGCTCCTACAGGTTCGAGGGTGAACCAGGGTTTGTGCTCCACAGCTATCCATTGTAGGCGCTGGCTTGCCAGCGAAGGCGTCCTGCCAGCCAACACCCACCTGTCTGACCCGCCGCTTTCGCCGGCAAGGCAGCGCCTACAAGGGTGGCGTATTACTTATCGACCTTGTGTTTTGCCGCATACAGACAAAGCATCTCCATCGCCAGTGTCGCTGCCGCCAACGAGGTGATTTCCGCACTGTCATAGGCCGGGGCGACTTCCACCACGTCCATGCCCACCAGGTTGATCCCGCGCAACCCGCCGAGAATCTCCAGCGCCTGCACCGTGCTCAGGCCGCCGCACACCGGTGTGCCGGTGCCAGGGGCAAACGCCGGGTCAAGGCAGTCGATGTCGAACGTCAGGTACACCGGGTTGTCCCCGACCCGCGCACGAATCGCCTCGACGATCGCTTCGCAGCCACGGCGATGCACCTGCCGTGCATCCAGCACCTGAAATCCCTGATGATCATCATTGGTGGTGCGCAAACCGATTTGCACCGAACGCGATGGATCGACCAGACCTTCCTTCGCCGCATGCCAGAACATGGTGCCGTGGTCGATGCGCTTACCCTCTTCGTCCGGCCAGGTGTCGCTGTGTGCATCGAAGTGGATCAGTGACAGCGCCCCGTGCTTACGGGCATGGGCCTTGAGCAGCGGATAGGTGACGAAGTGATCACCGCCGAAGGTCAGCATCGCCGCGCCGGCGTTGAGGATGTGCTCGGCGTGGGCTTCGATGCATTCCGGGGTCGATTGCGGCGAGCCAAAATCGAAGTCGCAATCACCGTAATCGATCACGGCCAAATGGTCGAACGGGTCAAACGTCCAGGGCCAGTGGCGCTCCCAGGCAATCCCGGTGGACGCGGCGCGAATACCGCGCGGCCCGAAACGCGCGCCGGGCCGGTTGCTGGTCGCGGTGTCGAACGGCACACCGCTGACTGCCACGTCGACCCCGCGCAAATCGCGGCTGTAGCGGCGACGCATGAAACTGGTAATACCGGCGTAGGTACTTTCGGCGGCAGTGCCATAAAGACTGTCACGGGTGAGGGCTTGATCGTTCTGCACAGGGACGTCCATTGAAAGGCTCCTTTATTTCTAGTTATTGGCGGCTACGGAAAGTGGTCCACAAACGAGTGCGCCGGCGCATGTCCTTAAGGCCCATGCTGCGGTCGGCGTAGAGCCGGTCGCGCACCTCGGCAGGCGGGTAGATATCCGGATCCGTGCGAACCGCTTCATCCACCAGCGGCGTGGCGGCCAGGTTCGCCGTGGCGAAAAACAGTGTGTTGGTCAGCGCCGCGACGGACTCGGGGCGCAGCATGAATTCAATGAACTGGCGAGCAGCCTCGGGGTGCGGTGCGTCCTTGGGGATCGCCAGATTGTCCTGCCACACGATGGTGCCTTCCCTGGGAATTCGATAGGCGATTTCATAGGGCTTGTTGGCTTTGCGCGCCTGATCGGCCGCCATGCTGGCGTCACCGTTGTAAGTCAGCGCCAGGCACAGACTGCCATTGGCCAAGTCGTTGATCTGGCGGCCGCTGGCGACGTAAAGCACCGAAGGTTGTAATTGATGCAACAACGTCTGGGCCGCTTCCAGGTCGCCCTTGTCGGTGCTATACGGATCTTTGCCCAGATAATGCAAGGCCAGGCCGATTACCTCCTGAGGCGAATCAATCACCGCGATGCCACAGTCCTTCAGCTTGCTCGCGTATTCAGGCTTGAACAGCAGGTCCAGGCTGTTGAGCGGCACATTCGGCAAGCGCTTTCGCACTTCCTCGACATTCATCCCCAACCCCAGCGTTCCCCAGGTATAGGGCACGCCATAGCGATTACCCGGATCGACCGCCGCCATCTTCTCCAACAGATCGGGATCCAGATTGGCATAGCCCTTCAGGCCCTCATGGGGAATGGCCTTGAGCGCCCCCGCTGCCAGGCCGCGCGCCAGGACACTGGACGATGGGACCACCACGTCGTAGCCACTGCCGCCGGTCAGTAGCTTGGTTTCGAGTACCTCGGGGGCATCGAACGTGTCGTAGCGCACATGAATGCCAGTCTCCTGCTCGAAGCGCTGCAGGGTCTCCGGGGCGACGTAATCGGCCCAGCTGTACAAATTGACGACCTTGTCCTCGGCCTGGGCCGAAACAGCAGCGGCTAGCAACAACGCGGGTAAACACAGCTTGAACATGGGAGCCATGACGAACACCTGACCAGAGGAAGTGGTTGCAGAATGCGGCGTCGGATACATTGGTGAAATATCAAGTTAATTAACCTGACTTTACGACGGAGTAATGTTTGATGCTGGGCCAACTGCATGATCTGGATCTGCAATTGCTGCGCCTGTTCGTCAGCGTGGTCGAGTGCGGCGGCTTCAGCGCAGCCCAAGGCGAACTGGGCTTGAGCCAATCGAGCATCAGCCAGCAAATGGCCAAGCTGGAAACCCGCCTCGGCTATCGCCTGTGCAGTCGCGGCAAGGGTGGTTTCCGGATCACCCCCAAGGGCGAACAACTGCTCAGCGCCACCCGTGGGCTGTTCGAATCGATCGAGACGTTCCGGCATCAATCCAACGGGGTGGCCGGGCGCTTGATCGGCGAAGTGCGCCTTGGCCTTTCCGAAGCGCTGGAGCAATCGGTGGTGCAACGGGTAGCCGACGCGATCGGGCGCTTCCGTGAACGAGACGAATCGGTGCGTATCGAGTTGATCAGCGCTATGCCCGGTGAAATGGAACGCTTGCTCTTGCAACAGCGACTGGACCTGGCCATTGGTTACTTTTCGCAAGTGCAAAATGCCTTCGACTATCGCCAACTGTTCATCGAGACCCAACACCTGTACTGCGCCCCCGGCCACCCGTTGTTCACCGACGACGCACCGGATGACCAGGCCCTGCACGCCAGCGACCGGGTCGATCACCCCTACCGCTTCTTGCGCACCGACGAACCCTTCCAGGGCAAATTGTGCTCGGCGCGTTCAGAACAGGTCGAAGGCACCCTCGCCTTCATTCTCTCAGGCAAACATGTCGGCTACCTGCCCAGCCATTTTGCCCGGGCCTGGGAAGACAAGGGTTTGCTCAAAGCCGTGCGCCGCAATGACATGAGTTTTAATGTCCCGTTTCATCTGGCCCGGCATCGGGCGCAAGTAGCCGGCGAAGCGCAGAAGGCCTTCGAAGAGGATCTGCTGGCCGCATTTGCCTGAAATCGCCATGGTCTACGCTGTAACAGTAACGGACACACACATGCAAAAATGCACGAACAGCCTGCACATTTCCCGGTTGTACAAGGCAAATTTGCACTGCTACGATCCGCCATCGCTCGCGCGCGAGCATCTCGATAAAGACAATAAAAGCAGGGAGTTAGTGATGACTGCTCAGGTTTCATCGAAGGGGGCGTTGTCCATGGATGCCATGCAAAACGACGTGCTGGCCGAAGTTCGCAACCACATTGGTCACCTGACCCTCAACCGCCCCGCCGGCCTCAACGCCCTGACCCTGGACATGGTGCGCAACCTGCACCGCCAGCTCGACGCCTGGGCCCAGGATTCACAAGTGCATGCGGTGGTCCTGCGCGGCGCCGGCGAAAAAGCCTTCTGCGCTGGCGGCGACATTCGTTCGCTGCATGACAGCTTCAAAAGCGGCGATACCCTGCACGAGGATTTCTTCGTCGAGGAATACGCCCTCGACCTCGCCATCCACCATTACCGCAAACCGGTGCTGGCATTGATGGACGGTTTTGTCCTCGGTGGCGGCATGGGCCTGGTGCAAGGCGCCGACCTGCGCGTGGTCACCGAAAAAAGTCGCCTGGCGATGCCGGAAGTCGGCATCGGCTATTTCCCGGACGTCGGCGGCAGTTATTTCCTGCCGCGCATCCCCGGTGAACTGGGCATCTACCTCGGCGTCAGCGGCGTTCAGATCCGCGCCGCCGATGCGCTGTATTGCGGGCTGGCCGATTGGTACATCGAAAGCGCCAAGCTGGGCACCCTGGATGAAAAACTCGACCAGCTCGAATGGCACGACTCGCCGCTCAAGGACCTGCAAGGCCTGTTGGCCAAACTGGCCGTGCAGCAACTGCCCGACGCCCCCTTGATTGCCTTGCGCCCGGCCATCGACCATTTCTTCGCCCAGGCCGACGTGCCGAGTATCGTGGAACAACTGCGCCAGGTGACCGTCGCCGACAGCCACGAGTGGGCCGTGACCACCGCCGACCTGCTGGAGACCCGTTCGCCGCTGGCCATGGCCGTGACCCTGGAAATGCTGCGGCGCGGGCGCGAGCTGCCACTGGAGCAATGTTTCGCCCTTGAGCTGCACCTGGACCGCCAGTGGTTCGAGCGCGGCGACTTGATCGAAGGCGTACGCGCCTTGCTGATCGACAAAGACAAAAGCCCGCGCTGGAACCCACCCACTCTGGCGGCACTGGACGCCGAGCACGTGGCGAGTTTCTTCAGCGGTTTCGATGAGAGCGGGAGCTGAGCCATGCACGATATCGAATTGAGCGAAGAGCAAATCATGATCCGCGACATGGCCCGGGAGTTCGCCCGTGGCGAAATCGCACCCCATGCCCAAGCCTGGGAAAAGGCCGGCTGGATCGATGACGGCCTGGTGGCGAAGATGGGCGAGCTGGGCTTGTTGGGCATGGTGGTCCCTGAGGAATGGGGCGGCACCTATGTCGACTACGTGGCCTACGCCCTGGCCGTGGAAGAGATTTCCGCCGGCGACGGTGCCACTGGCGCTTTCATGAGCATCCACAACTCGGTGGGTTGCGGGCCGGTGCTCAATTACGGCAGTGAAGAACAGAAACAGACCTGGCTGGCCGACCTGGCCAGCGGTCAGGTCATTGGCTGCTTCTGCCTGACCGAACCGCAGGCGGGTTCCGAAGCGCACAACCTGCGCACCCGCGCCGAACTGCGCGATGGCCAGTGGGTGATCAACGGCGCCAAGCAATTTGTCAGCAACGGCAAGCGTGCGAAGTTGGCGATTGTGTTTGCCGTCACCGATCCGGACCTGGGCAAACGCGGGATCTCGGCGTTTTTGGTCCCGACCGACACCGCCGGTTTTATCGTCGATCGCACCGAACACAAGATGGGCATTCGTGCTTCGGATACCTGCGCAGTCACATTGAACGACTGCACCATCCCCGAAGCCAATCTGCTCGGCGAGCGCGGCAAAGGCCTGGCCATCGCCCTGTCCAACCTCGAGGGCGGGCGCATCGGCATCGCCGCGCAAGCGCTGGGCATCGCCCGCGCGGCGTTCGAAGCGGCGCTGGCCTACTCCCGGGATCGTGTGCAGTTTGGCAAGCCGATCAATGAACACCAGAGCATCGCCAACCTGCTGGCCGACATGCACATGCAATTGAACGCGGCACGGTTGATGGTCCTGCATGCGGCGCGCCTGCGCACGGCCGGCAAACCGTGTTTGTCCGAGGCGTCACAGGCCAAGTTGTTTGCCTCGGAAATGGCGGAAAAGGTCTGCTCGTCCGCCATTCAGATTCATGGCGGCTACGGGTATCTGGAAGATTATCCAGTGGAGAAATATTACCGCGATGCGCGGATCACCCAGATCTACGAAGGGTCGAGCGAGATTCAGCGGATGGTGATCGCCCGCGAACTGAAGAACTACCTGGTGTAACGATTTAAAAGCTTCGCTGGCAAGCCAGCTCCTACAAGGACGATACAAATACTGTAGGAGCTGGCTTGCCAGCGAAAGGCTCAACTAAATCGCCGCATTACTTGCCGGTGAACTCCGCCTCGCGCTTGGCAATAAACGCCGCCATCCCTTCCTTCTGATCCTGCGTCGCAAACGCCGCATGGAACACCCGACGCTCAAAGCGCACGCCTTCGGCCAGGCTCACTTCAAAGGCACGGTTGACGCTTTCCTTGACCATCATCGCAATCGGCAACGACTTCTTGGCAATCAACGCCGCCACTTTCAGCGCTTCGTCCAGCAACTCATCGCTCGGTACGATACGCGCCACGATGCCGCAACGCTCCGCTTCCACCGCATCGATCAAACGCCCGCTCAGGCACATTTCCATGGCCTTTGCCTTGCCCACGGCACGGGTCAGGCGCTGAGTGCCGCCCATGCCCGGCAACACGCCGAGATTGATTTCCGGCTGGCCGAATTTGGCGTTGTCGCCGGCCAGGATGAAGTCGCACATCAACGCCAGCTCACAGCCGCCGCCCAGGGCAAAACCGTTAACCGCCGCGATGATCGGCTTGCGGCGGTTGGCAACGCGGTCGCTATCGCTGAACAGGTCGTCGATGTAGATCTGCGGATAGGTCAGCTCGGCCATTTCCTTGATGTCGGCACCGGCGGCGAACGCTTTTTTCGAACCGGTCAGGACGATGCAACCGATGTTCGAATCCGCCTCGAAGCCATCCAGGGCCTGGTTCAGCTCGCTGACGATCTGCGCGTTCAAAGCGTTCAGTGCCTGGGGGCGGTTGAGGGTGATCAGGCCCACGCGGCCGTGGGTTTCCAGCAGAATCGTTTCGTAACTCACAGGGAATTCCTTCTTATAAATTGCGCGAAATGACCATGCGCTGAATATCGCTGGTGCCTTCGTAGATCTGGCAAACCCGCACGTCGCGGTAGATGCGCTCCAGCGGGAAGTCGTTGAGATAACCGTAGCCGCCGAGGGTTTGCAGCGCCGAGGAGCATACCTTCTCGGCCATTTCCGAGGCGAACAACTTGGCCATGGAGGCCTCGACAAGGGCTGGTTTGCCACTGTCGCGCAGGGCGGCGGCGTAATGCACCATTTGCCGCGCCACAGCGATCTGGGTCGCCATGTCGGCCAGGCGGAACGCGACGGCTTGGTGTTCGATGATCGGCTTGCCGAAACTCTCGCGCTCACGGGCGTAATCGCGGGCCGCTTCGAACGCGGCGCGTGCCATGCCCACCGATTGCGAGGCGATGCCGACGCGACCGCCCTCAAGGTTGGCCAAGGCGATCTTGTAGCCTTCACCCTCCTCACCCAACCGGTTGGCCAGCGGCACCTTCACATCGTCGAAGAGGATCTGGCAGGTGTCGGACGCATGCTGGCCGAGCTTGTCTTCGACCCGGGCAACGGTATAACCCGGCGAATCGGTCGGCACGATAAAGGCGCTGATGCCGCGCTTGCCGGCGCTCGGATCCGTCACCGCAAACACGATTACCACCCCGGCATTCTGCCCGGAGGTGATGAATTGCTTGCAGCCGTTGAGGACGTAGTGATCGCCTTCCAGCCGGGCACGGGTTTTCAGGCCGCTGGCGTCGGAACCGGCCTGTGGTTCGGTCAAGGCAAAAGCGCCGAGCATCGCACCACTGGCCAGCGGCTTGAGGAAGCGTTCTTTCTGATCATCATTGCCATAATTGAGAATCGGCACGCAGCCCACGGAGTTATGCACGCTCATGATGGTCGAGCAGGCGCCGTCGCCAGCGGCGATTTCTTCCAGGGCCATGGCGTAGGCCAGGTAACCGGTGTCGCAACCGCCCCATTGCTCCGGCACCAGCATGCCAAAGAAGCCCAGCTCGGCCATCTCGCCAATGGCTTCCTTGGGAAAGCGGTGCTCGCGGTCCCACTCGGCGGCGAACGGCTTCAGCCGTTCCTGGGAAAAGTCCCGGGCCGCCTCGCGGATTTGTTGTTGTTCGTCATTGGGGATCATGGTGAATCCTTAAAAATTTAATTGCCCCTGTAGGAGCGAGCCTGCTCGCGAAAGGACTGAGAGCGCCGCATTCATCCAGGCAACCCTCGTCATCGTTGACGTTCTTCGCGAGCAGGCTCGCTCCTACAAGGACTGCGCAATTCTTAGTACAGGCATTCCACGGCCATCGCCGTCGCTTCGCCGCCGCCTATGCAGATCGCGGCCACGCCGCGCTTCAAGCCTTTCTGGCGCAGAGCCGACAGCAAGGTCACGAGAATCCGCGCACCGGATGCACCGATCGGATGGCCGAGGGCGCACGCACCCCCGTGTACGTTGAGTTTCTCGTGAGGAATCTCCAGTTGGGTCATCGCCACCAGGCTGACCACCGCAAACGCCTCGTTGATTTCAAACAGGTCAACCTGATCCAGCGACCAGCCGGTTTTCTTCACCAGGTTCTTGATCGCACCGATCGGCGCTACCGGGAACAGGCCCGGTGTGTCGGCAAACGCGGCGTGGCCATGGATCACCGCCAAGGGTTTGAGGCCTTGCTTTTTCGCCTGCGACTGGCGCATCAGCACCAGCGCGGCCGCACCGTCGGAAATCGAACTGGAATTGGCCGCCGTTACGGTGCCGCCGTCGCGGAACGCCGGCTTCAACGAAGCGATCTTGTCCAGCTTGGCTTTCGGTGGTTGCTCGTCATTGCTGATCACCACTTGTTCTTTGCCGACAGTCACGGTGAGCGGGACGATTTCGGCCTTGAAGCTGCCGTCCTTGATTGCCTGTTGTGCGCGGGTAGTCGAGGCAATAGCAAAGGCATCCTGGGCTTCACGGCTGAAGCCATGTGCTTCGGCGCAGTCCTCGGCGAAGGTGCCCATCAGGCGGCCTTGGTCGTAGGCGTCTTCGAGGCCGTCGAGGAACATCGAGTCCTGTATCCGGCCATGGCCCATGCGGTAGCCGCTGCGCGCACGGTCCAGCAGGTAAGGCGCGTTGGTCATGCTTTCCATGCCACCGGCGATAACCACCTCGGCGCTGTCGGCGAGCAGCATGTCGTGGGCGAGGATGGTGGCTTGCATGCCCGAACCGCACATCTTGTTCAGCGTGGTGCTCCGGGTCGATTTATCCAGCCCCGCCCCCAGCGCTGCCTGACGCGCAGGCGCCTGGCCGAGGCCTGCCGGCAGGACGCAGCCGAACAACACCTCATCGACGGCATCACTGGCGATACCGGCACGTTCGACGGCGGCCTTGATGGCGGCGGCACCCAGTTGCGGCGCGGTCAGGCTTTTCAATTCGCCCTGGAAACCACCCATCGGGGTGCGGACGGCGCTGACGATAACAATTGGATCGTTGGCAATAGTCATGACAAATCCTCCTTACTTGGCCGCCATGCGCAAGGCACCGTCGAGACGGATCACCTCGCCATTGAGCATGCTGTTTTCAATGATATGCCTGACCAGCGCGGCGTACTCACCCGGCTTGCCCAGACGCGGCGGGAATGGCACGCCGGCGGCGAGGGAATCGCGCACTTCCTGGGTCATGCCGGCCATCATCGGCGTTTCGAAAATGCCCGGGGCGATGGTCATCACGCGGATGCCGAAACGCGCCAGTTCACGGGCCGCCGGCAAGGTCAGGCTGACAATCGCGCCTTTGGATGCCGAGTACGCAGCCTGGCCGATCTGGCCGTCGTAGGCTGCCGCCGACGCGGTGTTGATGATCACCCCGCGCTCGCCATCGGCCTCCGCTTCGGTCTCGGCAATCGCCGCGGCCGCCAGGCGCAGCATGTTGAAGCTGCCGATCAGGTTGACGTTGATCACCTGGCTGAAGCTCGACAGTGCGTGCGGGCCGTTCTTGCCGAGAATCTTCTCGCCGCGCACGATGCCGGCGCAGTTGACCAGGCCATTGAGGCCACCGAAAGCCTTGACCGTCGCCTGAACGGCCGCTTCGGCTGCCGCTTCATTGCTGATGTCCGCCACCACGCTCTGCGCGCCCAGGCGCTGGGCCTGGGCCGCGACGGCTTCGGCGTTGAGGTCTACCAGCATCACTTTCGCGCCGGCGGCGACCAGCACCTCAGCGGTGGCGGCACCGAGGCCGGAAGCGCCGCCGGTGACGATAAAAACCTTGTTCTGGATCTGCATGTTGTTTTCCTGGATTCAAGCGGGAACGTTCTTTGCCGCCGCCTCGTGGGCCTTGGCGATTTCCTGGTTGCGCAAGATAAAGCGCTGCAATTTGCCGCTCGGGGTTTTCGGCAATTCGCTGACAAATTCGATTTCACGGGGGTACGAGTGCGCCGCCAGTCGTTTGCGCACGTGCTGGCGCAGCTCTTCGGCCAACTCAGGCGTCGGGCGGTATTGCGCGCAGAGCACGACAAAGGCCTTGACCAGCTCAGTGCGCTCCGGATCGGGCTTGCCGACCACTGCCGCCTCGACCACGGCCGGGTGTTCGATCAGTGCACTTTCCACGTCGAACGGGCCGACCCGGTACCCGGATGTGGTGATCACATCGTCACTGCGACCGACGAAGCTGATGCTGCCGTCCGGGTTCCACTCGACGGTGTCGCCACTCAAATAATAGTCGCCTACGAAGGCCTTGGTCGGCCCGCCTTCGTAGCCGGCGAACCAGCACATCGGCGACTGGCGGCGGTCGATGGCCAGAATGCCCGGCTGGCCAACGCCGAGTTCCTTGCAGTCGTCATCCAGCACCACGATGCGATGGCCCGGCGAGGCGAAACCGGCGGCGCCCATGTGAATCGGGTGCTCCAGGCCGTGGTGATTGCACAGCACCATGCCCAGCTCGGTCTGGCCGTAATGGTCGTGGATGACCACGCCGAGGTTATCGGCGAACCAGCGGATCACTTCCGGGTTCAGCGGCTCGCCGGCACTGCTGACGATGCGCAGCTTGCCCTTGATCGATTTGGCGAATTCGTCACCGCCGGCAATCAGCAAACGGTAAGCCGTTGGCGAACCGGTGAGGTTGGTAATCGCGTACTTGTTGATCACCCGGCAGGTGCTTTCGAGGGTGAATGGACCCTCGTAGAAAGTGATCGGATGACCCATGGACATTGGCCCTGTGACACCAAAGTAAATGCCGTAGGCCCAACCTGGATCGGCGACGTTCCAGAAGGCGTCTTCCGGGCGTAGATCCACCGCATCACGGGTGTAGCTCTGAAACGCCACGATGGCCTTGAGCGGAACGGACAGTGCTTTCGACGGGCCGGTGGTGCCCGAGGTGAACATCAGCAGGAACGGATCTTCGCCGGTCAGCAGCACCGGTTCGCAAGCCCCGGAATAGTTGGCCAGTTCGGCCCAGAAACTGAAATCGCCGCGCACCAGGCCCTGCCCTTTGGTGCCGCTGACAGTCACAGTGGTTGGGCAATCGGCGACTTCAGCGAGTTTCGGCCGGTTCACCGCGTCGGTGATCACCACTTTGGCGCCCGAGCAACTCAGGCGGTGTTCGATGGCCTTGGGGCCGAAGGCGGTAAACAGTGGTTGATACACCGCGCCGATGCGCCAGGTGGCGAACACGGTAATCAATAATTCGATATTGCGTGGCAACAGGCCGGCGACCTTGTCGCCTTTCTTCACGCCTTGGGCGAGAAGAAAATTGGCGAAGCGCGCCGCTTTGTCCTGCAGTTCGCTGAAGGTGTAAGCCGCGCTGGCCCCATCGCGGCCTTCCCAGAACAGCGCGATACGACCCGGCAAGGCGTGCCGGTCACAACATTCGACGCAGGCGTTGAGGGCCGTCAGGTCGCCTGCGAGTGCGGCGTCGACGGTGTGCTGATAATTGAACTGTGATGTAGCAGACAAGTAATCGCGCATTGCCAGAATCCCTCTGTGTTTTTTATAGGTTGGGGGAACCGTAATCAACAGGGAAATACTCGCTCTGCGCGGAGTGTCGGGCAATGGTCAAAGTTATCAAGTTGCCTGACTGCTTTGGCCAAAGCCCACAGGCCTCAGGAAATGAACCGAACCCCCGGTTTGGCGCGTTCGTCCACACTCAGCTCGAAGACGTCCGGGCGCGCGTAATGGCCGACCACGTCGTAGTCGTAACGGGCGCGGACCAGGTCGTCGGTGTCGATTTGCGCGGTGAGCAGCCCGGCGCTGTCGCGCAACGGTCCTGCAAGGATGTCGCCCATGGGACCTACGATCACGCTGCCGCCAGCAATCAGCGGCCGATCCGCCGGCCAGTTGGCGATGTCCAGCCCCAACGCCTGCGGTGAAGCCTGGACTTGGCAGGCGCTGACCACAAAGCAACGACCCTCATGGGCGATGTGGCGCATGCTCACTTGCCACATCTCCCGCTCGTCCACGGTCGGCGCGCACCACACTTGCACGCCTTTGGCGTACATCGCGGTGCGCAGCAGCGGCATCATGTTTTCCCAGCACACCACCGCACCAACGCGCCCGACCTGCGTGTCGATCACCGGCAGGGTCGAGCCATCGCCCTTGCCCCAGATCAGCCGTTCGGTGCCGGTGGGCATCAGTTTGCGGTGCTTGTCCACGAGCCCGGCCTGCGGATCGAAATACAGGGCGGTGCAATACAAGGTGCTGCCCGCGCGTTCGATCACGCCGATCACCAGATTGGCGCCGGTGCGCGCCGATAAGCCAGCCAGCGCTTCGGTTTCGGCGCCGGGCACATCGATGGCATTGGCGAAATAGCGGGCAAAGGCTTCGCGCCCTTCCGGCAGGCGATACCCCAGTTGCGTGCCGAAGCGCTCGCCTTTGGGGTAACCGCCCAGCAGCGCTTCGGGCATCACCACCAGCGCCGCGCCGGATTCGATGATCGCGTTTTCATAGGACAGGATCTGTTCCAGGGTGTCGGCCTTGCCACCGGGCAAGGCGCCGATTTGCAGGGCCGCAACAATTGACTTGGGCATCTCGAAAACTCCGTTGGCATCAGGTGTTGCCCATTCTCCGGCGCCACGTGATCATCAGGAAAGACCGATTCACTGCTAAATGATATGAGCCAAATGAATATCACCAACATCGACCTTAACCTGCTCAAAGTCTTTGAAGCGTTGCATGAAGAATCCAGTGCCAGCCGTGCCGCGCTACGTCTGGGCGTGACGCAATCGGCGGTCAGCGCGGCCTTGCGTCGGCTGCGCGAACTGTATGGCGACCCGTTGTTCGTGCGCACCGGTCGCGGGCTGGCGCCCTCGCTCAGGGCCAATCAGCTCAAGCCGGTGGTCAGCGATGCCCTGGACAAATGCCGGCAAAGCCTGGCGATGGTCGATCCGGCGGCTCAGCTGTACGAGGGCCGTTCGGTCACGGTTGGCATGTCGGATGATTTCGAGATCGCCTACGGCCGGCGGCTGATCGAAGAAATTGCCCACAGCGCGCCGAAACTGCGCCTGATTTTCCGCCAGACCCACAGCCAGATCGTCGCTCAGGCGTTGATGGAACGCAGCATCGACCTGGCGATCACCGCGGGCGGGTTTGCCGAGCGGCTGCTCAGCCGTCAAGTGCTGGGGGAAGGGGGTTATTTGTGCCTGGTGGATCCGTCGAGCCTTGCCGAGGGCCAGCAGAGCATTAGCCTTGAGGAGTTTGTGGCTCGCGAACACATCCTGGTGTCGTCCGGCGGTTTTATCGGGATAACCGATGAAGGTTTGGCGGCGCTGGGGCTGAGCCGACGGGTGTGTGCCTCGACCACGCATTTTGCCGCGTTGCCGCATTTGCTCAAGGGCAGTCAGGCGGTGGCGACCATTCCGGCCCATGCAGCGCAAAGCATCGCCGCGCTCAGCGGGCTGGCGCTGCTGCCCTGCCCGCTGGCCTTGCCGCGCTACCCGATCGAGCTGGGCTGGCGCACCAGCACCCAACTTGACCCTGTGGTGTTGAAAGTGCGCGAGGCGATTGTCGCAAGTTTCGCCTGAACGCCGATGTTACTTGTTGGCGGCCATCAGGCGATTGACTTCACTGCGCACCATGTTGGCGTATTCCGGCGGCGACATGCCGTCCAGCTCGGAACGTACCCATTCGGCCCACTTGCCCTTGCGCTTGGACCGCTCGCCGAACAACCGTGCGGCCTCGCCTTTGGCTTTGCCGAGGTTGTTTTGCCAGAGTTCGAACAGACGAGATTTCTCGTCTTCAAGCGCTGCGCGCTCGGCAAGGGGTTTGTCGGCCAGATTGAAGCTCATGGGAAATTCCTGCTGCGTAAATTGGCGACATCTTACACCGTAGGAAGAAAGGTCCTGCGCCGGTTTTTCAGCAAGATGGCAATCCGAGGCAAATTAGCTGCAACTTTTCCGACGACGCCGGACTCCATTGTTCACTGTCTATCTACCTGCAAGGAGTCGCTCAATGGCCCGTAAAACCGCCGCGCAAGTTGCCGAAGAACAAATCAAGGATCAAGCCTTCAGCGAACTGCAATCGCTGATCGAAGAATCGGAAAAACTGCTGAAGAGCAGTGCATCACTGGTGGGTGAAGAAGCGGAGACCCTTCGCGAACAAATCGGCCTGAAACTGCAACAGGCCCGGGATTCGGTGACCAGCGTGCGCGACCGCACCTTGCCTGCGGTCGAGGCCACCGAGACCTACATCGGCGGGCATCCATGGCAAACCGTGGCGATATCCGCAGGTTTTGGCCTGGTCGTGGGACTGTTGCTCGGCCGCCGCTAATCACCCGCACACGCCAATCCCTGTAGGAGCTGGCTTGCCAGCGAAGGCGCCCGATTAGCCAACATCAACACAGCTGACCCACCGCTTTCGCTGGCAAGCCAGCTCCTACGGGGATTTGAGGTGATCGCGGGATCTGTGCTTCATCGAATCCATTGTAGGAGCTGGCTTGCCAGCGAAGGCGTCCTGTCAGCCAACATCAACACAGCTGACCCACCGCTTTCGCTGGCAAGCCAGCTCCTACGGGGATTTGAGGTGATCTCGGGATCTGTGCTACATCGAAATCCATTGTAGGAGCTGGCTTGCCAGCGAAGGCGTCCTGTCAGCCAACATCAACACAGCTGACCCACCGCTTTCGCTGGCAAGCCAGCTCCTACGGGGATTTGAGGTGATCTCGGGATCTGTGCTTCATCGAAATCCATTGTAGGAGCTGGCTTGCCAGCTCCTACACGTTTTGCGTCACCCATTGACTTTGTCAATCACCGGCCAGCTCGCGCAGATTCGCCAGGGTCTGTGCGTCGAGTTCGATGCCATGGATCTTCGATTTGGCTCGCTGGTGATGACGTCGATCACCCGGCAAACGCTTCAAACCGACCCCGTGCATCTGTCGTACCAGTTCCTGGCTGCGTTCGGCAAAGCTCTGCCCTGCCGCTTTACTCGGATCGATCACGATCAATAACTGTCCGGTCCAGGGTGTCTTGGCGCCTGGGTGGTTCTTCCAGTCGAATTCGAAGGAAAAGTTACCCCCCGTCAGCGCCGCCGCAAGCAACTCGACCATCATCGACAACGCCGAACCCTTGTGCCCGCCAAACGGCAGCAGCGCGCCGCCTTCAAGAATCGCTTTCGGGTCGGTGGTCGGCTGGCCGAGGCTGTCCACGCCCATGCCGGGCGGCAAGCGTTCGCCCTGGCGTGCGGCGATTTGCACGTCGCCATGAGCAATGGCACTAGTAGCCAGGTCGAAGACAATCGGGTCACCATCGGCCCGCGGTGCGGCAAAAGCAATCGGATTTGTACCGAACAAGGGCCGGTCGGCGCCGTGGGGCACCACGCAGGTCATGCTGTTGACCACGCTCAACGCCACCAGCCCCTCATAAGCGAAGGGCTCGACATCCGGCCACAACGCGGCGAAATGGTGTGAGTTACGGATCGCCAACACCGCGATCCCGGCACGGCGGGCTTTGTGCACCAGCAGTTCGCGTGCCGCTTCCAGGGCCGGTTGCGCAAAACCGTTATTGGCATCGACCCGCACAAACCCGGATGCCACGTCTTCAACCACTGGTACAGCCTGGCCGTTGACCCAACCGCTTTGCAGGGTCGAAACATAACCTGGAATGCGAAATACCCCGTGGCTATGCGCGCCATCGCGCTCGGCACCGGCACAGTTGCGCGCCAGCACCCGGGCCACGTCAGCCGATGTGCCGTGACGCTGAAAGATTTTCTCGAGCAAAGCGCTCAGCGCTTCGAGTGACAGGTGTGACGAGACCGAAAGGGAAGCGTGATCATGTGGCGCAGACATCTGAAGCTCCAGACTAATTATTGGAGGGAACAACAGCGTACAAAGACCCACCGATTAACAACGCGCCGCGTACGAACTGTCAACCTTTCGCTGCTGGTCCGGGACACGAATACCCGCGCCCCGTGCGTTATCTATGTACCGCCCCGGCCGTCCTCTCGACTTTTAGTCTCGTTGTTCAACCCACAGGTGCCTGCATCGGGCATCTTGAACGAGACTTGACGATGTCTACATCCGTAACTGCGCTGTATTTTCCCGAGGCGCTGACACAGCCCGGCCTCTGGAGAGAGTTGGGCAAAACCCACGGGCTGACGCGAAGGGATTTTCAATGGTTCAGTCATATCGAGCTGGCGACCCAGGCGCTGCGCGATAAACAGACGCCGCCCATGCTGGCGAAAAAAATCCTGCTGAAGATCAAGGACCGGCAACCTGTGACGCTGGCCGGCAGTTTTTTGCTGACGGCGACGCCCGATGACAATGGCGTGATCCTGTACACCCCTTACGCCGGCATAAAGAAGTTTGCCAACCGTGCAGTCCTGACCCAGCAGTTGGTGACACAACTCGAGGCGGCCAGTGTAGAAGACGACCTGCTGGCCTTCATGGCCCAGTCTTGGCGCAAAACCGTGGTGGAGGCTGACGACATCGAGCTGGACTTTCAATCCATCGAAGGAGAGGTGTTCGAAGACCAGCGCGACACCCTCCTCGCCCATCAGCGACTCAATGACCAGGCCCTGCTCGACGAATTGAAAGCACTGCCGTCCCTGACGTCGCTGCTCGATGCATTGTTGGATGAACAATTGGCGGTGGCATTTCCCGACCTGGATCAACGCCAGACCCAGGTGAACTTCTACCTGACGACCACTGACGAGGGCTCGACGCGACGCTGGGTTAACTCTCTGACCCTGAGCGATGCCGTGCTCGTGCACTATCGCCACCAGCGCTGGCCGGCCGGGCAGTCCGTCGAATTTTCCCATCCGAAAAAATCCCCGGCCGTAGCCGACCAACCACTTTGGCAGAGCGCGGTCACCAAGCTCTCGGGCAAACTGGTCAGCCTGCTGACCGGACAACTCGACGCTTACTGGGGCGCGCCAAGCGCCGATGGTGCGTCGCGTCGCGCGTGCTTCGGCCAGGCCATCGCCGATCAGGCGCGCGTGCAACTGTTGCTCAAGCGTGAAGCCGCGATCATCACCGCGCAGCAAAGCCAGGATTTGCACGCGCTCATCTCGCCGCTCGCTCGAACCAACCCGGCAATGACGGTGGAGACCGTGCGCCTGTGGGAGCACCAGGCCAACTACGTGGAGTTGGCCGGCTCGCTGATGGTCGGCACCCGCGACGCGTTCCTCTATACGCCCACCGCAGGATTGCAGGTGCTCAGCGACTACCAGGACTTGCGCGATACGCTGCTGAGCCAGTTCAGCGCGGCCGGTCACGAAGATGAACTCTATGGCCTGCTGAGCCAGGAGGAACGCCAACGCTTCATTGGTTTTGACCGGCCGAACGTGACCGGGGAAGCGCTGTCCGGCGCGATCTTCAGCAAACTCTTCGACGCGATCATCATCAAGCAACGGCAGAACATGGAATACGCGCTGCAGGTGTTCCGCCACAGTGACGGCAACGTGGACCTCCACGCCCTGTTCGACAAGGCGCTGGATATCCGTTCGATGATCAGCGAGCGGCTGTTGACGCTGGACACCGACGGACGCTGGAGCACGCGGCCCGTATTGTCCGGCGATCAACAACCGTCCAGGGTGCTGGCCGACACGGCAGCAGCGTTCGTCAAGACCTTCGGCGACATCGAAACACTGATCAACGCAGATTTTGCAGCTCAACCGGTCGCTACGCTGGCCTTGCAACGGGCCTATCTGGAAAATCTGCTACCCCGTCTGGCCCATGCCCTGTCCGTTGGCCTGAGGGGCGAGGCCAGCCTGCGGGCGCTTGGCGGGACGATGCACAAAGCGGATCGGGCAATTGTCGAAACGGTTTTCAACCCGGACGCGCCCAACCGGCAAAACCGCCACTCCCTCAAAGGCTTTCGACCCGATGCCTACACACTGACGCTCGACGGTACCGGACAGGAGAACGTCCTGCCCCTGGCCCATTGCCTGCTCCTGACCGAGCGTGGCGGGCTCGACCCCTCGCATTCCGGCCGGGCGATTCTCTGGACGCCCGCACAGGGCCTGGAAGTCTTCGACAGTATCAGCCGGGCACGGCGTGAGCTGAACCGGCGCTTGCTCGACCCAATACAAAGTCTGGCGCTCCTGGAAAATCTCACGCCAGCGCAGCGCACCTTTCACCAACATTACGCGTTGGGCCCGCTACGATTGATCGAAGGGTCCGTTTTGGAGCGGGTCGCACAATCGACCATCGAGCACTTTCTGGCCCGCTGCGAACGGGTACGCACCTTTGAACTGAACGATACTAAACAAAAAAGTGCCTTGAAGGCCCTGACCTCGACGGGGTTCACAACCAACCTGCGCAGAGCCACCTCGATCTCCCGCGCGATAACCCTCCAGCAGTCCCTGCCCGCCTGGCTTGGCATGGCCCCCCTGGAAGAGCAGCACCTGCACCTTGAATTACTTGAGCAATATCGCAACAGCGTGGTTGAGGGCAAAGACTATTTGCACGGCGTCAACCCCCTCAAGGCGTACGTGCAGGAAGCGTTGACGTCGTTACTCGGCCAACGTTTCCCCTCTACCACGCTGGACCCCGACAACATCAAAATCACGCCTGACTTGAGCCTGGCCGGGCCGGCCAGAAGCCTTACCGAATTCGCCCTGAACCACGTCAACATCGCGCAAGGCAGCGGCTTCACGGTCAGTTCGGCCAACACCCAGACCCTGCCCGAGGGGCTGGACCAAGCGGCCGTCCGTCAACTGTTGTTGTCGCTGGACATTGCGCAGAACTACGCCAGCCAGATCACTGACACTTTGTCGAAGCAGTCGGCGGACGTCGAAACAAGGGTCCAGCGCTTCGTCAACCAACTGCCCTGGCAACTGCTGCAACACGCCCACCAACTGAAATTGCAACAGCGACTCTCCGAGGGTGCCTTCGATTTGCTTCGGCAAGTATTCGACATGCCCGACGCCATAGCCCGGGCGACCGTAGTAGGTGCTCACGCCATGGCCCGGCCTCTGGAACTGATCAAGGCCGCCGGTGCCTCCGCCGTCAAGGCGCTGGGCCTGTACCTGATCGGCCCCGGCCCGGGCAAGGCAGGCCCGCAGGTTCTCTATGCCCCTTACCACCCCGGCGGTTCACCGTTCGTCGAGTTCGACAGTGAGGCCAGCGTTGTCACAGCGCTCAAAACCCCGGGTGCATTGCAGGACATGCTGCTACGGCGCCTGCCGGACAGCGAGCAAGGGGTGTTTCGCAACCTGCTCACGTCTACCGTCGACCAGTCGAGCGAAATCAGCCTGGCGTCCAACCCCATCGACGGCAACCTGCTGACCCACTTGTTCCATGACAACACCCAACTGCTGGAGAAAATGCTCACAAGCCAGGCCAACACGTCCGCTCAATCTGACTGGGAGGCCGTCAAACACCTGTTCAGCGCGGGCATCTCGCTCATTTCAGGCCTGCTGCCGGGCAAACTCGCGTATGTGCAGTTTCTCTGGAAAGCCTACAAGGATGCCCTGAACTCAGCCGAAGCCCTGCAAGACCATCACTGGGGAACGGCCTTGCGTGAGTTCATCGCCAGCGCCGCACAAATCCTGTCATTGGGCCGCTTGTCGCTTGAAGGATGGGCCGACAGCGCCCAGATAACCGGCGAAACCGTTGCACCAGCGACGGTTATCCCCGTGATCGCACAACCCTGGTCGAAGATTCGATCGACAGCCGTCATGCGGACGCGGATGCAACCGTTCGAAACCACAGTAGAGCTCAAGGACCTGGTGAAAAGCCGCACCGACGGTACCTATCTGCAAGCGCGCAGCCAAAAAACGTTCGCCGCCATTGCCGGCAAGGTGTACGGCGTGACCAAGAGCACAGTGGTCTGGAGAACGGTCAAGGACGGGGAAGAAGGCGCCGTGTTAACGACGACGCCAGGCAACCGGTTAGTCGTCGACCCGGATTTCCATACAGTTCACTTCGGCAAGGCCCTGTCAAAAATGCACAATCGCTATGCCAATGCTTACGTGGCCAGGGAGATATTGAACATTGAGGCCCGGGGGATGGAAGAAATCCGGGAAAAACATCCCGATAAAGCCAACATGATTGTGCAGGCCATCGACATGGCTCGTTTTTACGCGTTCAACAGCCTGCATAACCTGGTGCAACTGCGCAAATTCGTCCCGGGTACTCGACTCGATACTTTCCTCAAGCAGTTTTTCGATGTGGGTCTGGTGGACAAAGCACTGCTCGACAAAATCAAACAGGCCATCGTTCCCGTCTGCAACGCGCTGGTCGATCCCGATGAAGACTGGATGAATTCGAAACGCTTTATCGTGGGCGCAAGCCGAGCGTCGAAGGACAACACCGTCGCCTTTGTCGTGGCGAAGGATCTAGAGCGTAATGTGTACTTCACGGAAAAATTCTTCGATCAACAACTGGACTGGTACAAATCCAATTTGACGCAACCCTTCGATGTCGATGGCCACAGCCAGGCAGTGACCCTGATACACGAGTTCGCTCATTTATTTTCCGACGCCGTCGACATTGCCTACCTCGAGGCCAGACTACCGTTCAATGACCTGGTGGCATCAGTCTCAGGCTATGGTATTGCAAGAAAACAGTCTCAACTGGACTTCCAGCGAAAAGCCCTGTCGATGAATACGCCAAAAGGCGAGTTGTTCGCCCGTTGGAGCAGCCGCCTGCAATCGTGGGTCAACCTGGATTCGATTCCAGGCACCCACCACGTCGGCAAGACCATCCTGCGGCTAACGGGCAGCAAGACGATGGATGAGGCACGGGATGCTTTTTTCAACGCTCGGGACTCTACATTTCGAACAGACATCATTTTGCACAATGCCGACTCGATCGCCTTTTTGATCTGCGAAATGGGCCGACAACTGGATCCGGTGCCGATCATTACGTCCCGCTGAACCCTGATCCTTGCATCGCGTGCAGATCCCAGGACTTGAGGGTGGCGCACAAGGGCTTGAATGTCGGGCTGCAGGACGCAGTCGTTTTCGGCGCGGATATGCGGGACGCCGAAACAGGTACGACGGATATCGGCGTCCATCTGTGCAGGCAAACTGCAGGCGCTCGCCGCAAGGCTCAGCCCCAGGCTCATACCCACCAGGCTCGACCGGGCTAACAGGCTGATCACACGATGGCGACAAATTTTCTACATTTGAGCCTTCATGATTTGGGCTGCTCATACGTCTAGCCATGTAGAGCGCCCACTTTTTCCTGATCAGGCTCTGAAAAGGAGTTTTGCAATGTACAACTCGCAACTGCCAATGGACGGTAGCAATGCGCCAAAGGGTACTTCCCTGGGAATCAGCGCATTCGAGCCGCGTACCGATCGACATGGCAACGAGCGAATCAGAATCCTGCTCAAGAGCTTTGGCCTGCGCACCAGCCTGATCCGCCTGAAAGTCATCGATGCGCTGCTGATGGCCGCGGATAACGAACGCAGCCTGGGCGTGCGCGGCGTGCACAGCCAACTGCTCGACCTGGACATTCCGCTGTCCTTTCTCAGCGTGCGCGAAGTGCTCAAGCGCCTATGCATCGAGGGCGTGATTGTCCTCAACCCCGACAAAAGCTACAGCCTGCATCCACAGGCTGCTGCCATCCTGCACCAACCCTGATCGACTGATCAGGGCTTGACCTTGCGGCGCATCACGCCATTGATGACGACCACGATCACCGCCACGCCGATGGCGATGTACTGGAACAGTTTTTCGCTGATGACGCCGGTGCTCTGCAACCAGGAAAGGCCAAACATGATCCCCAACACCACCAGGGAGATCAGAATCGAGTATTTCAAACGTTGCGACTGAGTCATTGCGGGTTCCTGAATCTGAAAATGTATCCGGTTTGTATCAACATGCATGCCAAACGCTTACCGTGTTTGCGGAATAAGCAGCTACAAGCGGGGTCTCATGTTACAGCCGATGAAGAGTTTTAGCTTCATTGCGGCGATAACCATGAGGAGTTCCAAATGTTGCGTCGAATCACATTGCTGATTCCCCTGTTGGCCATCCTGACCCTGAGCGGTTGCATTGTTTTCCCCCACGGGGGCTATCACCATGATCACTACGACCACTACGACGACCATGACGGACGAGGTTACTACCAGCATCGTTAACCTCGGCTCAGATACCTGAATCCTTTCGATAGAAATCATTACCCGGCTGGGCACACAGTTCCACCAGCCAATCGACGAACACACGCACTCGCCGGGACAACTGGCGGTGCGGCGGATAAAGCGCCGTCATCGGCATTCCCGGTGGCGGCACTTCCTTGAGCACTTCACATAAACGCCCCTCCTCCAATTGCCGCGCCGCGTGATAGTACGGCGTCTGCACCAATCCGTACCCGGCCTCGCACGCCGCCAGATATCCATCGGCACTGTTGACCGCCACCTGCTTGGGCAAATCGACCCATTGCAGCTGACCATCGACGACAAACTCCAGCCCATAGCGTTTACCGCTGCTGCCCGAGAAGTACTCGACCACTTGATGCCCGCGCAGGTCGTCCAACGTGTGGGGCATGCCATGCCGCTGCAGATAGTCGGGGCTGGCACAAGTCACCTGGTCCATCATCACCAGTGGCCGCGCCACCAATGAATCATCCAGCGGCGAGCCACCGCGCAACACGCAATCGACGCCTTCACGGATCAAGTCCACCGGTCGGTCGTTCAAGCCAATCTCCAGTTCGATCAACGGATAGCGGGCGGTGAATTGAGGCAGAGCCGGAATCACCACCAGGCGCCCCACCCCCGCAGGCATGTCGACCCGCAGAAGGCCCTTCGGATTATGGCGCGCGGCACTGAACACCGCTTCCGTCTCTTCGAGGTCCGCCAGCAAGCGCACACAACGCGGATAATAGGCGGCACCGTCGAGCGTCAGGCTGATCTGCCGGGTGGTCCTTTGTAGCAGTTGGACGCCCAGGTGTGCCTCCAGCTGCTTGATCAGAAGGGTCACCGAGGCCCGGGGCAACTGCAGACTGTCTGCCGCCCTGGCAAAGCCACCGAGTTCGACAATTCGGGTAAAGACGCGCACGGCGTGAAAACGGTCCATTGCTGGGTCCACCGATGGATTGTTTAGATTTAACGAATAGTGATAGCTGTTTTAGCCGGTTTATCTTGTTTCTGTCGAGGCGAACAATGGCTGCTCACCTCACAGGGAGCTGATTTCATGCAAACACGTCAATTGGGAAAAAACGGCCCACAAGTGTCGGCCATCGGCCTGGGCTGCATGGGCATGACCGATTTCTACACCACGGGCACCGATACCCGCGAAGCCACGTCCACCCTGCACCGTGCACTGGAACTGGGCGTCAACTTGCTCGACACCGCCGACATGTACGGCCCACACAGTAATGAAGAACTGATCGGCAAAGCCATCGCCGGCAAACGCGACCAGGTGTTCCTGGCCAGCAAGTTCGGCATCGTCCGCGACCCGGCCAACCCCACTGCCCGCGGCGTCAACGGTCGGCCGCAATACATTCGCCAAGCCATCGACGGCAGCCTCAAACGCCTGGGCGTGGACACCCTCGACCTGTATTACCAGCACCGTATCGACCCACAGGTGGCCATCGAAGAAACCGTCGGCGCCATGGCCGAACTGGTCGCCGCCGGCAAAGTCCGCTACCTGGGACTGAGCGAGGCCTCGGCGGCCACTCTGGAACGCGCGCACAAGGTGCATCCGATCAGTGCGCTGCAAAGTGAATACTCGTTGTGGAGCCGTGACCAGGAAGAAAACGGCTGCCTGTCAGCCTGCCAGCGATTGGGGGTCGCTTTTGTGCCCTATAGCCCTTTGGGCCGAGGGTTCCTGACCGGCGCTTTGAAAAGCCCGGATGACTTTGCGGCAGACGATTACCGTCGCTTCAGCCCGCGCTTCCAGGGCGAGAACTTCGCGAAAAACCTGCTGCTGGTGCAACAGGTGCAGGCGCTGGCGGCGGAAAAAGGTGTGACGGCGGGCCAACTCGCGCTGGCATGGGTGCTGGCCCAGGGTGACTACTTGATTCCGATCCCCGGCACCAAGCAACGCAAATACCTGGAGGAAAACGTGGCCGCTCTCGAGGTAACGTTAAGCGCCGAAGAACTGCACGCGCTCCAAGCGATCTTTCCGGCCAATGCCACGGCAGGGCTGCGTTATCCGGAAGAAGTCATGAAACTGCTGGACCGATAAGTGTCGCCGGCTCGCCCGAGAAACCGGGCGGGCCGGACCATCCCCGGTCAGGCCTTGGCCGACACACCGGTGCCCGGTCTCGCCATCGGGCCGTTGCTTTTGCCGTAGGTTTCCAGGTTTTGCAGCACGTAGATGGCTTTTTTGAACTCGGGAATCAAGTAATTGGCGTACTTGTTACCCTTCAAGTTGTTGCTCTGGATGTTGTCCAGTTGTGTCGCGAAATACTCCAGCGCGTTGAACTTCGCGTCCGGGTCCTTGACGCCAAAGCGGTCGAACTTGTCGCCGGCATTGCTCAAGGTCACCGCGGTCACATCACTGATCAGGCCACGCTCTTTCAAAAAGGCACTGAGCGTACCCATGGACTTGACGGAAATATTACTCGGGTCAAAACCCTTCATTTGCTTGCGCATTTCCATCTTGTCCATCTTCGCGGTATCCAGCGCGACCGGATTGCTGCCCACCAGGGTCAGCATTTGCCTGACCTTGTCACTCTGGGAAACAGGCTTTGACCGGCTGGCGGTATCGCGAACCAAAAGTCCCGCCTTGGCGGCCCAGGCGCCGGTGTATCCGATAGTCATTGCACAAACTCCTTGTCTGACCCAGTTGCGTGGTCGCGAGTATCGGCCGGAGTACCGGAGCTCGACTATCGTTAATTGGGCTTTTTTACAAAACTCATACATTTCAGACACAAGGCGCAAAGCCATTTGTTTATTGGGTTCAGTCATTTTTTTGAATGGTCTTTCAGACGTTTCTTACAAGGTAATTAATGTTTTTGTATCGATATCGATACTTAAGCCAAACACTCAAGCTGACCTTTCCTTGTAGTACTTCGAAACACTCTTCGAATGCCTGCTCCGCAAAAGTGGTCAGAATGCGTTTTTTGCCCGTTAGCCGAGACGACTCCCATGCGAACTCCCCTGCGTCTGATCGCCCTGAGCACCTTGTTCATGGCTTCCTTGGTCCAGGCGGCCGACCTCATCCCGATCGAGGTTCACCGCGATGCCAATTGCGGGTGCTGCAAAAAATGGATCGCCCATCTGGAGGCCAATGGCTTTAAGGTCGAAGACCACGTCGAAGCCAACATGAGTGAATTCAAGCAACAACACGGTGTGCCACCGCGCCTGGCGTCGTGCCATACCGCGCTGATCAACGGCAAGTTCGTCGAAGGTCATGTCCCGGCTGACCAGGTTGTGGCCTTGAGCCAACGCGGCGACCTGCTCGGTCTCGCGGCGCCAGGCATGCCCATGGGTTCGCCCGGCATGGAAATGGACGACGGCAGGAGCGATGCGTATCAGGTCATCGGCCTGAAAAAGGACGGCACTGACGAGGTGGTTGCGCACTATCGCGCGCATTGATGCCGGGCGCGTACCTCGGGCTGTTTTTCGCGGCATTCGGTGCCGCCACGCTGCTGCCCCTGCAATCGGAAGCGGTGCTGGTCGGCCTGTTGCTCAGCGACCGGTACTGGCTCTGGGCACTGCTGGCTGTCGCAACATTCGGCAATGTGTTGGGCTCACTGCTTAACTGGTGGCTGGGGCGCGGGATCGAGCGGTTCCGCGAGCGGCGCTGGTTTGCGGTGAACCTCCGGCATCTGGAAAAAGCCCGCCGGCATTACCAGCGCTACGGCCATTGGTCGTTGCTGCTCAGTTGGGTGCCGGTGATCGGCGATCCACTGGCGCTGGTGGCCGGGGTCATGCGCGAGCCACTGGGGCGCTTCCTGCTGATCGTCACGCTGGCCAAGGGCGCCCGGTATGGCGTGTTGGCGGCGCTGACATTGGGCTGGATGGGTTGAACCCTTGAGGGCGGCGATTGCCTGTGTTTAATGTCGCCCTAATCGAGCCGATCCAGCATCGGCAGATTTTCTATGGAGCCCGCCCATGTCGTCCCTTTACTCCCGCTGGTTACCCGGCCTGTTGCTGACCGCTGTCCTGCCGCTCCTGGCCCATGCCGAGGGGCCTGAATACGGCCCTGAGTTGCAAGGCTTCGACTACCCGTACACGCTCAAGCACTTCGCCTTCCAATCCCAGGGCCAATCCCTGCAGATGGGCTACATGGACGTCGCCGCACACGGCAAGGCCAATGGTCGCAGCGTGGTGTTGATGCACGGCAAGAATTTTTGCGGCGCGACTTGGGACAGTTCAATCAAGGCCCTGAGCGACGCCGGCTACCGGGTCATCGCGCCGGACCAGATCGGCTTCTGCACCTCCAGCAAACCGGCGCACTACCAGTACACGTTCCAGCAACTGGCGAGCAATACCCAGCAATTGCTCAAGGCACTGGGCATCCAGAAAGCCACCCTGCTGGGGCATTCCACCGGCGGGATGCTCGCCACCCGTTACGCTTTGCAATATCCCGAACAGGTCGAGCAACTGGCACTGGTCAACCCCATTGGCCTGGAAGACTGGAAAGCCCTCGGCGTGCCTTATCGCACTGTCGATCAATGGTATGAGCGCGAACTCAAACTCAACGCCGACGGGATCCGCAACTACGAGCGCAACACCTATTACGCCGGCCGCTGGAAGCCTGAATTCGATCGCTGGGTCGACATGCTCGCCGGCCTGAACAAAGGCCCGGGGCATACGCAAGTCGCGTGGAACTCGGCGCTGATCTACGACATGATCTTCACTCAACCTGTGTACTACGAATTCCACAACCTGAAGATGCCGACCTTGCTGTTGATCGGAACATCCGACACCACGGCCATCGGCAGTGACATCGCCTCCCCCGAGGTCAAGGCCAGGATCGGGCACTACGACGTCCTCGGCAAACACGTGGCCAAGCTGATTCCCCAGTCCACTCTGGTCGAATTCCCTGGCATGGGCCACGCGCCACAGATGGAAGAACCGACTCAATTTCACCAGGCCCTGCTCGCCTGGCTGAGCAAAACCAACCCCGTGCGTTGAAGAGGAAAAGCGGATGCCTGTGCAAATTGCGGTAATCGATGATTGGCAGGATGTGGCGCGGGACGTGGTGGATTGGTCGGCGCTGGACAGCATCGGCCAGGTAAGCTTTCTCCATGACTACCCTACCGACAATCTGTCCCTGGCCGAACGCCTGGCCGGATTTGAGGTGATCTGCGTGATGCGCGAGCGCACTCGCTTCGACGAAGACCTGCTGCGCCGCCTGCCGACACTCAAATTGCTGGTGACCGGCGGCATGCGCAACGCAGCGCTGGACCTGAAGGCTGCCGCGGCGTTGGGGATTGAGGTCAGTGGCACCGACAGCTACAAGCACGCCGCCCCGGAGCTGACCTGGGCGCTGATCATGGCCGCGACCCGTAATCTGCTGGTCGAAGCCAACGCCTTGCGTGCCGGCCAGTGGCAACAAGGCCTGGGCGGCGACTTGCACGGCAAGACACTGGCGATCCTCGGGCTGGGCAGCATCGGCCAGCGTGTCGCACAGTTCGGCCAGGCGTTCGGCATGCGCGTCATTGCCTGGAGCGAAAACCTCACGACTGAACGGGCGGCGCAGGTGGGCGTGACGTATGTCAGCAAGCAGGAACTGTTCGAACAAGCCGACGTGTTGACGGTGCACCTGGTACTCAGCGACCGCAGCCGGGGCCTGGTGGATGCGCAGGCACTGGGCTGGATGAAACCTACAGCGCTGCTGGTGAATACCGCGCGCGGGCCGATTGTCGATGAAGCAGCGTTGATCAAGGCCTTGCAAAAACAACGGTTGGGCGGTGCCGCCTTGGACGTGTTCGAACAAGAGCCGTTGCCGGTCCATCATCCATTGCGCACCCTGGACAATGTATTGGCCACGCCCCATGTTGGCTACGTGAGCCAACAAAACTACCAGCTGTTTTTCTCGCAGATGATCGAAGACATACAAGCCTGGGCGGCGGGTGCGCCGATTCGCCTGTTGGACTTAAGTACGCGGGCGATCTCGGTCAGCGCTTCGGGGCCGGCAAACCAGTGAAAGGCCTGGGCGCACACCACTACATCCACCGAGGCGTCCGGCAAGGGTAGATCCATGGCCGTGCCGTTGACCGCCAACACTTGCGCAAACGCCACGGATAGCTTCTCCAGCATCCGCGCACTGGCTCCACGGCGATCACCTGTGCGCCGAAAACAGTGCGCGCAGGCAATGAATAATTGTTCATGCTGCGGTGTTCTCCTTACAGCCACCTCAACTGCAACGGTTTTCAACAATCTGCCTTGTGCTGCCTTCAGCCAGGCATGTCTCGATCTAAACTGCATACACCCTAGGGAGCAACGTCCATGAACATTCGTTTTGCTGCGCTGATGACCCCGTTGATGCTGATTGTCGCGTTATCCGGTTCATTCGCCCTGGCCAATGGCGGTGGCGGCGGTGACGACGAAATGCCTTCCAAACCCAGTTGCCCGAAAGGCCAGGTGCTCGATAGCAAATCCCAGCGCTGCGTTCGCCAGACCAGCAGCCTGGTGCCTGACGCAGACCGTACCCACTATGCCTATCAACTGGCCAAGGACGGGCGGTACGAAGAAGCCCTGGCCCTGCTCGACACGCTCAAACAACCGAACACTGCAAAAGCACTGAACTATCGCGGCTACGCCACGCGTAAACTAGGGCGCACCGACGAGGGCATCGGTTATTACCTGCAATCGGTGAAACTCGACCCGCAGTACGCCCAAGTCCGCGAATACCTCGGCGAAGCCTATGTGATCAAAGGCCGGCTGGACCTCGCGCAGGAGCAACTGCAGCAGATCAAATCCATCTGCGGCAACACCCGGTGCGAGGAATACCAGGACCTGGCTGAAGCCATCAATGGCTCATCGAAAACCTGACAACCCGAGAGGACGGAGGTCGCCATCGCCAGCGATCAGGCAATACGAACGGAACTGAACCAGCATCTGGCGCGTTTATGGCGCTACGGCCTGCTGCTGTCCCGGCAACGGCATGTCGCCGATGACCTGGTGCAGTCCACTTGCGTGCGGGCGCTGGAGCGGGCTGCGCAATTCGTGCCGGGGACGCGCATGGACCACTGGCTGCTGAGCATTCTGCATTCGATCTGGCTCAACGAAGTCCGCTCCCAACGGGTGCGACAAGGCCGGGGCCAGGTGGAGGCCGATCAGGTGTTGTCGTTCGATGGCGAGTCCGTGGCGCAGACCCATGTGCTGGCGGCACAGGTTATCCGCCGTGTCGATGCATTGCCCGAGGCCCAGCGCGAAACGGTGTTTCTCGCTTATGTCGAAGGTTTGTCCTACCGCGAAGTCGCTGAAGTGCTGCACGTGCCCATCGGCACGGTCATGAGTCGCCTGGCCGCTGCCAGGGCAAAACTGACCGAATACCCACCGTTGCACACGGTGCCCAACCCCAACCGAGGAGAACATTGATGAGCGCGATACCCTCGGACGAGCAACTGGTGGCTTACCTCGACAACCAGCTCGACGCCGACCAACGCTCGCGCATCGACGCGGCCCTTGCGGCCGACCCGATGCTTAGCCTGCGCCTGCAATGGCTGGATCGCAGCAGCCTGCCGTTCAAGGAGGCCTACGACGAACTGTCTCGCCAGGCGCCGGTGGATCGCCTGCAAGCGATGCTCGCCACGCTGCCCTCGCCCTCCCGGCCTGGTATCAATCGTCGCTGGTTTCTTGCGGCGGCGGCCGGGCTGTTGGCCGGTGGCGTGCTGGCGGACCGTTTGTTCCTCGGCTGGCAAGCGAGCCAGCAAACGCACAACTGGCGCGGCCTGGTCGCCGACTACATGGCGCTCTACGTCCCGGAAACCCTCGACCACCTGCCCAGTGACGACGCCATGCAGCGGGCGCAACTGCGCACCATCGATGCGCGCCTGGGCCTGGACCTGGCGCCGGCCAAACTGAACCTGCCCCGCGCCGAGTTCAAGCGCGCGCAAATCCTCGAATACGACGGCGCGCCCATCGCCCAGATCACCTACCTCGATCCGGCGCACGGCCCCATGGCGCTGTGTGTCACCCGCTCCAACAGCGGCAGCCGCCATTTCGCCCGGGAACAGCGGCGCGAGCTGAACATCGTGTATTGGGCCGATCAGGAACACGCCTGGATGCTGATCGGGCATCAGCCGATGGCCGACCTGGACGAAATGGCGACGCTGTTGCGCAGTCGCCTGAGTACCTGAGACGTCTTCTTTGAGAAACGACTCAGGCCGAAACCGGCAACCATAAACGGAACCGCGCGCCGCCCAACGACGAAGCCTCCACCGTCAATGTCCCGCCCTGGGCCTCCAGGGCGCGACGGCTGATCGCCAGCCCCAGACCGAATCCACCCGTGGCGCGGTCGCGGCTGCGGTCGAGGCGGTAGAAGGGTTCGAAAATCCGCTCACGCTCCTCCTCGGGTATGCCGATACCGTCATCGTCGACGCAGATTTCACAGCCGCCGGCATACACCTGCACACCGACCTGAATCCGCTTTTCGCAATAGCGCATGGCGTTGCGCAGCAGGTTTTGCAGGGCGCGGGCGGTCAGGCGCGGGTCGAGACTGAAGCGCTCGAGCTGACCGTGGAGCAGCACGTCGATGACGATTTCCGGCGACTCCAGCTCCTCATCGACACTGCCCAGAATGCTGTCGATGAACTCATCTAGCGACACGTCGACCTGCTCCGGCAACTGCGCCGGGTTTTGCAGGCGACTGTAGGACAGCAGTTCCAGCACCAGTTCATCGAGTTCGCGAATGTGCGCCACCAGGCTTTGCAAGCGTTCGCGACTGGCTGCCGGTAATTCGTCGGACAGCGCCAGCGCCAGGCCGAAATCCAGGCGTGTCAGCGGCGTGCGCAACTCGTGGGACACCGCATTGAGCAAGTCCCGTTGCTGGTTCAGCAGGTTCTCGATGTCGCCGGCCATGGTGTCGAACACACCGGCCAGGCTGCCGATGTTGGAACTCGGCGAGATCTGCGTGCGTTCGCTCAAGTGGCCCTTGCCGAAGCGTTCGGCGGCGCCCTTGAGGCGCTCCAGGTCTCGCCAGTGCGGGCGTAGCCAGAGCAACAGGCACGCAAGCATGGTCGCGCCGATCAGCACGTTGATGCTCCAGTACAACAGGTTGACGTCGAGCGGGTCCGGCGGCACGACCATTTGCACCACGGTGCGCTCATCCAGCGGTGCGACCGCCAGCGTGCGCCAACCCCAATCACCGATCCGCACGACGTTCTCGCCACGTTGCAGGCGTTGCTGTTCTTCAGCGGTCAGGCTGCTGTCGTCATTGGCGCTGAGCAGGATATGCAGCGGATTGAAGTCCTTGTCCATTTGTGCCGCCAGGGCGGGCCATTGCGCGGTGGGCACGGCGTGAAACTGCTTGACGATCAGCGTTTGCAGCCCACGGGAGTAATCGAGGTTGTAGGTGACAAAGCGTTCGTGGAACACCTTGACCACCAGGTCCGGCACCAGGTAAATCGCGGCGCTGAACGAGACAATGGTCACCAGATACAAACGGAAGAGGATTCTGAACATCGACTCAGCATTCCCACTCGGAACGGCTGAACAGGTAGCCCTTGCCCCACACGGTCTTGATCTTGCGCGCCTCGCCGGCGTGGTCATCAAACTTGCGCCGCAACTTGGAAATCGCCACGTCCACCGAACGGTCGGTGCCATTGAATTCGATGCCGCGCAGGCGTTGCAGAATCTGATCGCGACTCAACACTTCGCCGGCGTGCCGGGCTAGCACCACCAGGAGGTTGTACTCACCGCTGGACAGTTCGACCAACTGATCGCGCCAGGTCACGGTGCGCTCCGACAGGTCGATGCACAGGTTGCCCATCAGGATGCGGTCGTTGGCGGTCTGCGGCTCGCTGAGGCTGCTGCGCCGCAACAGGGTCCGCACTCGCGCCAGCAACACGCGGGGCTCGCAAGGCTTGGTGACGTAGTCGTCGGCGCCCATTTCCAGGCCCAGGACCTGGTCATGGCTGTCGTCGCGAGCGGTGAGCATCAGGATCGGCAAGGTCGCCGAATCGGCCCGCAGCAGGCGGCACACTTGCAAGCCATCAAGGCCGGGCAGCATCAGGTCGAGGATCACCAGGTCCGGCGGACTGACCCGCGCCCGCTCGCGCACATGATCGCCGCGGCCGATCACGCTGACGGAATAACCGTTGCGTTCCAGGTAGCTGGCGATGAGTTCGGCGAGGGCGGTGTCGTCTTCGACCAGAAGGATGTTGGGCATAGGGTGTTTCCAGAAAGAGCTGTGGCGCCTGGTCCGGCCCTATCGCTGGCAAGCCAGCTCCTACAGTGGTTGGTGGTATTCACATTCTTTGTGGTCACATCCAATCCCTGTAGGAGCTGGCTTGCCAGCGATAGCGGTCTGACAGGCGCAAACGAAATCAAGGATTGAAGGATATACGCCCTCGCTCGTCCCTGAGTAAAACCCTTACACAATTTCACACAGCACCAACAAAGCTTCACCGCTACCCTCGCCTTCGCCCAGTAGGATGCTGGGAGTCTTAATTGGGGTATTACATGTCAAAGAATCTGCTTGCCAGGCTCAGCCTGATTGCACTGGCGTTGACACTGGCCGCGTGCGACAAATCCTCGACCGCCGAGGAGCAGGCGCCGCTGGCGACCGTGCGCATCGAAACCATCGCAGCCGGGCCATTGACCATCAGCAGCGAACTGAGCGGGCGGATTGTCGCGCCGCGCATCGCCGAAGTGCGAGCCCGCGTGGCCGGTGTGGTCCTGCAGCGGACCTTCCGTGAAGGCAGCGACGTGAAAAAAGGCGATGTGCTGTTCCGCATCGATCCGGCACCGTTCAAGGCCGACCTGGACAGCGCCGAAGCTGCCCTGCGCAAGGCCGAGGCCAATGCGTTCCAGGCCAAATTGCAGGAGCAACGCTACGCCCAGTTGATCGACGACAAGGCCATCAGCGGTCAAGACTACGACAACGCACGGGCCAACGCTCGCCAGACCGCCGCCGACGTCGCCGCCAATAAAGCCGCCGTAGAACGGGCGAAACTCAACCTCGGCTATGCCACCGTCACCGCGCCGATTTCCGGTCGTGTCGGGCGCGCACTGGTCACCGAAGGCGCCTTGGTCGGGCAGAACGAAACCACACCACTGGCACTGATTCAGCAACTGAACCCGATTCATGCCGACCTGACCCAGTCAACCCGCGAACTCAACGAACTGCGCCGTGCCTTCCGCTCCGGCCAGTTGCAGCAGGTCGGCCAGGGCCAGGCCAAGGCCACACTGATTCTCGATGACGGCAGCCTCTACCCGTTGCCGGGCAAAATGCTGTTCAGCGACATCACCGTCGACCCGGGCACCGGCCAGATCATCCTGCGCAGCGAGTTCCCCAACCCCGACCTCGACTTGCTGCCCGGCAGCTTTGTCCGCGTACGCCTCGAGCAAGCGGTCAACCGCGAAGGCATCAGCGTGCCGCAACGCGCCGTGCAGCGAGACAGCGCTGGCATCGCCCAGGTATTGATCCTCGATTCCGAACAGCGGGTCGGCCAGCAACCGGTGGAACTGGGCGCCGTGCAGGACAATCGCTGGATCGTCACCGGCGGCCTCAAGCCGGGCGACCGCATCGTCGTCGAGGGCCTGCAACACGCGCGCCCCGGCGAAAAAGTGCAGATCGACGACACCCCTCTTCCCCTTGCCCAGGTTTCTGGCCAGTAAGCAGGACGCTTGTTTATGCCGCAGTTCTTTATCGACCGCCCGGTGTTCGCCTGGGTGGTTGCCTTGTTCATCCTGCTGGCCGGTGCACTGGCCATCCCGCAACTGCCCGTAGCCCAATACCCGGACGTTGCGCCGCCGCAAATCGAGATCTACGCCGTGTACCCCGGCGCTTCGGCGCAAACCGTGGACGAGAGCGTGGTCAGCCTGATCGAGGAAGAACTCAACGGTGCCGATCACCTGTTGTATTTCGAATCCCAGAGCAGCCTCGGCAGCGCAACCATCAAGGCGACGTTCCAGCCGGGCACCCACCCGGAACTGGCCCAGGTGGATGTGCAGAACCGCCTCAAAGCGGTGGAGTCGCGCCTGCCGCAAGCGGTGATCCAGCAAGGCTTGCAGGTGGACAAAGTGTCCTCCGGCTTCCTGCTGCTGATCACCCTGACTTCCAGCGACGGCAAGCTCGACGACGTCGCGCTCAGCGATTACCTGGCGCGTAACGTGATGAACGAGATCAAGCGTCTGGACGGCGTCGGCAAGGCGCAGTTATACGGCGCCGAACGGGCAATGCGGATCTGGATCGACCCGCAGAAACTGCTCGCTTTCAACCTGACGCCGGCGGACGTCAACGCCGCCATCGTCGCGCAAAACGCCCAGGTCTCGGCCGGCAGCATCGGCGACCTGCCCACCCGCACCACCCAGGAAATCACTGCGACGATTCTGGTCAAGGGGCAGTTATCGACCCCCGAAGAGTTTGCCGACATCGTCCTCAAGGCTAACCCGGACGGTTCAACGGTGCGCATCCATGATGTGGCGCGGGTCGAGATCGGTAGCCAGGAATACCAGTTTTCCACGCGCCTGAACGGCAAGCCGTCCACCGCTGTCGCCGTTCAGTTGTCACCCGGCGCCAACGCCCTGAACACCGCGACCCTGGTGCGGGCGAAAATGGATGAGCTCAAGCGCTATTTCCCGGCCAACGTCGAGTACTCGATTCCGTACGACACTTCGCCGTTCGTCAAGGTCTCGATCACCAAGGTGGTCTACACCCTCGGCGAGGCCATGCTGCTGGTGTTCGCGGTGATGTTCCTGTTCCTGCAGAACGTTCGCTACACGCTGATCCCGACGCTCGTCGTGCCGGTGGCGTTGATGGGGACCTTTGCGACGATGTTGGCGCTGGGGTTTTCGATCAACGTGCTGACCATGTTCGGCATGGTGCTGGCCATCGGCATCCTGGTGGACGACGCCATCGTGGTGGTGGAGAACGTCGAGCGGATCATGGCCACCGAGGGTTTGTCGCCCAAGGAGGCCACGCGCAAGGCCATGAAGCAGATCACCGGGGCCATCATCGGCATCACCCTGGTGCTGGTGGCGGTGTTCATTCCGATGGCGTTCATGCAGGGTTCGGTCGGGGTCATCTACCAGCAGTTCTCGCTGTCGATGGCCACCTCGATCCTGTTCTCGGCCTTCCTCGCCCTGACATTGACCCCGGCCCTGTGTGCAACGTTGCTCAAGCCGATTGCCAAGGGTGAGCATCATGAAAAGTCCGGATTCTTCGGCTGGTTCAACCGTCGCTTCGAGCAACTCACTGATCGCTATCAAGGCTGGGTCGCTTATGCGCTGAAACGCAGCGGGCGCTTCCTGCTGATCTACGGGGTGCTGTTGATCGGCCTGGGCCTGGCCTTCAGTCGCCTGCCCTCCTCGTTCCTGCCGGTCGAAGACCAGGGTTACACCATCACCGACATCCAGTTGCCACCGGGTGCGAGCAAGAACCGCACGGTGCAGGTGGCCGAGCAGGTCGAGGCGCACAACGCCGGCGAGCCGGGCATTCGCGACAGCGTGGTGATTCTCGGTTTCAGTTTCTCCGGCACTGGGCAGAATGCGGCGCTGGCGTTCAGCACGCTCAAGGACTGGTCCGAACGCGGCAGCGACGATTCGGCCGCCTCGATTGCCGACCGGGCCAACGTTGCCCTGAGCCAGATCAAGGACGCGGTGACCTTCGCGGTTCTACCACCGCCAGTGGATGGCCTCGGCACCTCCAGCGGTTTCGAGTTCCGCCTGCAAGACCGTGGCGGCCTCGGCCATGAAAAGTTGATGGAGGCCCGTACCGGGTTACTCGCAGCGGCCGAAAAAAGTCCGATCCTGATGAACGTGCGCGAAAGCGCCCTGGCCGAAGCGCCGCAGGTGCAATTGATCGTCGACCGCAAGCAGGCCAATGCGTTGGGCGTGTCCTTTGCCGACGTCGGCAACGTGTTGTCCACAGCCGTCGGCTCGGCCTACATCAACGACTTTCCCAACCAGGGGCGGATGCAGCGCGTGGTGGTACAGGCCGAGGGCGACCAGCGCAGCCAGGTGGCCGACCTGTTGAAGATTCATGTGCGTAACACCCACGGCAACATGGTGCCGTTGTCGGCCTTTGTGCAGGCCAAATGGACCCAGGGCCCGGCGCAGCTGACCCGTTACAACGGCTACCCGGCGATCAGCATTTCCGGCGAACCGACACCGGGCCACAGTACTGGCGAGGCCATGGCCGAGATCGAGCGCCTGGTGGCGCAAGGCCCGGCAGGCCTGGGCCAGGAATGGACCGGGTTGTCGTTGCAGGAACGTTTGTCCGGCAGTCAGGCGCCGATCCTGCTGGGGCTGTCGCTGTTGATCGTGTTCCTGTGCCTGGCGGCGTTGTACGAGAGCTGGTCGATCCCGACCTCGGTGCTGCTTGTAGTGCCACTCGGCGTGCTCGGCGCGGTGCTCGCCGTGACCTTGCGCGGGATGCCCAACGACGTGTTCTTCAAGGTCGGGCTGATCACCATCATCGGCCTGTCGGCGAAGAACGCGATCCTGATCATCGAGTTCGCCAAGAGCCTGTACGACGAAGGCCACGACCTGATCGACGCCACGCTGCAAGCGGCACGCCTGCGGTTGCGGCCGATTGTCATGACCTCGCTGGCATTCATCCTCGGCGTGGTGCCGTTGGCCATTGCCACCGGCGCCAGTTCGGCGAGCCAGCAAGCGATTGGCACTGGCGTGATCGGCGGGATGATCACGGCGACCCTGGCCGTGGTGTTCGTGCCGGTGTTTTTTGTAGTGGTGATGAAGCTGGTGCGCAAGCGCTAGCTGACACCCCGCTTGTAGGCGCTGGCTTGCCAGCGAAGAGGCCGTCTCATTCAATATCTTTGTTGGCTGACACACCGCCTTCGCTGGCAAGCCAGCTCCTACAAGGGATCTCGGTGGTTTCAAGATTGGGGGCTCCTGGGCTAAGGTGATTGCATCGCCCCTACCCATCGAGCCTCCATGATCTTCCTCGCACGCACCCACCCTCGCCTGACCGCTGCCATCCTGCTCGGTATCGGGGTGGGCATTCTGGCGCCGGCCGATTCGCTGGTCAGCAAGATCCTCATCGGCTGGAATGCCGGGGTGTGGATGTACTTGCTGCTGATGCTCTGGCTCACCGTACGCTCCAAAGCGCCAGACGTGAAACGCATCGCCGAAATGGAAGATGAAAACGCCGGATGGGTGCTGGCGCTGGTGAGCATCGCGGCGCTGGCCAGCCTGGCGACCATCACCCTCGAACTGGCCGGCAGCAAAGACCTGGAAACTGCGCGCAAGCTGGTGCATTACGGTTTCACTGCGCTGACGGTCATCGGTTCATGGTTGCTGATCGGGGTCATCTTCAGCCTGCATTACGCCCGGCTGTATTACATCTGGGACGGCAAGGAACCGGCGCTGCGCTTCGCCGAAGGCCTGACGACACCCAATTACTGGGACTTCCTGTATTTTTCGTTCACCATCGGCGTGGCGGTGCAAACCTCGGATGTCGGCGTCGCGACCCGGAGCATGCGCAAGATCGTATTGGCACAGTCGTTGATCGGCTTTTTGTTCAACACCGCGATCCTCGGCTTTTCGATCAACATCGCCGCCGGGCTGTTCAGCTAGGACTGCACAATCGTTCTAGGCATGGACCTCGGTCCGGGCGTTAAATAGCCCGGCACACCGTTTCGCAGGTAGACCATGACCACTCACAACTGGATCGATCTCGCCCGGGATGCCGACACCGGCATCGAGACGCTGCGTGCGTATTTCGAAGGGCATGCCTACGACCCGCACTGGCATGACAGTTACTTGGTCGGGGTCACCGAGCAAGGCGTCCAGCAATTCAATTGTCGACGGGCCAGGCACCAGAGCACACCGGGCAAGGTGTTTTTACTCGAGCCTGGCGACATCCATGACGGCGAGGCACCCCACGCGGATGGCTTCACCTATCGCATGCTTTACCTCGACCCGCAGTGGTTGCGATGTGAGCTTGGCGCCGTGTTTGACCTCGCACCGGGCAATAGCGAACTGAGCTTCGCCACTACCCTGACCAGCGACACACGACTGGCCCAAGCCACCAGCCTCGCCTTCGAGACCCTGCATCGCGGTGAACTGAAGATCGTCCGCCAGACCGCCCTCGACGGTTTGCTCGAACGCCTGACCAGCCATTTGCACTGGCGCACTCGGTACAGCGAGGATCCGCGCCTGCCGCTGGTCGCACAAAAGGCTCGGGAATACCTGCATGCCAACGCGCAGTTTGACATCGGCCTCGATCAACTGGCCGCCGTCACCGGCGTCGACCGGTTCCGCCTGACCCGCGCGTTCAAGGCCGCCTATGGCATGGCGCCCCACGCCTATCTGGTGCAATTACGCCTGGCCACCGCCCGACGGATGCTGGCTCGCGGCGAGCAACCGGCGACGGTCGCGATGGCGCTGGGCTTTGCCGACCAGAGCCATCTGGGGCGCTGGTTCATGCGCGCCTATGGCCTGACGCCGGCGCTTTACCGCAAGCGCTGCTCAAATCTTCCAGACAGGTAATACCAGCGATTGTGAAGATCAACGTACTGATCTTCACCGGAGTCTGCCTGCGATGCTTTCCTCTTTCCCGACGTTGCTGCCGTTCTTGCTGTTTGCCTTTGTCGCCTCGATTACACCGGGCCCGACCAACATTCTGGTGTTGAGCAACAGCGCACGGTTCGGCGTTGCGGCGGCCGCGCCCATCATCTTCGGCGCCTGCACCAGCGCGGCGATCCTTGTGCTGTTGGTGGGTATCGGAGCCGGGTCTACGTTGACCGCTTGGCCGGTATTGCAAACCGTCATGCAATGGGTCGGTGTAGGGTGGCTGAGCTATCTGGCCTTGCAGATGTTCAGCGCCCCCGCCGAAGCCATCAGCACCCAGACCAGAGAAACCCGCCTCGGAATGTGGGGCGCCGCCAGCCTGCAATGGATCAACCCGAAAACCTGGATGATGGCGCTAGCGGTGGTCAGTGTATTTGCCGGAGACGGCGAACAGCGTGGGTGGCGGGTGGCGTTACTGTCATTGATGTTTTTTCTGGTGTCCCTGCCATGCCTCGGCGCATGGGCAATGCTGGGCGCCGGCTCGAGCCGCTGGCTGCGAACGCCGCGCGCCATGCAACACTTCAATCGTTGCATGGCGCTTTTGCTGCTGGGTTCGACTTGGATAAGCGTCTGGATCTGAATGCCCCGTGTGACCCATCGGTGCATAACGACTTTCAACCGCCGTCAGGATGAGGCAGCGGCTGCAACGCCGTTAGTAAACCTCGTCGTTACCGACAAGGAGCGGTTTCCAGCGGCATCTTTGGCCCTTACCTCAAAAACGTCCGAGCTCCCCAAGCCTGAAACCGGGTAACTGATACCGCTCACCGAAATCCAGCTACCCGCGTTACGGCGGACCTCGTAGCCGGTGACCTCGACATTGTCCTGCGACGCGCTCCAGCTCAGCAGTGCATTGCCAGGCGTCGTCGGCGTCAGCTTGAGGGCCGTCACGCGAATCGGCGGTACGAAGTCATGGGTCACCACGCTGATCACAGCCGACAGGGCCGGTAAGGGACCTTCGGATCGACGGGGCCGAACCGTGAACGGATACTCCCGTTCGGGTAGCAACTGTGTGGCGATGTATTCACGCGTGCTGGTGCGAACGACCGGCCGCCCCGGGCAGGTAACTTCGTAATCGATCAGATAAGAGGTGTCCTGCGGCGCATCCCAGGTCAGCCTCGCCTCGTTGAACGTCCTGCCGGGATTGCTCAGGTTTCTTGGTTGTGTCCGGTCTGGGCCGATGGTGACGGTCGCAAATGAAGGTGCTGAATATCCCGCCTCGTTGAAGGCTCGCACTTCAATGAAATAGGTCACGTCAGGAGACAGGTACCTCAACAACCAGGTCAGGTGCTCGGTTTCATACCGTGCGATGACTTGCGGGTGCTGGCTGAGCAAACCATAGGCCACCTCGTATCCGGGCTGATTAATCGTGGCCCAACTGACACGCACCGTATCAAAGGTGTCCAGCACAACCAACGGGCCTGGCTTGGGTGGCAGCGGTGGGCCATCCAGCGTTCGTTGAGTGATGCGCGACGGGGAAGATTCGCCGTTGGCATTTCGGGCGCTGACCTCGACGAAATAAAGGGTATTTTTGTTGAGGTTGACCAGCGCCTCGCACAGTAGTCGCGTGGTCAGCGTAGTGACCGCTCCGCCGGGTTCGATACCGTAACGGATGACATAATCGTCGGCACCCGTGGTGGCAGACCATTGAATCTCCAGTGTGGAGATTGTCGGCGTCGCTCGCAAGCCAGTGGGCGTCGCGGGCACTTGCAAGGTCTGCCTGGTGATCCGTGTCGGTGCCGAATCGCCGACATTATTGGACGAGCGCACATCGAAATAATAGTGGGTTCCGGCATTCAGGCCGCTAACCGTGTGAGCTGCCGCCACCGATGTCGCGGAGCCGATCACCGCGCCACTGGGTGCAAGCCCGTAGCTGATCTTGTAGCTCGAAGCATCGGCGGGGCCGGACCAGCTCAAGGCCATGCTGTTTTTAGTGGGTGTGGCGCTGAGATTGGTCGGGCTTACCGGAACAGAAGCCGCGGGATGGGTTTTGGCCTGAGTGTCCTTGCTGATTGGCGACACCTCGCTACCTTTGAGTCCGAAAATCTGGATGAAATATTCCGTGTTCGGATTGAGCCCGCTGACGATATAGGTCAAGGAACTGATGGGGACATCGAACTCGCCCACCGTGGGGCCACCCACCACTCCCCACTTCACCCGCGAACCGGTATGCCCGCCACCGGCCAGGTACCCCCAGATCACGCGTATGGCCGAGGTCGACTGAGCGGACGCGGTGATGGTAATCGGCGGAACCACATAAGCCGTCCCAGGTAGGGGTGATTCGTTTTCGTGCCTGCTCATTCAGCCGCCTCCAGCAACGGTTTGTCTGCTTTCATTTAAATACCGTTTGCGGGTGCAGCACCACTGACAGAACTGTTAGTGGCGAGCAGCCAATTTCTATGCTTTTGGCGGCCAGGTCATCTGCGCTTTAACCCAGTTCAGGCTATTGATCAAAAAGGCCCGGGGTTCAGGGTGATCCGAGCAGACATCCCCCGGATCGACGCGAAAGCCGTTCTGCGGGCTAACCGGCACGTCCCCCTTTGGCCGGGTGAAACCTGAATAGCGCATGTCCTTCTCCTGTCGCGCAGGTTCCCAGCCACAACACTATCTCAAATCGCGAAGCGCACCAGTGGCGTTTTCAAGCGACGAACGGGCATATCGGTGCTGATCGAAAACCGTCCCTTGCGTGGGCATTTTCCCGATGAATATCTGCGTAATCACTCGCCTGCGTTAAACACGCAAAATCTCGCCTAATCAAAAAATTAACGCGCATTTCTCAGTACGTCATCACTCAAAGATCCATCCTACAACCACCGAAGTCTTCGGCTGACAGCCTTTTCCATAACACCTGATTAAAGTCCCTCACCTGTAATTTCTGACAGGTTCCAAGTCGGTTGATTCGCGCTATAACGACACCTCGCCTACAGCCTTGCACCAGGCTTTGTAGGACGGCCGCGCGAACCATGCCTTTGTGAAGTAGGAGGATTCTGCCGCGCCCACGCCGTCAATGATGATGAATGGGAGATCCAAAATGCATCAGTCCGCTACCCCCTCAGTTCGCTCATCGATAGCCCCGCTCACCCAGCTCGATCAGGAGGTCGATCAACCGAAAAAAATCAAGCTCACCTCCCGGGAAAAAGAAGTCCTGATGTGGAGCTCAGTGGGCAAATCTTCTTGGGAAATCGCAAGGATCATCAGCTGTACCGAGGCTGGTGTGAACTACCACTTTTGCAACATTCGCCGAAAATTCGGCGTGAGATCACGCTGGATCGCCCTGGTCAAGGCGCTGGAACAAGGCTTGATCCGAATGCCTTGAGCTTGCCCCTCATCGTCAACGGCCCAGGGACGGCTTGCGGCACACGCGGCTTTTTGAAATTGGTGGGCAGCGACCCGAACGTGAGACCGACTTTTTTGTACAGTGCCGGCGGGCTGTCGTTTAACGCTTTATCGCGCAAGGCATAGGTCATCAGCGCTTTGGCATCGCCAAAATCCCGGATCTTGGCGGCGTCAATCTCGATGGTACTATCGGTGATACCCGGTGCAGGGGCAAAATCAGTATAAATCGGCGGTGTAGCGGTCGGATCATCCGGGATGTTGTCTTCATCAACCAGATAAACGGCGATTTGATCGGTGCCTTGCCAATCCGGGTAGCCGGGGATGGTGAGCGTGAGCTTGCCATTGGCCGGCAGGGATGTATCGTCGAGATAATCCCCGGCAAATACTGGAGCCTTTGGCGCATCGTGATTATAAGGTGGCAGTCGATCGCAAATGACCGTGGTTTCCAATGATGGGGTTTCATCGCCTCGAAAATCGGTGTGTATGTATCGCAGCTTGCATGTAGCGACATCCGGCAGAACATTGATCGGGATGGTCATCTCAAACGGGAAGTCCTCGGGAAAGTCAGTACCACCCGCAGGGATAGCGAAAGAATGTGTTGCCGCAAAGTGGAACGTCCCCGTACCCGGATCAATCTGGACTTCAATTACTTCTGCAGGCTGGCCGGGTGGCGGTAGATTCAACCACTTTGGAATTTTCACCTTAAGCCCGTTATTCACCTTCAATTTAGGCCCATGAAGGAGCTTGGTCGGGACGTCTGCATAATCATCCGGACTAATTATCAACTCCATATCGGCAAGCTTTGCCCGATACTCGGAGCGCATTTTCAGGTAGGCGCTGTTCGCTTCTTGTGACTCTCGTAGGTCCTGTTTGATCGACATGTTCTTGTGCTCCTGTTTCGCCATTTGAGCCATAGGCCACGCTACGGCCGTTGTGTCGGTCAACACCGTGGGCGCTGCAGGCAAACCTCATGAACGTCGTCGCGCAGCAGGCCGAACTGACCTTGGGCGGATTAAGCACTCATGGAAAAAAAAGCGATACTGTCAAAGTTGACAGGTGGGGGACGATTCCCTGCGCAGGAAGGATGGGGGCGCAGGGTTCAAAACGGCGAAGGAGACCTCAAGACCGCGCCGAAAAGCTCAGGCTCGCAGCCCCCTCGAGCAAGTTCGTTACACACAGAGAAATACGTCGACAGGCGTCCGCCAGCTTCGGCCGGTCCACCACCAGGCCGATGCGAATGTGCCCCGCTGCACTCGGCCCGAAGGCTTCGCCGGCCAGCACCGAAACGCCATAGCCATCCAGCAGCCGCTCGGCGAAATGCTGGGCCGACAACCCGGTCTGGCGCACGTCGACCATCACGAACATGCCGCCATCGGGGCGAATCGCCCGGATACCAGGGCACAGATCCAGACTGGCGCACACCAGGTCGCGACGCTGGCGGTACTCCTCTCGCATCAGCGCCACGTGCGGCAGGTTTTCATCCAGTGCCAATTGCGCGGCGTTCTGGATGAAATCCGGAATGCCGAACAGCATGCACAACGACAGATTTACCAAATGTTCACACAGCGATGGCGGCCCGATCACCCAACCCACCCGCCAGCCACTCATGGCGTGGGATTTCGACAGGCTGTTGATGGTCGCCGTGCGTTCGGCCATGCCCGGCAAACTCGCGGGGCTGATGTGTTCGCCCTCGAACAGCAGTTCGCTGTACACCTCGTCGCTGATTAACCACAGGTCATGGCGAATGCACAATTCGGCCAGCGCTTTCCAGCTCTTCATCGGCAGGCTGGCGCCGGAGGGGTTGTTCGGACTGTTGAGCAACATCGCGCGGGTGTTCGGCGTGATCAGTGCCACGACATCCGCCGGATCGACCCTAAAGCCGTTCTGCGAACGCACCGGCACCGGCACCACTTTCGCCCCGCAGGCACCGAACACGCCTTCGTAGGTCACGTACATCGGTTCGGCGACGAGCACTTCGTCTCCCGGGTCGAGCAGGCATTGCACGACCGAATAGACCGCGCACTGCGCCCCGGGGAAGACGATCACGTGCCGGGCATCCACTGCCTGGCCACTGCGCTGGCGATGATGCCGGGCGATGCTGTCGCGCAAACCCTGGCTGCCGCGCACCGCCGGGTAGTGCGTGTCGCCGGCCAGCAAACTGCCAATCGCGGCCTGGACGATGGGTTGTGGCGTGTCGAAATCCGGGTCGCCGATCGACAGCAGCAAGACATCGACACCCTGCTCGCGCAGCGCCAGCGCTCGATCGTGAATCTGCCAGGCCGCCGCTCCGTCACCGGCGATTCGTTGGGTCAAGGCTGCGTAGCGCATGGTGTTCTCCTGTGGCGCGGTTCCTTGCCTCAACCCTATCTCAAATCGCGAAACACGCCAGCCGCGGGCGCCTGTTTAAAGGCGTTTAAGGTTACTTCATGCAAGCTACAAGACCTTGCGCCATTGCCTACGGGTACGCCAGAATCCGCCGGCTTGTGCGCCTTGGAGCCCATCGGTAACTTGATTCGCGTCACTGATTGTCAGTGATCGGGTTTAGTCGCCCGGTGGTTTTCTAGTGAAGTGCACAAGCTCTGTCAGTCAGGCATTCCCATGCTTGCACTTGATGGTAGCTGTGCGCAGGGCGCCTTCGGGCGCGCCGGTTTGCTAGATCCCCGGTCGACTAACCTGCGTACAGCTGCCTCCCCTTTCGTTTAGTCGCAAGAGGGGTGGCACTCCACAATAGGATCTAGCTTATGTTCAAAGTCACACCCAACCCACCGGACACCGATCCGGTTTCCCCGTACGAACCCGATTCAAAAAAACTCAACGAAGCCGCCGAACGCGCCCTCGCCTTTCACTTTCCCTCGATCGCCGACATCAAGGCCACGCCGCGTACTCCCGGTTCACTGTTTACCGTGAACCCTGAAGCCACGACCGAAACCCTGGTGGTGTATCTGGTTGAAACGCTGGCGTCAGTCGACGTGATGGTCCACCAGTTGGTGGATCACCTGGACGGTGGATCGCGCAATGCGCTGCTGGGAATTTCCAACAGCGTGATGCTGGCGGAGATCACGGCGAACCGGGTGCTGGATCAGATTGATCCGCCTGAATAACGGGAGTCTTGTAGGAGCGAGCCTGCTCGAAGGACTTGAAAGCGCCGCGCTTGTTCAGACAGCACGCGTTATCGTTCACGACCTTCGCGAGCAAGCTCGCTCCTACAGGGGTTGCGGGGTTCAGGGAATTATCTGGCAGCCACCCGCCAGACCCGCGCCACATCGGTCGCCCGCTCACGCAGCAAACGCGGCGCCTCGGCGCAGGCCTGCTCAAGGGTCATCGGCCCGCTCGCCAAGGCAAACGCAGCGTCGATGCCATGTTCGTACAGTGCCTGATAGCCCTCGCCCAACGTGCCGGCGATGACGATGATCGGCACGCCCTGTTCCCGGGCGACCCGCGCCACACCAAAGGGCGTCTTGCCGCGCAGGGTTTGCGCATCGAAACGCCCTTCACCGGTGATCACCAGATCGGCGCCTGCAACGGCGTCAGCCAGGCCCACGAGTTCGGCTACCACCTCGACCCCAGCCTTGAATTGCGCACCAAGGAACGCCTTGGCGGCAAACCCCAGGCCGCCCGCCGCGCCACTGCCCGGCTCGTCGCGCACGTCGTTGTTCAAGGCTGTCGCGCAATGGTCGGCAAAGTGTCCCAGGGCGCGGTCCAGTTGCTCGACCTGCACGGGCGAGGCGCCTTTTTGCGGGCCGAAGATCGCCGAGGCACCATGGGGGCCGCACAGCGGGTTGTTGACGTCGGCGGCGATGTCGAAGCGCACCTGGGCCAGACGCGGATCGATGTCGCTCAGGTCGACGCGGGCCAACTGCGCCAAGGCGAGGCCGCCCGGTGACAGCGTCTGCCCCTGGAAGTCGAGGAGTTTCACGCCCAAGGCCTGCATGGCACCGGCGCCGCCATCATTGGTCGCGCTGCCGCCAATCGCCAGGATCACCCGTTGTGCACCGGCATCCAGCGCGGCGCGGATCAATTGCCCGGTCCCGAAGGTGCTGCTGATGCACGCATCCCGTTGCGCCAGCGGGACCAATTGCAAACCGCTGGCCTCGGCCATTTCGATGATCGCTGTGTGGCTCTGGGGCAACCAGCCCCAGGCGGCTTCCACCGTGGCCCCCAGCGGCCCGCGCACCAGGGTGCGGCGCTGCTCGCCTTCGCACGCGGCCAGGATCGACTCGACAGTCCCTTCCCCGCCGTCGGCCATCGGGCATTTGATCAATTGCGCATCAGGCCAGACCTGCGCCAATCCCAATGCAATGGCATCGGCCACGCCTTGGGCGCTGAGGCTGTCCTTGAACGAGTCGGGGGCGATCACGATTTTCATGGGAATTCTCCAGTTCCAATGCCCACATGCTGCCAGCCGCCATGAACAATAACGCCGGTCCGCTGCACAAGCGGTGTTGCGGATTATTGTTCATTTCCACAAAGCCCGATGATTCACAGTGACCGCTGTAGGAGCTGGCTTGAAGTGGTCCAGTTTTTTTAGACCATTCTGTAGGAGTATTACGCCGCTAGCGTTTCAAAGATGGCTGGCGGCAGGTTGTTCGAGGCGGTGTGACAGCGTCTGTGGTTGTAATGAGCGATAAAGTCCATTACGTCGCGCTCTGCCTCGAAGTGATTCGAGTAGCCGTTTTCAGGCGACCA